>CAKUJB010000015.1 GCA_934661165.1 uncultured Microbacteriaceae bacterium | reverse complement strand
GGTGCCCCTGGAGAGATTCGAACTCCCGACGCCCTCCTTAGGACGGAGGCGCTCTATCCACTGAGCTACAGAGGCGCGGCCTCAAGCCTACCGGAGTGGGCCCACGGCTCGCCGGGCGGCCGGCTTCATGCACCTGCCTCGACGATGCGGGCGACCGCATCCCGGATGAACGGAGTGGGGTCGCAGTACGGGAGGACGCCACTGCCGCGACGTCCGTCGAGGGAGGCCCACGCCGCGTCGAGGTCGGCGCCGCAGTGGCGTGCGGCGTACAGCGCCGCGACGGCCGGCGTCCGCGAACGGGCCTCGGCGCAGTGGACGAACACCTCGCGGCCCTCAGCGCGCAATTCGGCAATGACGTCGATCGCGTCGGCGAGCGTCCATTCGAGGTTGACGTTCTTGCCGATGGTGTCGATGAGCCACACCCGGATCGACTCGATGCCGTCCGGAACTTCGCGGGTGCCGAGGCGACTGAGCGAGACGACGGCGGAGACCGATGGCGGGAGCATTGCGAGGGCGGACTGGGAGCCGAGCCAGACACCGTCGTCGTGCGGATGGCGCACCGGGGGCGTGTGGCGGAAGTGCGGATTCAGCACAGAGTCGCCAGCGGGCCAGCCGGCACGGTCCGACGCTCCACGGCGCGCGGCGAGGATCGCGAGCCGGACAAGGTCGTTCACGTCGTGGCCGGGCCAGCCGTGGATGGGGCGCTGCCAGGACAGCGGGATGCCGGAGACCCCCCACCTGGCTCCGGCGAGGGCTCCCGCGATAGCGGCGACGGTGTCAGTGTCACCGCCGCCCTGGATGGCACGGTGAATGGCACTCCGGAAGTCGGTCGCGTGGTGCACGGCGGAGTGCGCGGCCTGGAATGCCTTGACGACCCAGCCGTTGCCATGCCGGTACTGGCGCGGATGGGCGTCGCTGGCCATGTCGATGATGTCCGACCAGCGTTGAGCGCGGTCGTCGTCCCGGAAGCCGCCATCGAGCGATGCGGGGCCGACGCCGGGCGTCTGGAAGTGCTCGTCGGTGGCCTGTGCGCGGACGTCGATCTCGCCGGTGCGAATCGCATGCCGGATCGCGAGGCACCAGATGATCGTCGCGTCGACGTTGTCCTGCTCCCAGTGGGTGAGCTGCGCGACGCGCCCTGCCGCCTCCGCGAGTCGACCCTCGCGGCCATCCGAGAGGTAGGCGAGGGCGACCGGGGCCGTCCGCATTAGGGACCCGTTCCCGGCACTGCGACCGGTCTGCTCGTGGTTCGCCGCAGCGGCGGCGCGGGCGGACTCCTCGGTGTGGACGCTGCGAATGCGAGCGAGTACCTGGCGGGTTTGGGTGCCGACGTCCTTCGCCGTCTTCGACCATGCATCCCACCCTGCGACGATCCAGCCGAGTGTGTCGGCGGAGCGGATCGACTCGCCCTGGGCGATTGCCTGGAGGATCGGGATCGCCATCGACGTGTCGTCGGTCCACTCGCCGGGCGCGTGCCCGAAGGCGCTGACGCCGAACTCGGGGATGAAGTCGTCCGGGTGCGACGGGCCGAACTCGTACTGCGATCCGAGCGCGTCGCCGACGGCCATGCCGACGATCGATCCCGCGGCGCGGTCGAGCTGTTGTGCCGTGAACTGCATTGGTCACCTCCTCAGACCGGGACCACTTGGATCGCGATGAAGCTGTCGTACGGCGGGTCCCACTCACCGTGCACCCAGTCCTCCTTGCAGTGCTCGCACAGGAGCATCGCCGCCTCACCGGGCTTCGGGTACGGACCCGGGAAGAACAGCACGACCTTCCACTCGACCGGGCCGTGGTCCGCGTCCTCCGGGAGATCGCACACCATGCATTCGCATGCCAGCTCTCCTCCGAGTGCGAGCGCGGTCATGCGCGCCGAGCTGACGAGTTGTCCGGTGCTGGCGATCAAGGCGTTCTGGCGAGTGGGCATCAGGCACGCTCCTTCAGGTAGTCGACGATGGTGGGCCAGTCGGGGAAGCGCGCGGAGCCGAACTCGATCCACTCGCCGCCGGGGTTGTGGTCGGGGAACTCGGCGGCGCCATTGCGCGGGCGGTCGTCGATGAGGAAGTCGCCGCGGTTGAGGTGCTTGTGGTGCGAGAGGATGACGCGCTTCCAGAGCGGCGTCCCCTTCTCGTGGCCGAAATGCCGCTGAATCCACTCGATCTTCTGGGTCGCGCCCGACGTGTTGCCCCAGGGCACCGTCGAGAGGACGTAGGTGTCGAAGAGCCCGGTCAGCTCGGTGACCGCGTCGATCGCACCGGCGATCGGGTCCATCAGCGCGAAGAGCCCGGGGATCTTGTCCTCGTCGCCTCGGTACTGCTCCCGCACGGCAGGGTCGAGCCGAGGCAGCGCCGACTCGAAGTCGACGATCACGCCGTCCATGTCGATGTAAAGGATCTTCTGCGTCATTCTTTCGCTCATTTCTCGTCTATATCGCTTCCGACATCAGTATGCACCCGACCACCGATATTGGACGATTTCCCGCCTAACATAGACGCATGGCGCGATCGAGACAGCCGTATCGGGACTCGGCGGGCAAGACATTCGACGACTACCCTCGCCCGTCCGTCGCCGTCGACACTGCCGTCCTCACGGTCGTCGACGATCAGCTCAACGTGCTGCTCACCCTGACGAACGACGCCGTCCGAGGGAAAGCGACCGAACAGTGGCGGCTCCCCGGCACATTCCTCCACGAAGGCGAAGTTCTCGCGGATGCGGTGCGGCGATCGCTCAAGGAGAAGGCCGGGGTCGAGGGCCTCCAGCCCCGCCAGCTCCACGTGTTCGACGATCCGATGCGCGACGACCGTGGCTGGGTGCTGTCCGTCGCGCACGTCGCCGCGGTGCGGGCGGATCGCATCCCGCTGACGGACCGCACCCGACTCGTACCGGTTGCAGCGGTCGGCGACCTCCAATACGACCACGAGGTCATCATCGACTACGCGGCGGACGACCTGCGCGGCGCGTACCGACACCTCCCGGACCCCGGTCGCCTGCTCGCCGATTCGTGGGATGGCGAGCCCACCGGTGCGTTCACGATCCTCGAGTTGCGGCGCCTTCACGAAGCCGTCCTCGGCGAGCGGTTCAACCGGGACACCTTCCGCCGCTCGATGCTGCCGTTGCTCGTCGCCACCGGCCAGTGGCGCAAGGGCGCCCGCGGCAAGCCTGCCGAGCTGTACACCCGCGCTACGGTGAGTCCATGACCGGCGGCGCGATCCAGCACCCGGACCTCCCGCCGAAGGTGAGCTACCAGCAGCTCGGCTCGAAGCAGCAGGAGATCTACAACTTCCAGAAGGTCGCCGGCCTCCTCGCCGACTACGGCTTCACCTGCATCAAGCTCGCCGACGACTGGCAGGGTGCCGACTTCCTCGCCTACCGCCGTGACGCCGATCAGACGCTCAAGGTGCAGCTCAAGGGCGGGCTCGAGATTCAGCGCAAGTACGAGGGCAAGGGCCTGCACATCGCCTTCAAACTCAAGGACAAGGCCACGCAGGCGAACGTCTGGTTCCTCATCCAGCATGACCTCCTCGTCGAGCTGTGCCGCACGCACTCGACGTACCTGACGACGAAGTCCTGGCTCGACGAGGGCGCCTACTACACGAGCGGTCCGAACCCGAAGCTGCTGGCCGCGCTGGCGCCATACTCCCTCGGCGTCGCCTGATGTGCTGAAGCGTCGGCGGCTGCTCGCTACCCGGGCGGGTACAGGTACATCGTGATCGAGGAGGCGGCGATCGTCCGGGCGCCGTAGCCACTCGACACGTCCCAGTTGTACTCCTCGATGAGGATCGTGCCGTCGCCGTTGACCGCCGAGACGTAGGCGACGTGGTTCGCGCCGTAGCCGAACCACGCGACGGCGCCGACCACGGGCTCCGTGCTCGTGATCCAGCCGTGGCCCTCCCAGGCGCCGAGCCAGTCGCGGGCGTTGCCGCCGTTCGGCGTGAGGACGCTCCACGGCAGCGCCCACGGCTCGCCGTACGAGCCGACGTCGCGGTTGAGGCGCCACGCGACGAAGTCGGTGCACTGGCCCATCGTGTAGTTGAGCGAGGACTGGCCCCACGTGATGCCGGACCACGGGTAGTCGTCGCCGATGTAGCCGGGGGTCGCGATGAAGGTCGTCCGGTAGCCCGCGGCGAGCGCCTCGCGCTGCGCGGCGACCGACTGCGCGTCGAAGGCGTCGCGGACCGAGGCGGCGGCGGTGAGCTGCACGGCGTCGTTGAGCTGGATCGCCTGCGGGTCGGTGTCGGCGCGCTCGGCGGCGGCGGGCGGCGCCTCGATCGCGACGGCGGTAGCGACGTCGAGCTCGTCGGCGAGTGCCGCGGGGACCATGCCAGCGCCGGGGAGCATCGAGACGACGCCGAGACCGCCGACGACTGCGAAGACGAGCGCGCCCATGATCGGGCGCTGCACGCTGCTCGCAGCCGGCATCGATTGAACTCCAGGCGTCGGTGGGTCGGTCTCGCACGGATGCGACCGGGCCACGATACGCAGGGAACCTGAGAGTTGTCGAGGAGCGCGAGGGCCGCGTGCCGGACGCGCGAAGGTGGCGCGCCGACGACGGCGGCCGAACGGCCCGCGCACTATGCGGCGACCGGTGCGGTCAGGTACGCGCCCCAGTCGGGCTCGAGGCGCTCGACGCCGCGCACGAGCCACATCGGGCCGTGCGGGGCCTTCGGTCGCACGCGGAGCGTCCAACCCATCTCCGCGGGGGTGCGATCGCTCTTCACGTTGTTGCACGTCAGACAGCAGGCGACGAGGTTCTCCCACGAGTCCTTGCCGCCGCGCGACCTCGGGAGGACGTGGTCGATCGTCGTCGCATGGCTGCCGCAGTAGCCGCACCGCTGCCGGTCCCGGCGGAGCACGCCGCGGCGGGAAACCGGCACCTGCCGGCCGGGGATCCGGACGTAGTTGCGGAGGACGATGACGGACGGCCGCGCCCAGCACCTCGTGCTCGACCGGACGAGGTCGGCCTCGTCGGCGGCGATCACGGTCGCCTTCTCATGCAGCACGAGCACGAGCGCCCTCTTGTACGACACCACCGCGAGCGGTTCGTAGCCGGCATTGAGGACGAGCGTGCGCATCCCGGCTACCTCGTGGCCCGGACTATCCGAAAGGCGGACGAGGGCTGGCCGCTCGGCGCGCAGGACGGGACCACGACTGGGCTGCCGAGCGCGTCGCCCATCCCGTCCTCCCGTCACGAGGTGTCTGCTGCGGGTCTCAGGATACGCCTGCGCACGCCAAGTTCATTGCACGCGACACTCCCGTCCGTCACCGTTCACCGGCCGTTCGATGCCGCGACAGGAATGCGGGACGCGCCCCGCGCATTCGTCCTCGCCGGATCAGGCCTCGACGAAGACGTGACCCGCGGTCTCCTGGCTCACGATGAGGGCGGCATCGCCGACGGCGATGCGGATCTCGGTGCCCTCGCGGGACAGTGTCACCTCGGCGCCCGGCACGATGCCGACGTCCTTGAACTCCTCCAGCAGCTCGATGTCGACCTGGAGCGGCTCGCCGAGGCGGCGCACGCGCGCGGTGACGGGGCCGTCACCGGCGGCGAGCGCGTGGACGACGCCGATGACGCCGGACATGAAGGCCGGCGCGGTCGGTCCGCCGAGCTCCTCGAGTCCCGGGATCGGGTTGCCGTACGGGGACTCGGTCGGCTCGCCGAGCATCTCGTAGAGCCGGCGCTCGACCTGCTCGCTCATCACATGCTCCCAGCGGCATGCCTCGTCGTGGACGAGCTCCCAGTCGAGGCCGATGACGTCGGCGAGGAGGCGCTCGGCGAGGCGGTGCTTGCGCATGACGTTGACGGCACGACGACGGCCCTCCTCGCTCAGCTCGAGGTGACGGTCGTCGGTGACCTGGACGAGGCCGTCGCGCTCCATGCGCGCGATCGTCTGCGAGACGGTCGGACCCGAGTGCCCGAGGCGCTCGGAGATCCGCGCGCGCAACGGGACGATCTGCTCCTCTTCGAGGTCGAGAATCGTCCGAAGGTACATTTCGGTGGTGTCGACGAGATCGGTCACGCGCACTCCTCCATTGGCCCGGCGAGACCAAGAGTATCGCCTCGGTAGAATCAACCGGTGCCGACCATCGATATTCCGGGCCACCTCCTCCCCGCCGACGGCCGTTTCGGCTGCGGACCCTCGAAGGTCCGGCCCGAGCAGCTGGCGCACCTCAACGCGCACGCGGGACTCCTCGGCACCTCGCACCGGCAGGCGCCCGTCAAGGACCTCGTCGGTCGCATCCGCGGCGGCCTCGCCGACCTCTTCCGCATCCCCGACGGCTACGAGGTGCTCCTCGGCAACGGCGGCTCGACCGCGTTCTGGGACGCGGCCGCCTTCGGGCTCATCGAGCGCCGTGGCGAGTTCCTCAGCTTCGGCGAGTTCGGCGGCAAGTTCGCGAAGGCCGCGAGCGCCCCGTGGCTCGAGGCGCCGCACGTCGTCACGGCGGCGCCGGGCTCGCGCGCGCACCTCGAGCTCCTCGACGGCATCGACGTCTACGCCTACCCGCACAATGAGACCTCGACGGGCGTCATGGCGCCGATCGAGCGGGCGCAGGCCGACGGCGCGCTCACGGTCGTCGATGCGACGAGCGCCGCGGGCGGCATCGACTTCGATGCGGCGGCGACCGACGTCTACTACTTCGCGCCGCAGAAGAACTTCGCCTCCGACGGCGGCGTGTGGTTCGGCCTCTTCTCGCCGGCGGCGATCGAGCGGATCGAGCGGATCGCCGCCTCGGACCGCTACATCCCCGACTTCCTCTCGCTGCAGCAGGCCGTGACGAACTCACGGCTCGAGCAGACGCTCAACACCCCCGCGGTCGCGACGCTCCTGCTCATGGAGGCGCAGGTCGACTGGCTCCGCGCGAACGGCGGCCTCGCCTTCGCCGACGCCCGCACCCGGGAGTCCTCCGGTGCGCTGTACGAATGGGCGGAGCGGGTCCCCTACGCGACCCCCTTCGCGGCGGTCCCCGCGGATCGCTCGCAGGTCGTCGCGACGATCGACTTCGACGACGCGATCGACGCGGCGGCGATCGCGAAGGCGCTCCGCACGAACGGCATCGTCGACACCGAGCCGTACCGGAAGCTCGGCCGCAACCAGCTGCGCATCGCGACGTTCGCGGCGATCGAGCCGGATGACGTGCGCACCCTCATCGGCGCGATCGAGTACGTGGTCGAGGCCCTCTAGGCCGCTTCCGGTCCCTGAGCGAGCGGGAGTCGGGAGGACTACTCCTCCTCGTCGACCGACGCGTTGTCGAGGGAGTCGATGTCGACGCCGTCGATGTCGCCCTCGCGCATGCTGCCGACGGGCTCGTCATCGGGGTCGGGGATCAGATCGTCGTCGTCCTCATCGTCGAGGTCGTCGTCGTCGTCATCGTCATCGTCATCGTCATCGTCATCGTCGTCATCCGACGAATCCGACTCCTCGTCGTCGTCCGACTCCTCGTCCGCGGCTGGCTCCCCCGCCGCCCCGAGCTCCGCCTGCTGCGCCTGCCACTCGGCGAGGCGCACCGACCAGGGCACCCACTCGGGCGACAGCAGCGAGTCCTCGCCGGGCAGCAGCCCGAGCTCGAGCACCGTCGGCGCTTCGCCGTCGACGATCGCGACGGTGACGACCCACGACCAGCCGCGGTAACCGGGCTGCGTGTTCTCGAAGACGACGTCGATGAGCTCGGCGCCCTCGGGCTGCTCCGCGCGCGGCGCCTCGGCGACATGCGCGCCGACGGTCGCCGCGGGCGTCACCTCGAGGAGCGCGGCGTGTGCGATGTCCTGGACCTGCGACGACTTCGCCACGGGCTCAGGCGTCCAGCTCGTCGGCGACCTTGCGGAGCATCGCCGCGATCTTCGCCGCATGCGCGCGCTCGGGGTATCGGCCGCGCTTGAGTCCCCCGCCGATCGAGTCGAGCACCTTGACGAGGTCCTCGACGATGACGGCCATGTCGTCGGCCGGCTTGCGCTGCAGCGCGACGCGGCTCGGCGGCGCGTCGAGGACGCGCACCGACAGTGCCTGCGCGCCGCGCTTGCCGTCGGCGATGCCGAACTCGAGCCGCGTGCCGCTCTTGATCGCGGCCCCGTCGGGCACGGCGGTCGCGTGAAGGAAGACCTCTTGCCCGTCATCCGACTGGATGAACCCGAAGCCCTTGTCCTCGTCGTAGAACTTGACTCTGCCGGTCGGCATGCTGACTGACTCCCTGGTTCGCCCGCCCCGATGCCGGGACCGATCGATTCTATCCGACCCGACTAGGCTTGCATCCGTGGCGAAGACGACCGGCAGCCGAGCAGACGACACCGACGGCCCCGCGCTCGGCACACCCGAGCGGATCCTCGCCGCGATCTTCGTGGGCATCATCGTGCTGACGGTCATCGCATTCATCGTGCTCATGGCCGGTTCCGCGGGCGGCTGGCTCGACGGCGCGCTCTACATGTTCGTCTACTACATCCCGTTCCTCGGGCTGCCGATCGCACTCGTCCTCATGATCGTGCTCACGATCATGCTCGCGGTGCGGCGCTCCCGCGCGAACCGCCGCCCCTGACGGCCCCACCGCGCCTCACCTCCCGACGCCCCGCGCATCCGCCCGGTGCATACGTTTTTGCCGCGTGCATACGAAAAAACGTGTGCACCCGGCAAAAACGTATGCATAGAGGGGGGCTAGGGGGAATGGGGGGCGCGGGGGGCCTCGCGCGCGCGGCGGACGTGGTCGCGCGCGTGCGTGATCGCGGCGCCGAGGTCATCGAAGAGGTGCCGCTCGTGCCGCAGCGACGCGAGCACACCGACCCGGCGCGCGAGCGGGAGGTGGCGCTCCTGGATGCCCTTGAGCAGCACCGTGACGCCCCGGCGCTCGAGGCCCTGCACCATCTCGGTGATCGCCCGCGCGCCCGTCGCGTCGAGCTCGCCGAGCATCGACATCCGGACGATGACGACCTCGACATCCCGCACCTGCTCGACCGCGGCGACGACGGACTCGGCGGCGAGGAAGAACATCGCGCCGTCGAGGCGGAACAGCGCGATGTGCTCGTCCCCCTCGACCGGCTCGCCCGGCAGCGGCTCGCGGACGGCCGTCCCGGACCGGGCGAGGGCGCGCAGCGCGATGACCGCGGCGCACACGACGCCGACGATGACGGCGATGATGAGATCGAATGCGACGGTGATCCCCGCCGTGACGAGGAAGATGACCGCATCGGCCCGGCTCGCCGAGACCACGGTCCGCGCCGTGCGGAAGGACACCATCCGCACGGCCGTGACCATGAGCACCCCTGCGAGTGCCGCGAGCGGGATCTGGCTCACCACGCTCGCTGCGAGGTAGACGACCGCGAGGAGCACGAGCGCGTGCGTGATCGACGCGAGGCGGGTGCGGCCGCCGCTGCGCACATTCACCGCGGTCCGCGCGATCGCCCCCGTGGCGGGCATCCCGCCGAAGAGCCCGGAGGCGATCGAGGCGAGGCCCTGGCCGACGAGCTCGCGGTCCGCGTTGTACGCGCCCGTGTCGGCGAGGCCCGCGGCGACCCGGGCCGACAGCAGCGACTCGATGGCCGCGAGGGCGGCGACGGCGAGCGCGGGGCCGAGCAGCGCGACGACCATGGGGCCGTCGAGCGCCGGGATCGAGGGCGCCGGCAGGCTCGCGGGCAGTTCGCCGATGAGCGTGACCGGGACGGCCGAGCCAGTGCGCCCGAGGCCCCACACCGCGAGTGCGACGACGATGATCGCGACGATCGAGCCGGGGAACTGCTCGCGCCACAGCTGGAAGCCGACCATGATGCACGCGACCGCGAGTGCGCACGCGAGCGACCACCACAGCGTCGCGGGGTCGGCGAGGGCGAGCGATTGGATCGCCGCGACGAGCGCATTCGTCGAATGGTCCTGGCCGTGGAAATCGGTGACGCCGACGGCGGCGGGCACCTGCTGCAGGAAGATGATGATCGCGATGCCGAGCGTGAAGCCCTCGATGACCGGCCAGGGGATGACGGTGATGAGCCGGCCGAGCTTGAGCAGGCCGGTCGTGAGGACGATGAGGCCCGCGAGGAGGCTCACGGTCGCGACGGCGCCGACGCCGTGCTGCGCGACGATCGGGGCGAGCACGACGACCATGGCGCCGGTCGGGCCGGACACCTGGATGTGCGAGCCGCCGAAGATCGCGGCCACGAGGCCCGCGACGATCGCGGTGATGAGCCCCGCCTCCGCGCTCACACCCGAGGAGACGCCGAAGGCGAGCGCGAGCGGCAGCGCGACGATGCCGACGGTGAGGCCCGCGAGGAGGTCGCCGCGCCAGGTGCGCGACAGCTGCGCGTAGTCGTCGCGGCCCGGCAGGAGCGGCCGCAGGTAGCCGGTCACGGCCGGGCGCCGTCGGCACCGATCGCCGGCAGCGCCTCCGAGGCGCGCAGCCGCCCGTGCGCGTCCTCGAGCGCGAGGAGCAGGAGCGAGCGGGCGCTCGTGAGCAGGTCGGCGACCTCCGGGAAGGCGAGGCGGTAGTACACGTAGCTCGCGCGGCGCTCCGAGACGACGAGTCGGTGGCGCCGGAGCACCGCGAGGTGCTGGCTCAGGTGGGAGGGCTCGAGGCCGGTCTCGGCCATGAGCGTCGTGACGGGCACCTCGTCGCCCGCGGCGAGGAGCTCGAGGATGCGCACGCGCACGGGGTGCGCGAGGCCCTTGAACATGTCGGCCTTGACCTGGTACAGCGGCTGCACCTCGGGCCACGCGCCCGGATCACTCGGCGGATTCATCGTTCCATCATATCGGCAAGTCGAGTTGAGTGAGGAATGCGCGACGCTGCGGACCGCGCGGATCCGCGAGGACTCAGCGCAGCGTCAGCCCGATGAGCTGGGCCGTGCGCAGCACGGGCCGGGCGAGGCGCTCGTGGTCGAGCTCGTTGAGCGACACGAGGGCGAGGATGAGGCTGGGGTGTCCCGGGACGACGGCCGACATCCCATAGCGCGCCTGGACGACGCGGCCGCGGCCGACCGCGTAGCCGAGGCGACGCGCCTCCTTGACCTCGTCGGGGTCGTCGTCCCGCGGCGGCTCGAGCGCGGCGAGCGCGTTGCGCATCGAGAGCGGGCCGGGCGGGTGCTGGAAACCCGGCGGGGTGTAGACGTGCGCCGAGTTCGTGTTCGGCGTCCGCGCGGCGATCGTCGTCATGACGTTGCCCTCGACGGACACGAGCGAGGCCGTCGTGTCGGTCTCGTCGGCGAGCTCCGCGAGCATCTGGTCGACCCCGGCGGGGAACTGCGCGGAGAACGCACGCGCGAGCTCCAGCGTGCCGACGCCGAGCAGATAGCGCTTCTGCTCGTCGCGGCGCACGAGACGGTGCTTGATGAGCGCCTCGAGGATGCGGTACAGCGGGGCGCGCTGCGTGTCGAGATGCCGGGTGAGGACCGTGATGGTGAGGCCCTCCGGGTTGGCGGCGAGCAGATCGAGCAGCGCGCCCGCCCGGTCCACCGTCGTCGATACCTGCGGACCGGACCTCTCTTCGCTCACGCGACTCCCACCCATTCCTCGTCTGTCGTCGTGACGACGCCGTCAGGACAGACGCCACCTTAGTTCAGTGCAGACGCATTCGTCCCGGGACCAGCCGGCCCCGGGACGAATGCGTCTCAGCTCACTCCGTGAAGAACGCGATGACGTCCTGCACGTAGGGGCCATAGGCCGAGATGGCCTCGATGTCCGGCAGCTGCTCGAGCAGCTCGACGGTGTCGAGCGGCGGGAGCCCGCCGGGGCCGGGCGTGCCGGGCATGACCGGGTAGAGGCCCGCGTCCGAGAGCGCCTGCTGGCCCTCGTTGCTGAACTCCCAGTACATGTAGAGCGACGCGGCGAGCGGGTTCGGCGAGTCGTTCAGGAGGCACTGCGCCGACTTCGTCCACATGTTGCCGCCGCCCTCGGCGAACGGGAACACGAACTCGATCGGGGCGCCCTGCGCCTTGATCTCGACGAAGTACGGGTAGTAGGCGAGCGCGCCGATCGGGTAGTTGCCCGAGGCGACCTCCTGGAGGACGAGCGCGTCCTTCGCGACGAGCGTCACGTTCTCCTTGATGCCCTCCTTGATGCCGTCGTACTTCGTGTTGTTCGCCTCCGGGTGGTCCATCTGGGCGAAGGTGAACGCGGCGGCGCCACCGGCGGCGGGCGTCACCATGACGACCTTGCCGGCCCACTCGGCGGAGGTGAGCTCCTGCCAGCTCTTCGGCGCGTCCGCGACGTCGAGCAGGTCGGTGTTCACCGCCATGCCGAAGACGGCGACCTGCTGGAACTGCACGGAGTTGTCGACGCCGAGCCACTCGGCCGGGACGGCCATGATCTGGTCGAGCGGCTGGCACCAGCCGTCGACGCCGAGCGAGACCACCGGGGTGCGGCCGTCGGAGGCGATGTCGGCGACGAAGTTGCCGGTCTGCTTCTCCTGCTCGAGCTTCGCGAGCCGCTCCGCGGACTGCAGCTGCTGGTAGGTCACCTCGATGCCAGGGAAGCGCGCGTGGAAGGTGTCGAGCAGGGCGCGCGCCGGCGGCGGGCCATACACGACGACCTGCGTCTGCCCGGCGGCGATCGCCTCGTCGTAGAGCGCCTGGAAGGCGGCCTCCTCCTCGGGGGTGCCGAGCGCGCCGCCGTAGGGCGACTCGGCCGAGGGGGAGGACTCTTCAGGGGCTGGGGCGGGGGCGGGCTCTGCTGCGCAGCCGGCCAGGATGGCCAGCGGGATCAGGAGCGCAGCTGCGGGGAGCCATCGTTGGCGGTTAGACATGCGCGACACGACCTTTCATGGTGATTGCTCGCTCGATGCGGGAGTGACGGGTCCGGTTGAGCACCCGGAGCCCTCCCTTGACCACTGCCCAGGCGATGGCACCGACGACACCGACGGTGAGCATGAGCAGTAGGAACAGTGCCGCGGCTTCGGAGGCGTAGCCCTGGCGGTAGAGGTCATAGGCCTGCACGGCGACGGTCTGCATCGTCGGGGACGACAGCAGGACCGGCAGGCTGAGGTTGCCGGCGACGCCGATGCCGGCGATGAACCAGCCGGCGAGGAAGCTCGGCAGCACGAGTGGCAGGACGACGGTGAAGAACGTCGTGAACTTCGACGCCCCGGAGATCCGCGCGGATTCCTCGAGCTCGCCGGAGATCTGCAGCACGCCGCCTTCGACCGCCCGGGTCGCGATCGGGGTGACCACCACGATGAAGCCCAGCAGCAGCATGATCGGCGTGCCGATGAGGTTGCGCAGGCCGGGGACCGGCAGATATGCGGTGATGAGCGCGAGCCCGACGAGCACGCCGGGGATCGCCACGGGCGCCCAGCTCACCGCCTGGTTGAAGAAGCGGATGAACCGTCCGCCGCGCACCGACAGGTGGCTCATCACCAGGGCGATGGTCGCGGCGAGGAAGCCGCCGATCGCCGCGAGGATGAGGGTGAAGGTGATGAGCCCGCCGGTCTTGCGGTCGCCGAGCACGTTCTCGTAGTTGAGCGTCGTGAAGCCCAGCGACACCCCGAACAGCGGCTGGAAGGAGCCGAGGATCATCTGCACGAGCGGAATGACGCCCGCCCAGCAGATGACGACGATGAACACCGCGGCGAACACCCACTGGATGCGGCCGTAGCTCTTGGGCTCGGGACGGAATCCCTTGCCGGTGATCGTGGAGAACTTTCGGCCCCCGAGGATCCACCCCCGGATGAGCACGAGCACGACGACGAGCAGCATGAGGATGAGCGCGAGGGTGCTCGCCCCCGCGTAGTTCGGGATCGCCTCGTTGGCGGTGAGCGTCGTGTACACCGCGGTCGAGAAGACGTGGATGTCGGCCTGGATGCCGAACAGCAGCGGCAGCTCGAATGCGCTGAAGCCGTAGGAGGTCATCAGCACGAAGACGCCGAACATCGTCGGGCGCAGCAGCGGCAGCGTCACGGTGAAGAACGCGGAGCTGCGCGTGGCCCCGTTCATCCGTGCGGCATCGTCCAGGGCGGCATCCATCCGCGCCATGGGCCCGACCATGAAGAGGTAGCCGACCGGGATGACGTAGCCGATGACGACGACGAGCATGATCGGCCAGCCGGAGCCGAACGGGGAGCCCTCGATGCCGAAGACCTCCCGCATGAAGATGTTGACCGGCGCGGCCTTGCCGTTGACGACGAGATACCAGCCGAGGCCGTAGAACAGCGAGGGGATGACGAGGATGACGGCCATCACCGGGGTCATCCAGCGCCTGAGCGGCGTCGTCGTGCGCACCGCGACCCACGCCAGGAATGTGCCGATGATGAGCGCGCCGAAGCTCGATGCGGCGGCGAGGACGATCGAGTTGAGCGTCACCATCCAGGTCGATGGCCGGCTCAGCGTCTCGATGAACGGGACGATCGACCACTCGCCCTGACCGGCGAGGTTGCCCACCCGGAACGCGGCCATCGCCATCGTCAGCGGCGGCAGCAGGAACAGGATGAACAGGACGAGGATCGCGAGCCCGAGCAGGATCTTGCCAACGAGCCGCTCGCCACGCCAGTCCGCCGGGACGCGAGAGGGCTTGTCCCAGTTCGCGAGCGCGCGCGTCGAGGGCCCGGTCATGCGCTCGATCCCGCCTCGACGAGCTCGGGCTCGGCGTCGGGCGTCGAGGCGGTCCGCGCGACGGGGAAGATCGACACGAGGTCGGCGTCGATCTCGACCCACGCCGTCGCGCCGGCCTCGCGCTGCATGGTCTGCAGCCGGTAGGCGCGCTCCGACTCGGCGACGCGCAGCGACGAGCCGCCGCTGGCGATCCGGTACTCGTTGCGCGAGCCGAGGAAGTCGACCCGCTCGATGACGCCGCGGAACTCGAGCCGCGACGGGCCGCTCGTCGAGCGCTCGTCGTGGACCAGCGCATTCGCCGCCCGGAACGCGACGCGGATCTCGTCGCCGACCGCGACCGGGAGCCCGGCGGAGCTCGACGGGAGCGTCGCCGTGTCACCGGAGTCGGCGAAGCGGAACTCGATCTGCCCACCGCCCACCTCGGTGACGGTCGCCGGCAGCAGGTTCTCGAAGCCGACGAACTTCGCGACGAACTCATTGGTCGGTCGGGCGAAGATCTCCGCGGGCGTGCCGGACTGCTCGAGGAGGCCGGCCTGCATGACGATGATCCGGTCGCTGAGGTGCATCGCCTCCTCGAGGTCATGCGTGACGTACACCGAGGTCGTGCCGCCGATGCCGTGCAGGCGCAGGATCTCGTCGCGGACCTGACGGCGCAGCGACGGGTCGAGGTTCGACAGCGGCTCGTCGTACAGCATGAGCTGCGGCCGGCTCACGACGGCCCGGGCGAGCGCGACGCGCTGCTGCTGGCCACCGGAAAGCGACGTTGCCGGCCGGTTCGCGAACTGCTCGAGCCCGACGATCTCGAGGATCTCCAGCGCGCGGCGGATCGCCTCCTGGCGCTGGACCCGGCGCCGCTTGAGCGGATACATGATCGTCTCGATCACGGTCAGGTGCGGCCACAGCGCGTAGCTCTGGAACACCATCCCGGTGTCGCGCCGCTCTGGCTGCACCTCGATGCGCGCCTCGCCGTCGTACACCGTGCGCTCACCGATCGTGATGCGCCCGGAGGACGGGCTCTCCAGACCGGCGACGCATCGCAGCGTCGTCGTCTTGCCGCAGCCGCTCTCGCCGAGCAGGGTGACGAACTCGCCCTCCTGCACCTCGAGTTCGGCGCCCTTGATCGCATGGAAGTCGCCGAAGTGCTTGTGCAGTGCGCGCACGGTGAGTGATGACAAGGTGAACTCCGTTGTTACCTGACCTGGAGGCATGCTCCAGACGTATCAATATTGGATGCTAGGTGCTGTATCTATTCGATCGTAACCGGACGACCACGGCGGCCGTCAAGTGCATCACGCGCCGATCTACGCTCCCTGCGAGCCCTGCTTGCCCGAGAACTGCTTGAGCCACTCCTCCGACGGCATGACGCGCTCGTGCTGCGGGTGCGGTCCGGGGATGAAGCCGATGCCGCCGATCTCGATCTCCGGACCGGACGGCAGGTCCTTCGACATGATGTACTGCCCGACCCGGTCGAAGGCCGCCTCGGCCATGAGCGCGTGGTTCGCCGCGGTGAGGATGTCGCGGTGGATGCGCTCGAGGCGGCGGCCGCGGAAGACCGCGGGGGCGCCGGCCTGCTGGAAGATCATGTCGATCGCCTCGCGCGAGACGTGCACCGAGTTGATGAGCGCGGCCTGGAGGCGCACCCGGAGGTCATAGTTGACCGGCCACTGCTCGACCGCGTCGTCGTACGCCTCGGCGGCGAGCTCCCAGAGATAGGCGCGCGCGGCCCGCACCATCGTGTCGGCCTTGCCGAGCGCGATCTGGTGCATCTGCTCCTTGCCGAGCTTCGCCTGACGGTACGAGCCGTGGCGGGCCGACATGTGCACGAGCTCGGTGAACTCCTCGATCGCCGCCCTCGCGAGCCCGAGGGCGTGGGCGCCGTGCGCGAGCACGTTGAACCAGTAGCGGTAAAGCGCCCGGTCATACGGGCGCTTCCAGATGCCCGCCTCGTTGACCATCTCACGCGGCACGAAGATGTCCTTCACCTCGAAGTCGCCCGAGCCCGTGCCGCGCAGCCCGTGCCCGTCCCAGGTGTCGATGAGGGTGGCATCCGAGGCCGGCCACAGCCCGGTGACGAACCAGGGGAGCCCGTCCCGCTCATTCATCACCGGCTCGTCGTTCTCGTCATAGAGGATCGAGCGACCCGAGAGCCAGTTCGCCTCCGGGGAGCCGCTCGTGAACGACCAGCGGCCCGTGATGCGGTAGCCGCCGGGCACGCGGACGGCCTTGCCGCCGGCGCGACCGACGTTCGACGCCATGATCCAGCGGTCCTCGGCCAGGAGCTTCTCCATGACCTCCGGCTTGAGGAAGGTCTGGCCGGAGTGCAGCATGCACAGCCAGCCGACCGAGCCGTTGACGCGGGAGATCTCCTCGACCGCGTCGAGCCACTCGAGCGGGTGGACCTCGAGTCCCCCGATCTCCCGCGGCATGAACGCCCGGTAGATGCCGTTGTCGTAGAGCGCGTCGGTGATCTCGTCCGGGATGCGCCGCTCGTTCTCGATGGTGTCCTCCGCAGCGCGGAGCATCGGCTCGAGCTTCTTCGCCTCCTCGAGGAGCGTCGGGCGACCCGCGACCTCGGGATAGGTGGCCGGATACGGCGCCAGCGGCGTCTCGACGGTCATGCTCATCGGAATCCTCTCTGATCCTGCGACTGCGAAAGTACTCTATTAATACGTGACGAATACTTCCGATACGCCATTGTGAGGAGCCGATCTCCGGTTGTCAAGTCCGCGCTGCGCCGCGTTCACAGGTAACATTGATCTTGAGCACAGGTTGCGCTCGGCGAACGATCAGAAGGTGGATGTCATGACCACGGGACCCCGAATCCTCATCGTCGACGACGAGCCCAACATCCGAGACCTGCTCACCACGAGCCTGCGCTTCGCCGGCTTTGCCGTCCGCGCGGTCGGCAACGGCGCCGCGGCCATTTCCGCCGTCATCGAGGAAGAGCCCGACCTCATCATCCTCGACGTCATGCTCCCCGACATCAACGGCTTCGGCGTGACGAAGCGGCTGCGCGCCTCCGGGTACGCGAGCCCCATCCTCTTCCTCACCGCGAAGGACGACACCGAGGACAAGATCACCGGCCTCACCGTGGGCGGCGACGACTACGTCACGAAGCCGTTCAGCCTCGACGAGATCGTCGCGCGCATCAAGGCGATCCTCCGCCGGACGATGCAGGTCGAGGACGAGTCGATCATCCGAGTCGGCGAGGTGACGATGGACCAGGACACGCACGAGGTCACCGTCAATGGCCACGACATCGACCTGTCGCCGACCGAGTTCAAGCTCCTGCGCTACCTCATGCTCAACCCGAACCGGGTGCTGTCGAAGGCGCAGATCCTCGACCACGTGTGGGAGTACGACTTCAACGGCGACGCCGGCATCGTCGAGAGCTACATCTCGTACCTGCGCCGCAAGGTCGACGCCCACACCGAGGAGCCGATCATCCAGACGAAGCGCGGCTTCGGCTACATGCTCAAGGCGAAGGGCTGATCGGGGGCCGCGCCATCGGCGCGCGTCCAGCGGGCCGCGGCTAGCCTGAGACCCTCATGCACGACAAGCTCGCCCAGCGCTGGGACGCGATCTCGCTCCGGACCAAGATCACCGGCGTGACCGTCCTCCTGCTCACCGCGGGGCTCGTCGTCGCCGGTCTCGGCACCATGGCCGTGCTCCGCGGGTACCTCATCGAGCAGGTCGACCGACAGCTCTACGTCGCCCTCGGCGAGCTCGGCGTCGACGGCACCATCCAGCTCAGCAGTGCCGACGCGTACATCGAGGGCGAGGCCTCCCCGTTCAATCCGTACTACCTCGGCGTCATCTCCCTCGAGGGCGAGCTCCTCGACGACAACCTCGTCCGCGAGGAGCTCCAGCCGAACTGGCCCGCGCTCGACATGGCGTCGCTGCCGGCCGGCACCCCGACGATCACGCTGCGCAGCGTCGACCGCTCGACCGAGTGGCGGCTCCTGCTCACCCCCGTCGTCGTCTCGGTCAACGGCAGCACCGCCGTCCTCGCGATCGGCATGGACCTCGCCGACGCCGACGAGACCGTCAACCGCTTCGGCGCCGTCTTCCTCTTCTTCGCCCTCACGGTCATCATCCTCGGCGGCGCGCTCACCCGGCTCCTCGCGACGACGACGTTCGCGCCGCTCAGGCGCCTCGAGGCGCAGGCGGCCCGCTTCGCCGACGGCGACTACTCGCAGCGCCTCGGCTGGGCGCCGCCGAACACGGAGGTCGGGCGCCTCACCCGCTCGCTCAACCGGATGCTCGGCCGCATCGACAGCGCCTTCTCCGACCGCGCTCGGACGATCGAGCAGATGCGGCGCTTCGTCGGCGACGCCTCGCACGAGCTGCGGACCCCCCTCGTGACCGTCCGCGGCTACGCCGAGCTCTACCGGATGGGCGCGCTCGCGAAGGACGAGGACGTCGCGCAGGCCATGGACCGGATCGAGAAGGAGGCCGTCCGGATGGCCGAGCTCGTCGAGGACCTCCTCGAGCTCGCGCGACTCGACCAGACCGACAAGCCCCTCGAGCTCGCGCCCGTCGACCTCGTGCCGATCGCCCACGACGCGGCACGCGACGCCATGGCCGGGCACCCGGAGCGGACCGTCGCCGTCATCGGCATCGACTCCGAGACGCTCACCGCCGGCCCCATCCGCGAGGTCCGGCCCGCCGACACCCCAGGCACGCCCATGCCCGTCCCTGACGCGGAGAACACGCTCACGCGGCCGATCACGCTCCCCCAGCCGGAGTCCGCGGTCGGCCCCACGCCGACGCGGCCCATCCCCCTTCTCGCGCGCGTCTTCCAGCGCCGCACCCGGCCCATCGAGGTCCTCCCCGATCCCGAGGAGCTCGGCGCGCCCGCGCCCGACCTCGAGGCGGTCGTCCTCGGCGCGGAGAACAAGATCCGCCAGGTGGCCGCGAACCTCGTCACGAATGCGATCCGCTATTCCCCGGAGGACTCGCCGATCGAGATCGGCATCGGCGTCGACGCCGCCACGCGCCGCGCGGTCCTCGCGGTCATCGACCACGGCGACGGCGTGCCGCCGGAGATCCGCGACAAGATCTTCCAGCGCTTCTGGCGCGCCGACACGTCCCGCGCGCGCGAGACCGGCGGCAACGGCCTCGGCCTGGCGATCGTCGCCGCCATCGTCCAGGCCCACCACGGCTCCGTCGACATCCTCGACACCCCTGGCGGCGGTGCCACCTTCCGCGTCTGGCTGCCGCTCGCCTGAGGGACTGCGCGGGGCGGGCAGGGGTGCTGTCGGCAGCGCACCCGCGTCCGCTGCTCCGCAACGGACGCCCGCCAGACCCGGCCAGCGCTGCCGACAGCACCCCTGCCCGCCCCGCGCCTCTCGGCTCGCTTGGGAATGCAAGAGGGCGGCTCCCACTGGGCGCCGCCCTCTTGTCCAGGGGAGCGGACTAGAAGTCCATGCCGCCCATGCCGCCGTCACCGGCCGGCATGGCCGGGGTCTTCTCCGGCTTGTCCGCGACGACCGCCTCGGTCGTGAGGAAGAGGCCGGCGATCGACGACGCGTTGAGCAGCGCCGAGCGGGTGACCTTCACCGGGTCGTTGATGCCCGCCGCGAGCATGTCGACGTACTCGCCGGTCGCCGCGTTGAGGCCCTGGCCATGCGGCAGATTGCGGACGCGGTCGACGACGACACCCGGCTCGAGACCCGCGTTGAGCGCGATCTGCTTGAGCGGCGCCTCGACGGCCACGCGGACGATGTTCGCCCCGGTCGCCTCGTCGCCCTCGAGCGAGAGGTTCTCGAACGCCTTCTGCGATGCCTGGATGAGCGCGACGCCACCACCGGCGACGATGCCCTCCTCGACGGCGGCCTTCGCGTTGCGCACGGCGTCCTCGATGCGGTGCTTGCGCTCCTTGAGCTCGACCTCGGTCGCCGCACCCGCCTTGATGACGGCGACGCCGCCCGCGAGCTTGGCGAGGCGCTCCTGGAGCTTCTCGCGGTCGTAGTCGGAGTCGGTGTTCTCGATCTCCTGGCGGATCTGCTTGACGCGACCGGCGATCGCGTCGGTCTCACCGGCGCCCTCGACGATGGTGGTCTCGTCCTTGGTGATGACCACCTTGCGCGCGCGGCCGAGCAGGTCGAGCGTCGCGTTCTCGAGCTTGAGACCGACCTCCTCGGAGATGACCTGGCCGCCCGTGAGGATCGCGATGTCCTGCAGCTGCGCCTTGCGGCGGTCGCCGAAGCCCGGCGCCTTGACGGCGACGGACTTGAAGATGCCGCGGATCTTGTTGACCACGAGCGTCGCGAGGGCCTCGCCCTCGACGTCCTCGGCGATGATGAGCAGCTGCTTGCCCGCCTGGATGACCTTGTCGACGATCGGGAGCAGGTCCTTGATGTTCGAGATCTTCGAGTTGACGATGAGGATGTAGGGGTCCTCGAAGACCGCCTCCTGGCGCTCCGGGTCCGTCACGAAGTACGCCGACAGGTAGCCCTTGTCGAAGCGCATGCCCTCGGTGAGCTCGAGCGTCGTGCCGAAGGTGTTCGACTCCTCGACGGTGACGACGCCCTCCTTGCCGACCTTGTCGATCGCCTCGGCGATGAGCTCGCCGATCTCCGGGTCGCCGGCCGAGATCGACGCGGTGGCGGCGATCTCCTCCTTCGTCTCGATCTCCTTCGCCTGGGCGATGAGGGCATCGACGACCGCAGCGGTCGCCTTCTCGATGCCGCGCTTCAGGCTGATGGGGTCGGCGCCGGCCGCGACGTTGCGCAGGCCCTCCTTGACGAGCGCCTGGGCGAGGACGACCGAGGTGGTCGTGCCGTCACCGGCGACGTCGTCGGTCTTCTTCGCGACCTCCTTGACCAGCTCGGCGCCGATCTTCTCGTAGGGATCGTCGAGCTCGATCTCCTTGGCGATCGAGACGCCGTCGTTGGTGATCGTGGGGGCGCCCCACTTCTTCTCGAGGACCACGTTGCGGCCCCGCGGGCCGAGGGTCACCTTGACCGCGTCGGCGAGCGTGTTGAGGCCGCGCTCCAGGCCACGACGGGCCTCTTCGTCGAAAGCGATGATCTTCGCCATTGTGTTTCTCGTCCCTCCCGGACGTCACGAACTTGACGGCTGAATGCCTGGCACTCGACACACCCGAGTGCCAGAGTCGACGTTAGCACTCGACCACTGGGAGTGCAAAGCATCGGAGGGCGGGACGAATGTGCGACGCGGCCGCGCATTCCTCGCTCGTCAGCAGAGCGGGCGACGAGCGGGCGGGCTCAGCCCTCGGCGCCGTCGGCCGGGGCGTCGGTCTCCTCGACGGGCGGCGGCGCGCACAGCGGATCGGCGAGGCAGTAGGGGTGGTCCTTGCCGAGGACGATCATGATCGTGCCGCCGAAGAAGTCGTCGCGACCGGCGAGGTGCATCTCGCCGACGCCGAGCGCCTCGATGAGGCCGCGGGCGACGTCCTCCTCGTCCGGGTTCTTGAAGTAGATCATCGTGTCGAGCAGCTCGCGGTCGCCCGCGTTCGCCGCGCGCACGACGGGCCAGCCGGCCGCCTGGAGCTCGCTGAGCACCGTCGACTGGAGGCCGTTGAGCGGCGTGCCGTTGAGCACGATGATCTCGACGCCGCGGGCCGGGTCGAGCTCGGTCGCCGGGTCGACGATGATCGGCAGCTGCACGGTCGGCGTCGCCGCGGCGGTCGGCACTGGCTTCGCGAGCCACGGGATGCCGACCTCGATGCCGAGGATCCGGTCCATGACGAAGAGCGAGCCGATGGTGAGCACGAGGATCGAGGCGATGACGGCGAGGACGCCGAGCCAGCCGCCGCCGCGGCGGCGCGGGCCACGATGGGCACCGATGCGTCCGCGCTCGCGCGGGACCTTGTCGAATCGGTCCTTCTGCCTGGCCATGTGTGTGGTGCGCTCCGTGGGTGCTGTGGGGCCCGGGCACGGCCGGACCGACATCGGATGCTATCGCAAGGCCCACGCCCGGCCCTGCGCACACGCTGAGCTTGTCAGGTTAGGATCGCCTAAGCTAACCAACGGTCTCGCCGGTCGTCCGCAGGGCGCGCGGTGCCCGGACCGCCACCGACCTGGAGTCCCCGTGCACCTCCGACGCCGCCTCACGACCGCGGGCGCCTGCCTCCTCGCCGCCCTGCTCCTCGTCGGCTGCGCCGGGCCGGGCGGCTCGCGTGCCGACATGGCCACGCCCGTCGCGACGACGCCCGTCGCGCCCCTCGCCGAGCTCGACGTCCCGGCGGACCCCCGTGGCATCGAGGGCCCTTCGACCGCGCTGCTCGTCGACGCGGCGATCCCCGTGCTCGAGGGCGACTGGCCGCAGCGGCTGCCGGCGACCGTCACCTCGCACGACCTCGGCGGTGACCGCGAGGTGACCGTGCGCAGCGCCGAGCGGATCATCGCGATGGACCTCGCCGGCTCGGTCGCGGCGACCGTCGCGGGGCTCGGGCTCACCGACCGGCTCGTCGGCCGGGACGTCTCGACGACGTTCGCCGGCACCGAGGACCTACCGCTCGTCACCGTCGGCGGGCACACCGTCAGCAGCGAGGCGGTCATCGCCCTGCGTCCCGACCTCGTCATCACCGACGGCTCGATCGGCCCGCGCGACGTCGTCGAGCAGCTGCGCGACGCGGGCATCACCGTCGTCTTCGTCACCGCCGACTCGTCCTTCGAGGGCATCGCCGAGCTCGCGCGCCAGATCGGCGCCGCGGTCGGCATGCCCGAGGCCGGCGACGCCCTCGCCGCGCATCTCGCGACGGAGATCGACGCGAAGGTCGCCGAGATCGCCGCGATCGCCCCGAGCGACGACCCGCTGCGCATGATCTTCCTCTA
>CAKUJB010000014.1 GCA_934661165.1 uncultured Microbacteriaceae bacterium | reverse complement strand
GCGCAGCACCGTCGCCGAGTCTCGTTCCATATCGACAATCGTCATAGAAAATATGACGTTCCGCAATATTGATCGCGAAAGAGGACGCCAAAACCTTGAGATCCACGCCGATAGGCAGAGCCTATCGGCGTGGATCCCGTGCCTTTACATGTCCCGACAGTGCTTGCAGAGTGGCCACCCGTTGGTACCGGAGCGACGGTTGTGGGGCGGGATCTGCTGCCCGCTCGGGCAGTTGTCGAAGACGTGATGCACGTCGGGATCGGCCTGGTTGATTGAGTAATACGGGGAAACTCGCACGATCGGCTCCTTTGCCTTCGGGTTGCGAGCCGCTGGCTGCGGCAGCATCAAGCTACGCTCCACCTCGGACATTCGCGGAGCGCGCGGATCAGCTCATACAACCTGCACTTGTGATGTCGAAGTGGTCCACTCCCGGGTCAGTCGTTGCGGGAGAGCTGCGCGCCCGACCCACTCGCTACCCTGAGCTCAGGGGGTGACGATGTCCAGGGCAGGCGAATCTGCACGGCAGGAGGCTGAACGGGCGCGGTCGAGGGTCGACGCCCATCTCGCGGCGGCTGAGGCGGAACGCGCGCGGCTGCAGAACTTCCTGATCGCCGCCGAGACGGAGAAGCGCACCGCTCGCGCGCTGGCACCGCTGGCCGCTGCCGGGTACCACTTGCTCGCCGACCGGCGTTGGCCGAAGTCGCGTACGGCGCAGGTCGACCTCGTGGTGATCGGGCCGAGCGGCGTCTGGATCGTTGATACAAAGGCATGGCGCGACATCACCATCGCGGCCGGTCGGGTCTACCGGGATCAGGAGGATGTCACCGAGACGTTCGAGAACCTGGAGTCGCTGCTCGAGACCACCCGCGCAGCTCTCGCCGATATCGGGTTGGCGCCGGCGGAGGTGCATGTCGTGGTGGCCTGGGCGGGGCGCAAGAACGTGCATGCCGAGGTCGGCGGGGTCGAGGTCGTCGGGGACGCAGATATCCTTCGTCACCTGACCCGCCCCGGTCAGCGGCTCAGCGATGTCGCGATTGACAGCGTGCTGCAGGCGGCGGTTGATTTCTTCCCGCCAGTCTCAGCGCCCGCTCCGATCAATGTCACGCTCCCGCAGCCCGTCGTGGAGACCGTTCCCGACGAGCTCGATATCCCTGGCCTCCCGAGCGAGGAGGAGGTGCAGGCAGCGATCCTCGAGAGCCTCTTGTCGGCGCCGATTGAAGAGTGGATGACCTTCCTCCACCCGGACCAGGCGAAGCTGATCCTGCGCTCCTTCAACGGCCCCTGCCGGATCCGCGGCGGTGCCGGCACCGGGAAAACCGTGGTGGGGTTGCACCGCGCGGCGCAGCTCGCCAGGAGCGGCCCCGACGCACGCGTGCTCGTCACCACCTTCGTGAAGACACTTCCCACCGTGCTTAGGTCGTTGCTGCAGCGCTTGGCACCTGATGTCGCGGACCGGGTCGAGTTCAGCGGCGTCCACGAGTTCGCGGGGCGGTTGCTTGCCGAGCGTGGCGTGCGGATCAGACTCGATGGGCGGGTCGCGACCATGCTGTTGCAGAAGACCTGGGCGAGCGAACCAGGACGGGCGCTCGCGGCCATCGAGGACAACTACGACTACTGGCGCGAGGAGATCGAGAGCGTCATCAAGGGCAGGGGCTTCACCAGCTTCGACGAATACGCGAACTGTCCTCGTCCAGGGCGCCGACGCAGCCTTGGCATCAACCAGCGACGTGCGGTGTGGGATTTCTTCGCCGCCTACGACCAAGCGCTCCGCAGTGCCGAGGTCAACGACTTCCCAGATCAGATCCTGCTCGCCGAGGCGGAACTCCAGCGCTCACCGCTATCTGGGTACTCGGCGGTCATCGTCGACGAGGCGCAGGATCTGTCGCTCGCGATGATCCGGATGCTCCACTCGCTCGTCGGCGACGCGCCCGACGGGTTCACCCTCATCGGCGACGGGCAGCAGTCCATTTACCCAGGCGGATACACGCTCGCCGAGGCGGGCATCTCCGTAGCGAACCGCGGCGTGGTCTTCGACGTGAACTACCGGAACACCGCGGAGATCCTCGAACGCGCGGAGCTCATCGTCTCCGGCGATCGATATGCCGACATCGAGGAGGGTGCTGACACCCCCGCGATCTCCAGCACGCCCGCTGCCCGCCACGGCGAGTCGCCGATCGGTCGGGTGTTCGCGACAGCTGCCGAACACGAGACCGCAATGGTCGAACGCATCCGATCGGTTACGCGCTCGCTCGACACTGGGCTTGGCGACATTGCGGTGCTGTGCACGTCCAATGCGCGCGTGAAGGACGCGACCGCCATCCTCACCCGTGCGGGCGTGCCGACCATCTCGCTGCTGGACTACGACGGCGCGCAGACGAATGCGGTGAAGGTCGGCACGATCAACCGTGCCAAGGGGCTGGAGTTCAAGCAGGTGCTGCTGCCATGGACTCGACGGGAGTTGCTCAGCCCAGGCACCGGTGGTGCGGAGAGCATCCCGGAGTCACTCGCGGAGCGGGAGGAACGCGACCGGCGAGTGCTCTACGTCGGCATGACCCGGGCGCGGGATGGGGTGTGGGTGGGAGCCATCCGGCGGTGAGCGTGCGACTGCACTGAGCGGGGCGAAAGGCGGCGACGTGAGGCTGCGGGAGTATCTGCGAGAGTGGTTCGGCGGATGAGCGGCATGGAGGCTGAAGTGCAGGATCGGTGGGCGGCCTACCGCAGCGCGGTCGTGCGAATCGAGCTGTCGGATGGCCCCGTGATCGTCGAGTCGCTTCCGGCCGGGGAGACGGTCGGCGAGTTCCCGTTCGCGGGCGCCACGACCGTCCACATCATCACGGCGTACGACTCGGCGTCACTCGACGATCCCAGCAACGCGTTGCGCCTGAGCGAGCTCAAGGACGTCCTCGACGATCTCGAGTTCGAGTGGGTCGACGCGGTCGGCGCGGATTCCGAATGGCGGCACCGGGAGCCGAGCGTCGCCGTGCTCGACCTCGGCGACGCGCGGGCACTGCGGATCGGGCGCCGATATCAGCAGGACGCGGTGTTCCGCTGGGCCGCGCATTCGTGGGATCTCGTCGACTGCGCGACCGGGGCAGGCCAGACGATGGGCTGGCGCTGCCGGCGCCTCGATGTCTGACCCACCCCGTACCGTGGGGCTCGGAAGGAGCGACATGCACAAGATCATCTGCCCGCACTGCGGCAAGGCCTTCACGATCGACGAAGCCGGCTACGCCGACATCGTGAAGCAGATCCGCGACCGCGAGTTCCAGCAGGAGCTGCACGAGAGGCTCGAGACCGCGGCGAAGGAGAAGGCCGCCGCGGTCGAGCTCACGAAGGCGACGGTCACGGCGGAGCTCGAGAAGGCTGCGGCGGCGAAGGATGCGGAGATCGCCCGCCTCAAGGCGGAGGCCGAGCGCACCGCGATCGAGCAGCAGCTCGCCGTCCGGGAGGCCGTGACCGAGCTCGAGAAGGCGCGCGACGACCTCGCCCGCGACCTCAAGTCGAGTCAGACCGAGCAGCAGCTGCGCGAGACCTCGCTCAAGCAGCAGTACGAGACGCAGCTCAAGGATCGCGACGACACGATCGAGCGGCTCAAGGACATGAAGGCGCGGCTGTCGACGAAGATGCTCGGCGAGACGCTCGAGCAGCACTGCGAGGTCGAGTTCGAGCGGCTGCGGGCGACGGCGTTCCAGACCGCGGAGTTCGGCAAGGACAACGACGCGTCGACGGGGAGCAAGGGCGACTACATCTTCCGCGACCGCGACCCGGGCGGCGTCGAGTACGTCTCGATCATGTTCGAGATGAAGAACGAGGCGGACACGACCGCGACGAAGAAGCGCAACGAGGACTTCTTCAAGGAGCTCGACAAGGACCGACGCGAGAAGGGCTGCGAGTACGCGGTGCTCGTCTCGCGCCTCGAGCCCGACAGCGAGCTGTACAACGCCGGCATCGTCGACGTCTCCCACATCTACCCGAAGATGTACGTCGTCCGCCCGCAGTTTTTCATCCCGATCATCACGCTGCTGCGCAATGCGGCGCAGTCGACGATGCAGGTCAAGTCCGAGCTCGCCCGCATCCAGGAGCAGAACCTCGATATCACCGACTTCGAGCAGAAGCTCGACGAGTTCAGGAATGCGTTCGGCCGCAACTGGCGACTGGCCTCCGACGGCTTCGCCGAGGCGATCAAGCGGATCGACGAGGCCATCAAGGACCTCGAGAAGACGAAGGAGGCCCTCCACAAGTCTGCGAACAACCTGCGCCTGGCCAACGACAAGGCCGAGGACCTCACGATCAAGAAGCTGACGCGGGGGAATCCGACGATGGCGGCGCGGTTCGCGGACCTCGAGACGGCCGGGGGCGCCGAGCGCGCCGAGGACACCGGGGACGACACGGGGGACTGACCACATGTACTTCCTCGACCCCGACCGCACCGTGCTCGTCACGAGTGCGAGCGACCTGACGCTCGCGTCGGGGTGCGAGTTCGCGTTCCTCCGGGTGCTCGACGTGCGGCTCGGGCTCGCGAGCAAGGACGACATCCCGCCCGACGACGACATGCTCGTCCGAGCCGGGCAGCTCGGCGACGTCCACGAGCGCCGGCGCCTCGACCGCTACCGCGAGGAGCACGGCGATGGGCTGATCGCCTTCGACCGACCCGGCCGCACCCCCGAGGAGATCCGTGCGGCCGCTGCTCGCACCCATGAGGCGCTCCTCGCCGGCGCGCCCGTCATCTTCCAGGGCGTGCTGTTCGACGAGACCGAGCCGACCCGCCCATTCGTCGGCTACGTCGACTTCTTCGTCCGGCAGCCCGACGGCCGCTACCGCATCGTCGACACGAAGCTCGCGCGGAAGGTCAAGGTCACCGCCCTCCTGCAGCTCGCCGCGTACCACGAGCAGCTCGAGCGACTCGGCGTCCCCGTCGACGACGAGGTCGAGCTCATCCTCGGCGACGACACGTCCGAGCTCCGGCATATCGACGAGATCCGTCCCGTCTTCCGCCGCCGCCGCGCCCGCATGCACGACATCATCGACGCGCACCTCGCCGACGGCGCCGCCGTCGTCTGGGGCGACGAGCGCTGGAGCGTCGACGGCCGCTGCAAGTACTGCGAGGGCCCCGCCGCCGAGGCCGACGACCTCATCACCGTCGCCGGGATGCGGCTCACCTACCGCGAGCAGCTCCGCGCCGCCGGCATCACGACGCTGACGCAGCTCGCGGCGACGAGCCCGCTGCCGGACGAATGCGCGGTCCCGGCCCGCGCATTCGAGCGACTCCGCCTCCAGGCCGAGCTGCAGGCGAGCGCCGCGGGCGCCTCGGGCGGCGACCCGCACGCGCCGCCGCCGGTCGTCGTCACCGACCCGCGGCCGATCGCCGGGCTGCCGGCGCCGAGCCCCGGCGACCTCTTCTTCGACTTCGAGGGCGACCCCATGCACGCCGAGGTCCAGCCCGACGGCAGCCAGCGCTGGGGGCTCGACTACCTCTTCGGCTGGGTCGACGCCGACGAGCGCTTCGACGTGCTGTGGGCGCACGAGCAGGCGGACGAGGCGGAGGCGCTCCGCGCATTCCTCGAGATGGTGCGTCGGCGCCGCGCCGAGCACCCCGGCATGCACATCCACCACTACGCCGCGTACGAGAAGGCGCACCTCTTCTCCATCGCCGCCCGCCACGGCGTCGGCGAGGACGAGGTCGACGACCTGTTGCGCGCCGGCGTTCTCGTCGACCTGTACCCGATCGTCACCGCCTCGCTCCGCGTCGGCGCGAGCTCCTACTCGATCAAGAAGCTCGAGCCGCTGTACATGGGTGCCGACGAGCGCGCCGGCGTGACGAATGCGGCGGACTCCGTCACGCAGTACGTCGCCTACCGCGCGGCTCGCGACGCCGGCGATGAGGCCGAGGCCGACCGACTCCTCACGGAGATCGCCGACTACAACCGCTCTGACTGCGTCTCGACGCTGCGCCTGCGCGACTGGCTGCGGTCGCTCCCCGAGGCGCGCGATGCCGTCGTCGAGATCGCGCCGGACGAGCGCGAGGACGCCGTCTTCGAGCCGAGTGCGCTCGACGTCGCGCTGCAGGAGCTCGCGAAGCAGGCCGCCGCCGCCGACCGCGACGTGGACGCGCACGCCTACCGGCTCGCCGCCGCAGCGGTCGACTACCACCGCCGCGAGCACAAGTCCTTCTGGCACGAGCACTACCACCGCATCGAGCAGCCGCCCGCCGAGTGGGAGGACCAGCGCGGGATCTTCCGCGTCGAGGGCGCCGAGCTCCTCCGCGACTGGCATAAGGAGGGTCGACAGCGACGGCCCAGGCGGCATCTCCGGCTCACCGGCCAGTGGGCGCCGGGCAGCAGCGCGCCGCGGCCCGGCGGGGACGCATTCCTCCTCTACGACGACCCGCCGCCGTTCCCCGGCCACCGGCCGGGCCACCGAGCGGCGCGGCAGGTCGCGCTCCTGCCCGAGCAGGATGACCTCGGCGTCGCCGTCAGCGAGACGCTTCCCGACGGCGCCGACGAATGGGCCGCGCTTCCGACGCACCTCGCGCCCGGACCGCCGCCGCGCGCCGACAGCCTCGTCGCCGCGATCGAGGCATGGGGTGCTCGCGTCCAGGCCGCGGCCCCTGACTGGCCCTGGGATGCGATGTCCGCGCTGCTGCGGCGCCGACCCGTCGGCGACCGACCGCTCGAGCCGATGCGCGGGCCCGACGATGCCGTGCGCGCCGTCACCGAGTCGCTCGTCGCGATGGACGCCAGGTGGCTCGCGGTGCAGGGCCCGCCCGGCACGGGGAAGACGTACCTCGCCGCCAAGGTCGTGCGCGCCCTCATCGAGGAGCACGGCTGGGCGATCGGCGTCACGGCGCAGTCGCACAAGGTCATCGAGAACGTCCTCGACGGCATCGTCCTCGACGGCGGCGTCGACCCCGCGCTCGTCGCGAAGAAGCCGGGCGACGGCGGCACGAGCGGCAACTTCACGGTCATCGGCGACCAGCAGTTCCGGGGCTTCGCCGCCGCGCACGCGGACAGCGGCTACGTCCTCGGCGGCACCGCCTGGGACATGACGAACCGGGGGCGCGTCGAAGCCGGGCAGCTCGACCTCCTCGTCATCGACGAGGCCGGGCAGTTCTCGCTCGCCGCGACGATCGCGACGGCGCTCAGCGCGAAGCGCCTCCTCCTGCTCGGCGACCCGCAGCAGCTCCCGCAAGTGAGCCAGGGGACACACCCCGCGCCGGTCGACGGCTCCGCGCTCGGCCACATCATCGGCCAGGCCTCCGTGCTGCCGCCCGAGTACGGCTACTTCCTGCCCGAGAGCCGCCGCATGGATGAGGCCGTCACCCGTCCCGTCTCCCGCCTCGCCTACGACGGGCGCCTCCGCTCCCACGCGACGACCGCGGGCCGCGGACTGGCCGGCATCGAGCCCGGACTCCACGCCGTCCCGGTCCCGCATGCCGGCAATGCGACGGCGTCGGTCGAGGAGACGGCCGCGGTCGTCGACCTCGTCCGGGAGAATCTCGGGCGCGCCTGGACGCCCGCACCGGGCGAGGCCGCCGAGCCGCTCGGCCAGGACGGCCTCATCGTCGTCACCCCGTACAACGCGCAGGTCGAGCTCATCCGCGAGACGCTCGACGCCGCCGGACTCGACGAGGTGCCCGTGGGCACCGTCGACAAGTTCCAGGGCCGCGAGGCCGTCATCGCGATCGTCAGCCTCGCCGCCTCCGACGCGACCGAGGTGCCGCGCGGCATGGACTTCCTCCTCAACCGCAACCGGCTGAATGTGTCGATCTCGCGCGCCAAGTGGGCCGCCTACCTCGTGCACTCGCCCGCGCTGCTCGACCACTTCCCAGTCACCCCTGATGGGGTGGCGACCCTCAGCCGATTCATCACCCTCGTCGAACGGGAGTCCGCAGATGACCGTCGACCCGGATGAGACACCGCCCGACGCGGGTGCGCCGCTGGAGCCGTCCGACCCGATGCCGGAGGGCATGGAGCTCGTCGCCTCCGCCGACGGCACCCCGATCGCGACGCACACCGTCGGCGTCGGCCCCGCGGTCGTCATCGTCAGCGGGGCGCTGTCGCGGGCGAGCGATGCGGACGAGCTGGCGCGCGCATTCGCGAACGCCGGGCTCCAGGTGACGACCTACGACCGCCGATCGCGCGGCGACAGCGGCGACGCCTCGCCCGCCGAGCCGCTGCGCGAGGTCGAGGATCTCGCCGCCGTCATCGCCGCCGCGGGCGGCGAGGCCGCGGTGCTCGGGCACTCCTCCGGCGCCGTCCTCGCCCACTACGCCGCTGGTGCGGGCGTCGAGATGACGCACCTCTTCCTCTCCGAGCCGCCGTACCGCTTCGGCGCGCTGCTGCCCGCCGACGATCTCGCCGACCGGCTCCAGGCGCTCGTCGACGACGGCCGACCTGGGGACGCCGTCACGACGTTCCAGCGGGAGGCCGTCGGGCTGCCGGAGGAGTTCATCGTGCAGTTCGCGGCCTCGCCGGCGTACGCGGCGACGCAGTCGCTCGCGCGCTCGACCGTCTACGACACGCTCCTCACCCAGCGCGTCGCGAGCCCGACCGATGCGATGACCGATGTCGGGATGCCGGTCGCGATCCTCTGCGGCACCCAGACCATGCCGATCCTCACCACCGCGGCGCAGCGGCTCGCCGACGCCATGCCCGCCGCCGAGCTCATCGAGGTCCCCGAGTCGATCGGGCACCGCGTCGACCCCGAGGCGACCGCCCGGATCGTCGCCGCGAGGCTGCTCGGCTGAGCGGCCGCGGCCGTCGCGCTCATGGGGGCGATCGCCGCGGCCGTCTACGGCGCGGGCGACGGCGGACCGGTGCTCACCGTCGTCGCGCTCCTCACCGCGGCGTCGGCGTGGGCGACCGTCGTCTACGCGTTCGGCCTCCGGTACTTGCGGCTGCACGCGGCGGGCGAGTCCTTCGCCTTCGACATCGGGGACGAGCCGGAGTTCGGCGACTTCCTCGCCATGGCGCTCATGATCTCCGCCGCCGGCGCGCTCACCGCCGCCGCGCCGCGTACCCGCGCGGGCCTGCGCGCGGTGCGCACCCACACCGTCATCACCTTCGTCTTCAATGCCATCGTCGTCGCCATGACCGTGTCGCTGCTCGCCGGGCTCATCGCAACGCTCGGGACGCGCTGAGGTCGCGCGCCGCGCATTCGTCCCGGCGGTCTTGAGCCGACGCGCCGCGCATCCGCAGAGTCCGCGCCGCGCATCCGCACAGTGCGCGCCGCGCATTCCTCAACGGCGGGTCATGCACCGGGTGGCGGGCCTGCGCCTCCGCACGCCCGCCAACCGAGAAGATCCCCGCCGTTCATGAATGCGCACGGCTCGCGATCGCGGCGCCCGCCCGCCCGGCTCCCGCCCTCACCGGAAGTACGCGTTCGCCTGCCTCGTGTATAGCAGCGCGATCCCGACGAGCGAGAGCAGGCCCGAGATGATCGGCCACGCCATCGCCGAGGTCCCGGCGGTCACCCCGAGGGCGAAGATCGCCCCCGCGAGCGACAGCGCGAGCACGATCGTCGTGAGCACCCGGGCGAGCTGGCTGCGGCCGAAGAGGCCCGCCGCGACGAGGAGCGTCAGGATGCCGAGCACGAGTGACACGATCGAGGAGACCGTGTCGCCGCCGCCCGTCAGCCCGATGATCGCGCCGATCGTCGTGAGCACGCCGTTGAGGAGCACGATGATCGCGACGAACGTCACGCCCGTGGGTCGTCTGCCGGTCATGCGAGTCCCCACCCCTCAGCCCGCGACCCGATCGGCCCGGCCGTCGCCGCGCGCCGACGTGTCGTTCAGCGCGAGCAGCGCCGCGAAGACGGCGAAGAGGATCGCGAGCGGCATCGCCGTGTCCTTGCCGTTCCAGGAGCTCGACTGCCACATCGCGAACCACTCGGAGCCGACGACGATGAAGCCGAAGAACCAGATGAGGAAGGCCATCCCGTACGCCGAGTACCCCCAGACCCGCTGACGGTCGTAGGCGGCGAAACCGGCGTTGCGGTGGCGGAAGAGCTGGATGCCGCCGATGAGCCCGAACGCGGCGAAGACGCCCTCGGCCGCGATGATCCCGATGTACGCGACGGTCCAGATCCACGGCACGGTGATCGCACGCCACATGAGCGCGTTGCCCTCGAAGGTCGTGTCCATCGAGAGCACGTGCTGCACGAACGCGTAGTTCGAGCCGTAGTCCATGAGGTTGCCGAGGAAGACGAAGAGCCCGTACAGGCCCGCGAGGAAGACGGTGAGCGCCTGGAGGACGCGGAGCGGATGCTGCATCACTGCACCTTTCGTGAGAAGACGAGGTCGATTCGTGGCTCGATGTGCGCGCTGAGGTCGATGGCCTGCACGAAGGCCCAGCCCTCCGCCGCCCGCTCGCGGATGACGTCCTGGTAGTCCCCGTCGAGCCGCAGCCCCTCGCGGCGGCGGCGCACCGCGATGCTGATGAATGCATACTCGGTCATCCCAGTCCACCTCCAGCCCGCCTCGGCGGGACGCGCACGGCGGCGTGCGCCTGGGCTCAGGCTAACCCGGGAGCTGGGCGAACGCTATGCGCCCGCGCCGCCTCAGGCGGCGCGACGATCCCCGCGCACCTTCCGGTACGGGTGCACCGTCGCCTGCTCGGTCGCCTCGGCGATGAGGCCGTCCATGGTCTTGTTCTTCGCGGCGAGCTTGAGGAAGCGGCCCATCCAGCGGCGACCCGCGCGCATTCGTCGCTCGGTCATCGCGTCGAGGCCGTAGAGGCGCTGCGCCCACGCGGGCAGGAGCGCGAGGAGCCCGTACTGGACGTTGCGCGCGACCCAGCGCGCGATGGGGCCCTGGCCGTCGCCGGGGTGGCGGAGGGCGACGGCGATGTTCGCCGCCGGGACGGTGAGCGCCGCCCGCTCGCCCCAGCCGTCGATGAGGGCGTCGAGCTCGGCGCGCGTCGACGGGATCGGGCCCGGCACGTGGAGCAGCTCGGCGGACTTGTGCTGCTCGCGCACGAAGCGGTCCTGCTCCTCGGCGGTGAGCTCGAGCCCGTACTCGAGCGCCGCGGTGAGCGCGCCCCACACGAACGTGCAGTGGGTCCAGCGCATCCAGTCGTCCGTCTTCGCCCGCGAGATCTCCTCGCCGGTCGTCTCGTCGCGGATGATCGAGCGCTCGTGGAGCCGGTCGACGTGCGCGGCGGCCGCGTCGGCGTGCGCCTTGTCACCGAAGTTGATGGTGATGAGGAATGCGCCGGTCCGCTTGAATCGCGACTCGGCGGCGACGCCGCCCTCGTTCGCGACGGACGTCTTCGACAGGTGCCACATCTCGCCGGGCTCGAGCACCTGGAGGAGGACGGCGAGGCCGCCGCCGACGTTGAGCGCCGCGGGGTGCGAGATGACCTTCCACGTGACGCTGTCGGGGCCGTAGTAGCCGTCGTCGGCGCGCGGGCCGGCGAGGACCGAGTCGATGCTGATGTCCTCGGGCGCGTGCGCCACCGGGGTGTCCACGTTGACCATGGCCTCAGGTGTACCGGAGTTCCGGGGTTTCGGGGACTGTTGGCGAGTTCTCGCCACGCGCCGGAGACCGCCGCGGGCGCTCGCCCAGCGAGCTCCCCGGCTCGCGAGGGAAGGGTTGTCGTCGCCTGCCCGCGCTGAACCGACGACAACCCTTCCCTCGCGGAGCGGGACGCGGCGCTCAGCCGCGCCGCGACAACCCGTACCGCATGCCGAGTTCGAAGCGCGATCGCGCGCCGACCGCATTCATGGCCTCGGCGACGCGGCGGCTCACCGTCCGCGGCGAGATGCCGAGGCTCGCGGCGATCCGCGCGTCGTCCCAGCCGCGGGCGAGGAGCTGGAGGACGCCGGCTGTCCCCTTCTTGTGCTCGTCCCACGGGATCGCCGCCGCCCAGTGCAGGTCGAAGAGCGACTGGAGCGCCCCGACGACCGACGCCCGCCGGATGACTCGGTGCCCGGCCTCGCCCGCGTCGTCCCGCTCGGGCAGCACCGCGGTCACCCCGTCATAGATCGCGAACGGCTCCGGCCCCGTCAGCGCCCGCACCTCGAAGCCGAGCGTGAGCCCGATCGCGATGAGGTCCTCGGCGGGCGTCTCGATCGACTCCTCCGGCACGATGACCCGGCCGGTGACGAGCCCGCCGCCGACGACGTGCGCGACGATCTCGCGATCGAACTCGGCGAGCCAGTCCCGCTCCGCGAAGGTCCTGTCCGCGATGAGCTCCATCCGGAACGGCGCACCCGTCGCGGCGACCGCCGGGTCGCGGTCGTTGAGCGCATTCCACCAGTGCTGCCAGTACCCCGGATCCCCCGGCAGGAACTCCCCGCCGACGTCCCGCGCATCCCCCGCGTCCCCCATCCGCCGAGCCTACCGACCGCCCCCGCACCCCGCTCGATGCATACGTTTGCGCCCCGTCCCTATGCAATTTCATGTGCACGGAGCGCAAACATATGCATCGAGCGGCGGGGAGCGCGGTGCCAGGATGAATGCGTGCCTCGCGCGATCGTCCTCGTCTCCGGTGGCGCGGCCGTCACGCTCGACGGTGTCACGGTGACGGTCATCGCGGGCACGGCGCTCACCGCGCCGAGCCCGGGCGCCACCGCGCGGCTCTGGCCGCACGACGGGCTCGTCGCCCGCCGCAGCGCGCTTGCCGAGCTCGTCCCCGCCGAGGTGCTGCCGGGCGCGGCGCGCGCGGAATTCGACGACGTGCACAGCATCTACTTCGCGGACCTGCTCGGCCTGCCGTGGGCGCGCGCCCTCACCTGGGACCCCGCGGTCCACGCCGTCGTCGCCGACGCCCTCGCCGCCCCCTGACGCGGCTCAGGCGACCGGCTTCCCCCGGTTGCGGCGGCGGACCTCCTTCGGCGGGCGGCCGCCGAGGAACGACTCGCCCGCCGCGACCGTGAAGCCGCGGCGCAGCGCCTGCCGGCCGACGAGCATCCGGAAGCCCATCTCGTCGCGATTGCTGAGCGTGAACTCGGCGCGGAACTGCTTGCCCATGAGCACGAGCGTCAGCCGCACGACGACGCGCTCCTCGACGTGCCCCGACGAGCTGCGGATGCGCCGCCGATCGTGCACGGGGCGCTCGACGAGCACCTCGTCGGCGTCGGACTCCTGCCAGGGCCGGACCTTGAACCGGACCCACTCGCGGCCGTCCCGGACGAACTCCTCGAGGTCGAATGCGTGCAGCGACGAGGTACGCGCCCCGGTGTCGAGCTTCGCCTTGATCCAGGGCACCCCGGCCTCCGGCAGGCTCACCCATTCTCTCCACCCGGCAGGCGTGTATGAATGGGGGTGATCCTTCACACCGCCCATCATGCAGGGGAACCCCGATGCGACTCGCCATTCTGTCCCGCGCGCCTCGCGCGTACTCGACGCAGCGACTCCGCGCCGCGGCGGATCAGCGCGGGCACGAGGTGAAGGTGCTCGACACGCTGCGCTTCGCGATCGACCTCACGGGCCCCGAGCCGGACCTCCAGTACCGCGGCCGCCAGCTGCGCGACTACGACGCGATCGTGCCGCGCATCGGCGCCTCGATCACGTACTTCGGCACCGCGGTCGTCCGGCAGTTCGAGCAGATGGACGTCTATACGCCGAACACGGCGACCGGGATCACGAATGCGCGGGACAAGCTCCGCGCGACGCAGATCCTGTCGCGGCACGGGATCGGGATGCCGGCCACCGCATTCGTCCGGAATCGGGCCGACGTCCGCCCGGCGATCGAGCACGTCGGCGGCGCCCCCGTCGTCATCAAGCTCCTCGAGGGCACGCAGGGCATCGGCGTCATCCTCGCGCCCGACTCGAAGGTCGCCGAGGCGATCATCGAGACGCTGCACTCGACGAACCAGAACGTGCTCATCCAGCACTTCGTCGCCGAGAGCCGGGGACGCGACATCCGGGCGCTCGTCGTCGGCGACCGCGTCGTCGCGGCGATGCGGCGCACCGCGCGCGGCGACGAGTTCCGGTCGAACGTGCACCGCGGCGGCACCGTCGCCCCCGTCGACCTCCCGGACGACTACGCGCAGGCGGCGGTCCGCTCGGCGCAGATCATGGGGCTCAAGGTCGCCGGTGTCGACATGCTCGAGGGCGACGACGGCCCGCTCGTGATGGAGGTGAACTCCTCGCCAGGCCTGCGCGGCATCGAGGAGGCGACCCGACTCGACGTCGCCGGCGCGATCGTCGACCACATCGCCGACCGCGTCGCCTTCCCCGACATCGACGTGCGCCAGCGCCTCAGCGTCTCGACCGGCTACGGCGTCGCCGAGCTCATCGTGCACGCGAACGGCGACTTCGTCGGCAAGTCGATCGACGAGTCGGGGCTGCGCGACCTCGACATCACGGTCCTCACGCTCCACCGCGGCACGACCGTCATCCCGAACCCGCGCGAGGGCACGCTCCTGCAGGGCGGCGACCGGCTGCTGTGCTTCGGCAAGCTCGAGGAGATGCGCTCCATGGTGCCCGAGCGGCGCCGCCGCCGGCCGCGCGTGCGCAAGCTGCCGAAGCAGGCGATCCCGCCGGAGGGGTGAGGCGGGCCCTTCGGCTCGCTCTGCTCGCTCAGGGACCGGCTCGGCCGCCCCGCGCATTCCTCCCCGCCTCTTCTCGAAACGGCCCCGCCCCGCTAGCGTGACTCTGGACGCGCCGCCGGGCGGGACCTCGGGACCCTCCGACTCGCCGGTATCGCGCGTCCACTGACCTTCGAGACATAGGAGTCAATCAATGGTGCAGGCACTCGACGCGCAGATCCGGGGCCTCTGGTGGCTCGTGCTCATCCGCGGCATCCTCTTCGTCCTGCTCGGCGTCGCGGCCCTGCTGCAGCCGGCGCTCGCCGTCATCGCCTTCACCTTCGTCTTCGGCATCTACGCGATCGTCGACGGCGTCATGGTCGTCATCGCCGCGATCGTCGCGCGCAAGGAGTACTCCGGCTGGGGCTGGCTCATCGTGCAGGGCGTGCTCACCGTCATCGCCGGTGTGCTCATCGTCTCGCTGCCGGCCGCGGCGGGCCTGCTCGGCGTCTTCGCGCTGCTGTGGTTCCTCGCGATCTCCGCGTTCGTCGGCGGCATCATGGAGCTCGTCCAGGCCGCGAAGGTCAAGGGCGGCTCGCGCGGCTGGGCGATCGCCGCGGGCGTCATCGACATCCTCTTCGGCATCCTCATCGCCGTCATCGCGATCACCGACCCCGCCGGGGCCGCGCTCGCGACGGTGTGGGTCATCGGGATCGGCGCGATCATCATCGGCGTCGTCCTCATCGTCGCGTCCTTCCGCGTCCGCCGGGGTGACCTCACCGTGGCGGGGGAGGTCGTCGACTCGGTCGCCTGAGCGGGTCGTCCGAGGGGGTGGACAGGCGTGGGTGAGTACGAGATCCGTCGTTCCATCGAGATCGAGGCGCCGCCCGAGCGGATCCTCGACCTCCTGACGAGCTTCCCCGAGTGGCGGCGCTGGTCGCCCTTCGAGCAGCAGGACGCGGACCTCGAGCGGGACTATCGGGGCGCGGCGCGCGGCGTCGGCGCGGTGTACGAGTACCGCGGCAAGCGCTCCGGCGCGGGCACGCTCGAGATCACCGAGGCCGACGACCGCCGGGTGCACGTGCGGGTGTCGTTCCGCAAGCCGTTCAAGACGGTGAGCGAGCACGACTTCCTGCTGCGCCCGGCGGGCGAGGCGACGGACGTCACGTGGCGGATGGTCGGGACGCAGAATGCGCTGACGAAGCTCGTCTTCCCCGCGCAGAAGTTCCTCGGCCCCGTCTTCGACCAGGGCCTCGAGCAGCTCAAGGGCGTCGCCGAAGGCTGACGCCGGTCGCGCCCGGCGCTCAGACCGCGACGCGGCGGGGGTGGGTGTAGACGCTGAAGGCGTTCCCGCGGCTGAAGCCGACGAGCGTGAGGCCGGAGCGGTCGGCGAGGTCGCGCGAGAGCGAGGACGGCGCGCCCACGGCCGCGAGCATGGGGATGCCCGCGAGCCGGGCCTTCTGCACGAGCTCGAACGACGCCCGGCCGGAGACCTGGAGGACGGTGCCGCGCGCCGGCAGCGTGTCGTGTTGGAGCGCCCAGCCGACGACCTTGTCGACGGCGTTGTGCCGGCCGACGTCCTCCCGCACGACGAGGAGCTCGCCGTCGGCGGTGAAGAGCCCGGCCGCGTGGACGCCGCCGGTCTCGTCGAAGACGGCCTGCGCCTCGCGGAGCCGATCCGGCAGCACGGCGAGCACCTCGGGGGTGACGACGGTCTCGTCTTCGTCGAGCGACCACCGCGCGTCCTTCTCGATCGCGTCGATCGACTCGGTGCCGCAGATGCCGCAGGCGGAGGTCGTCACGGAGTGGCGCGCCGCCGCGTCCGCGGGGGGCGTCGCGCCGGGGGCGAGCTGCGCATTCACGGTGTTGCCGAAGACGGCGCCCGCGACCTGGCCGAGCGACGCGAGATGACCCCGCTCGGTGATGACGCCCTCGCCGACGAGGAAGCCGGCGACGAGGTCGAGGTCGTCGCCCGGCGTGCGCATCGTGATCGACCAGGACTGGCCGTCGATGCGGATCTCGAGGGGCTCCTCGACGGCGATCGCGTCGTCGCGGCGGTCGACGTGCGGGCTCCCGCCGGAATCCCCGAGCCGGACCCGCGTCACGAGCTGCTGCGTCGTCGCCCCGGACATTCCCATCACCGCCTTCCGTAGAATGGTCCCACAGGCGGGCTGGGGAAGCGCCGCGTGCCGAGGAGGATCACATGGCGACGAGAGCGCCCCGCGAGGGCATCGACGAGCGGAAGGTCCGGATCGGCGCACCGAAGCAGCACGCCGTCGGCATCCCCGCGGTCATGAATGCGCTGCGCATCGCCGAGCAGCAGATGGGCCTCGTGCGCAGCGCCCAGACGCTCCTCCAGGTCAACCAGAAGAACGGCTTCGACTGCCCGGGCTGCGCGTGGCCCGAGGGCGACCACCGGCACACCGCCGAGTTCTGCGAGAACGGCGCGAAGGCCGTCGCGGAGGAGGCGACGAAGCGGCGCGTCGACCGCGCATTCTTCGCGAAGCACTCCATCGCCGACCTCGCCGAGCACGACGAGTACTGGCTCGGCCAGCAGGGCCGCCTCACCGAGCCGATGCTCCTCGAGGAGGGCGCGACCCATTACCGGCCGATCGGCTGGGACGAGGCGATCCGCGAGGTCGCCGACCAGCTCGCGAAGCTCGACGACCCCGACGAGGCCGTCTTCTACACCTCGGGGCGCGCGAGCAACGAGTCCGCGTTCCTCTACCAGCTGCTCATCCGCGGCGTCGGGACGAACAACCTGCCCGACTGCTCGAACATGTGCCACGAGTCCTCCGGCTCCGCGCTCACCGAGACGCTCGGCATCGGCAAGGGGACGGTGACGCTCGAGGACCTCTGGGACGCCGATCTCATCATCGTCGCGGGCCAGAACCCGGGGACGAACCATCCGCGCATGCTCTCCGCGCTCGAGAAGGCGAAATCGCGCGGCGCGAAGGTCGTCGCCGTCAACCCGCTGCCCGAGGCCGGCCTCATCAAGTTCCACAACCCGCAGACGGTCAAGGGCATGCTCGTCGGGTCGAAGATGGCCGACGAGTTCCTCCAGGTCCGCCTCGGCGGCGACCAGGCGCTCTTCCAGGCGCTCGGCAAGCACCTCATCGAGCAGGACGACCGGTCGGGCGACATCCTCGACCGCGAGTTCATCGCCGAGCACACCGACGGCTTCCCGGAGTACGCCGCGGAGGTCCGCGCCCTCGACTGGGCCGACGTCCACGCCGCGACGGGCCTCCCGCAGCGCCAGATCGAGCGCCTCGGCGACATGCTCATCGACTCGAAGAAGACGATCGTGTGCTGGGCGATGGGCCTGACGCAGCACAAGCACTCCGTGCCGACGCTCCGCGACGTCGTCAACGTCCTCCTGCTGCAGGGCAACATGGGCCGCCCCGGCGCGGGCGTCTGCCCCGTCCGCGGCCACTCGAACGTGCAGGGCGACCGCACGGTCGGCATCTACGAGAAGCCGTCGACCGAGTTCCTCGACGCGATGGACCGCGAGTTCGAGTTCGCGTCGCCGCGCGAGCACGGCTACGACACCGTCGAGGCGATCCGGGCGATGCGCGACGACAAGGTCCGCTTCTTCATGGCGCTCGGCGGCAACTTCATCTCGGCGACGCCCGATACCGAGGTCGTCGAGGCAGGAATGCGCAACGTCGACTTCACCGTGCAGGTCTCGACGAAGCTCAACCGCTCGCACGTCGTCACCGGCAAGCGCGCCCTCATCCTCCCCGTCCTCGGCCGCACCGACCGCGACCGCCGCCGCGGGCTCGACGGCGAGGTGCGCGAGCAGCGCGTCACCGTCGAGGACTCGATGGGCGCCGTGCACGCCTCCCGCGGCCGGCTCGCCCCGCCGTCGGAGGACCTGCTGTCCGAGGTCGCGATCATCGCGCGGATCGGCGAGCTGCTCTTCGGCGAGGGTGGCTCGCGAGCTGCGACGAATGCGCCGCAGGCTGACTGGCGCGCTCTCGAGGCGGACTACGCCGGCATCCGCAAGCACATCGAGGCGGTCGTGCCCGGCTTTGACGACTTCGAGGAGCGCGTCGCGAAGGGCCGCACGCTCATGCTGCCGAACGGCCCGCGCGACGGCCGGATGTTCGCGACCGCGACGGGCAAGGCGCGCTTCACCGCGAACGCGCTCGAGTACCCGCGCATCCCCCTCGGCCGCGTGCTGCTGCAGACCCTGCGCTCGCACGACCAGTACAACACGACGATCTACGGCAAGGACGACCGCTACCGCGGCATCACCCACGGCCGCCGCGTCGTCCTCATGCACCCCCGCGACATCGCGGAGGCGGGCGTCGTCGACGGCGAGATCGTCGACCTGGTCAGTGAATGGGTGGCCCCGGACGGTCACGTCGAGGAGCGCCGCGCCGCCGAGTTCCGGGTCGTCGCGTACGACACCCCGTACCGCAACGCGGCCGCGTACTACCCCGAGACGAATGTGCTCGTCCCGCTCGATTCGACGGCGGACGTGTCGAACACGCCGGCGTCGAAGGGCGTCATCGTCCGCATCGAGAAGCGGACGGACTGAGGCCCGAGGTGCCCGCCCGCAGTGCGCGGTCCGACGGACTGCGTGCCCATTTCAGCGGTCCCGCGTACCGTAGGGGCATGCTCGACGCCGCCATGACCGTCTCGGACCGCGCCCTCGGCGCGGCGCGTGACGCCGATGGCTGACGTCATGGGGGCGGTGCGCATCGCCCGCGTCGTCGACGCGCCCCTCGACCTGTCGGCGCACGTCGACGCCGTGCGCCATCCCGGGGCCGGCGCCGTCGCGACCTTCCTCGGCGTCGTGCGCGACGCCGACCCGGACGCGCGGGGCGACGTCGTCGCGCTCGAGTACACGTCCCACCCCGACGTCGACGCGACGCTCGAGCGGCTCGCCGCCGAGGTGGCCGCCGCGACGGCGGATCGCCTGCAGCCGGGGGACGCGCCCGACGAGATCCGCATCGCCGTCTCCCACCGCACCGGTCGGCTCGCCGTCGGCGACCTCGCGGTCGTCATCGCGGTGTCGACGGGGCACCGCGCCGCCGCCTTCGAGGCGTGCCGCGAGCTCATCGAGCGCATCAAGGTCGAGCTGCCCGTCTGGAAGCGGCAGGTCGAGGCCGACGGCACGACCGCGTGGAAGGGGCTCGGCGGATGACGATCACCGAGCTGCCCACCCCGACGGTCGGCGCCCCCGCGCCCGCCGGTCGGGCGACGGCGCTGCCCGCGCTCGGGGCCCCGGACGGCGCCGCGCAACCCGGCGCGGAGGCGAGTGCGATGCGGGTCGAGGCCCCGCGCATTCCTGGCGAACTCCCGACGTCGCTCGTCGATCGCTTCGGCCGCGTCCACCGGGACCTCCGCATCTCGCTCACCGACCGCTGCTCGCTGCGCTGCACGTACTGCATGCCCGCCGACGGCGTGCCGTGGCTCGAGAAGGACAGCATCCTCACGACCGACGAGCTCGTCCGCGTCGCCGCCGTCGCCGCCTCGCTCGGCGTCACCGAGGCGCGGCTCACCGGCGGCGAGCCGCTGCTGCGGCGCGACGTCGTCGAGGTCGTGCGGCAGATGGTCGGCCTCGGCCTCGAGGTCTCCCTCACGACGAACGGCCTCGCGCTCGGCAAGCTCGCCGAGCCGCTGCGCGACGCCGGCCTCACGCGGCTCAACATCTCGATCGACACGCTGCAGCGCGACCGGTTCACGGCGCTCACGCGGCGGGACCGGATCGACGACGTCTTCGCGGGGATCGACGCGGCGCTGCGCGTCGGCTTCGACCCCGTCAAGCTCAACGCCGTCCCCATGCGCGGCGTCAACGACGACGAGTTCGTCGACCTCCTCCGCTATGCGATCGACGTCGGGGCGCACCTGCGCTTCATCGAGCAGATGCCGCTCGACGCGGGTCACACGTGGGATCGCGTGCAGATGGTGACGGGTCAGGAGATTCACGACCAGCTTGCGGCGGTGTACCGGCTGACGCCGTTCGGGGAGCGCGGCTCGAGCCCCGCGGAGCTCTTCGCCGTCGACGGCGGCCCCGCGACGGTCGGCATCATCGCGAGCGTGACCCAGCCGTTCTGCGGCGCGTGCGACCGGGTGCGCCTCACCGCCGACGGCCAGATCCGCAACTGCCTCTTCGCCCGGGAGGAGTCCGACCTGCTGCCGGTGCTGCGCGGCGGGTCGTTCGAGGGGGAGGCGCTCGACCGGCGCCTCGCGGAGATCCTCATCCACTCGATCGCCGGCAAGCGCGCCGGCCACGGCATCGACGAGCCCGGTTTCCTCCAGCCCCAGCGCCCCATGTCCGCCATCGGCGGCTGACCTCTCGCCCGCGCGCCCTTTTCAGGCGTGCCGTGCGGTTTTCAGGTTTGGCCCGCGGTCGCCAGCGGCGCGCCCGCCGAGTGTGCATATTTCTGCCGAGCGTGCATGAACGTTTGCGTGTGATGTCTCAAGACATCGGTGACACTTCTGTCTCATGACATCGGTGACGGTTGGTGTCTCAGGACTTTGGTGACACTTGCCGGGCGGCCATGAATCCTGCGGGTTGGCCGTTGCCGACGTATCGGGTGCCGTGGGGTGGACGGGGGAAGGTGCGCAGCTCGGTGCCTCGTTCGTCATAGACGGCGACGGTCTGGAGGTTCCACTGGATATAGACACTTGCTCCGGCGTGCGCTTTCCCGATCCGGAATCTGGTGCTCAGCACGGTGATGGCGCCGTGCTTGTCGAGGACGCGGGTGGCGCTGCCTTCGCGGAGCTGTTCGGGGATCGGTGGGGCGGGCGACGCGGCTTTCGGGGTCGCGGTCCATGCCTGCAGCGGGGTGATGCGTCCAGCGAGGGCCTGGTGGTGACGCTCGGTGTTATAGATCTGGTCGAACGCATCGACTTGCGTTTGCAACTCGTCCAAGGTCTCCGCGAACGGCTGCCGGTCGAGCCAACGAAACAGGGTCTGATGGAACCGTTCGTTCTTGCCCTGGGTGGTGGGTCGGCCAGGCCGGCCGGTGATCGGTTCGACCCCAAGCGATTCCAGATAGGCCACCAGCTTCCCCCTGACTCCCCGACGGGACGGGTTCAGCGCGACCCCGTTGTCGGAGAGCAATCGCTGCGGGGCGCCATGCAGGATGATGCCCTTCTGCACGACATCGATCGCCGCGCGACTCGTCTCAGCCCAGGCAACATGCGACGCGACCGCGAGCCGGGAATGGTCGTCGATGACCTGGAAGATCACACACTTGCTGCCCCGCGTCAGTCGATACTCGGTGGCGTCGATCTGCCACAGACTGTTTGGCGCCGGATAGACGAACCGGCGATACGACGATCGGGGACGTTTCGTCGGAGCTGGCTGCACCACCCCGCGGGCCCGAAAATGCCGGGCCAGGGTCGCGCGGGACGGCGGATCCATGCCGAGATCCCGCATCCGGTCGAACACGCTGAGAGGACCGTGATCCAGCCCGGCCGCAGCCAACGCGGCCCGCACCTGCACCGCACGCTCGATCACCTCCGGCGGTGATGCCACCGACGAGGACTTCGGGCGCCGCGACCGGGGCGCCAGGACCGCATTCGGTCCTTCCCTGACCGCGCGACCGCGGAGTGCATAGAACGACTTCCGGCTGATCCCATACTCCGCGCAGAACGCCGTCACCGCGCCGCGGGGCGCATCGGCGGGCCAGAACGCGATCGCGAGACGGACAACGGACGGGATGATCTCAGCGGCAGGCATCCACCGATCACGACACAGCGAAGTGTCACCACCAAACCCAGCCGAAGTGTCACCGATGTGGTGAGACAGAAGTGTCACCGATGTAGTGAGACTTCACACACGCGAATTCATGCACGCTCGGCGCAATCATGCACACTCGGCGAGGCGAGCCGCGGCTGCGCCGGGGCCGGCTCCGCGGGCGGGGGTGTTTTCGGCGAGCGTGGGTGCGATCTGACCCCCGTTCGCCGAGAACACCCACACTGAGCGGCGTGAGGCGCTGCCGGGAGGAATGCGCGGGGTCGCCTCAGTCCCGCGGCGCGCGGGCCGGGCGCTCGACGCGCTCGCGCCACTCGCCGCGCTGGGGGCGGCCGGGGCGGGACCCGCGGTCACCGCGATCCCCCCGCTCGCCGCCGCGCTCGGCCCGGAAGCCCCGGTCACCCCGGTCGCCACGACCACCGCGGTCGCCCCAGCCACCGCGCTCCCCGCGATCGCCGCGCGGCGCCCGCGGCGTCGAGCGGTCCTCCCACTCGGCCTCGATGCCCGCGTGCTCGAGGAGCTCCTCCATGCGGCGACGCCGCCCGGGGGCGATGACCGTGACGACGGTGCCCGCGGCGCCCGCGCGGCCGGTGCGGCCGGCGCGGTGCAGGTAGGTCTTGTGGTCATCGGGCATGTCCGCCTGGACGACGAGCTCGACGTCGTCGACGTGGATGCCGCGGGCGGCGACGTCGGTCGCGACGAGCGCCTGGACGTGGCCGCGCGACAGGGCGGCGAGGGAGCGGTTGCGCCTGGCCTGGTTGAGGTCGCCGTGCATCGAGACCGCGGCGATGCCCGCGTCGTCGAGCACCTCGGCGACGTCCTCGGCGAAAACGCGCGTGCGGCTGAAGACGATCGCGCGGCCAGCCTCGCCGACGAGTTCCTTGAGGATGTCGCGCTTCGCATGGGGGTCGATGATGAGCACTCGGTGGTGGATCGTCGAGCTCGCCTGGTCCTCGCCCTCGACCTCGTGGACGCTCGGGTCGTCGAGGAACTCGGCGACGAGCGACTCCACGGCCTGGTCGAGCGTCGCGGAGAACAGGAGGCGCTGCGAGCCGTCCGGCGTGAGCCGGAGGATGTCCTGCACCGCCTCGAGGAAGCCGAGGTCGCACATGTGGTCGGCCTCATCGAGCACGGAGATCTCGATGCGGCTCAGGTCGAGCTCGCCCTTGTCGACGAGATCCTGGATGCGGCCGGGCGTGCCGATGACGATGTCGACGCCGCGGTGGATGCCCGTGAGCTGCCGCTGGTACGGGACGCCCCCGACGATCGAGATGGTGAAGAGGCCGACCGAGCGCGCGAGCGGCTGCACCGTGCGGTCGATCTGCTGCGCGAGTTCCCGGGTGGGCGCGAGGATGAGGGCGCGGGGCTTGCGGCCCATGGACCGGCCCTTCGCGCCCTCGGGGTGGCGGGCGCGGTGGAGCTGCAGCAACCGCTCGACGAGCGGGGCGCCGAACGCGATGGTCTTGCCCGAGCCGGTCCGCCCGCGCCCGAGCACGTCGCGGCCCGCGATGACCTGCGGGATCGTCGCGGCCTGGATCGGGAACGGCTCGGTCGCGCCGAGCGCCTCGAGCTGCCGCACGAGGTTGTCACCGAGCCCGAGATCGCCGAATCGCATGCCCGTCCCCGCGTCGGCGGCGACGGCCTGCGCGTCGAGGCGCTCGTGGACGACGTCGACGGGCGGGA
>CAKUJB010000013.1 GCA_934661165.1 uncultured Microbacteriaceae bacterium | reverse complement strand
GGCGTCGTCGGCGCCGCGATGCCGGCCGCGGCCGCCACCCACCTTGCCGCCCCCGCGGCCCGCGCGGTGCCCGACCCCGACGACTTCGTCTTCGACGCGTACGAGGCGGTCTACGAGCTCGGCCGCGACGACGAGGGGCACTCGACGCTGCTGACGACGGAGACGCTCGTCGCGCGGTTCCCCGACTTCGATCAGAACCGCGGGCTGCAGCGCGACCTCGTCCGCGTCTTTGACGGGCACCCGACCGATCTCGAGGTGCTGTCGGTGACGAATGCGCGCGGCGAGCCCCGCGCATTCACCGTCGAGGCCGCGGGGGACTTCGCGACCGTGACCATCGCAGTGCCGGAGGGGCAGTACGTGCACGGCGTGCAGACCTACGTGCTGACGTACCGGCAGCGCGACGTGACGCTGCACGTCGCCGACACCGGCATCGACGAGTTCTACTGGGACCTCAACGGCACGGGCTGGTCGCAGCCCTTCGCGCGGGTGCGCGCCCACGTGGTGCTCGACGACGGCCTCGCGGCGGTCTTCACCGGCGCCGCCGCATGCTACCGGGGTCCGTTCGGCGCGGGCGACCTGTGCGACGTGGACATCGCCGCGGGCGGCGTCGCCGTCGACGAGACCGGGATCGGGGCGTACGAGAACGTGACGGTCGCGCTCGGCTTCCCCGGCGGCACCTTCGCATCGCGCCCGGAGCCCTTCCTGCAGCGAGTGCCGATCCTGCTCTACGGCGGCGCGGCGGCAGCGCTCGCGGCGGTCGGCCTCGCGATCGGGGCGCGCGTCCGAGCTCGTCGCGACGCCAGGACCGGGCGGGCGATCATCGCGGAGTACGAGCCGCCCGCCGGCACGTCGGTCGCGGTCGCCGCGAAGCTCCTCCGGGCGGAAGGGAAGGCGCTGACGGCGGTGCTGCTCGACCTCGCCGTGCGGGGGCGCATCCGGCCGCGGGATCTGAGGAGCCCGGCGAGCCCCTGCGCCCGGTGGGCCGGCAGCGCAGCAGGAGGAATGCGCGAGAGCAGGACCGTTCGCGCCGATCCATCCTGCTCTCGCGCATTCATCCTGCTCTCGAGCCGGGCAGGACCGAGGCGAGCCGAGCCGCGGCTCAGGCCGCGCGGCGGCGCGCGGTGGCGAGGAGCACGCCGCCGGCGAGGAGGAGCAGCACGCCCGCGAGTGCGGGGCCTGCGAGCTCGACGCCGGTCGCCGGCATCGCGAGGGCGACCGAGGCGCTGAACGCGTGCCCCGAGCTGAGTCCGGTCGCGGTGAGGGTGTGCGCGCCGGGCGGGACGCTGCTCGGGATCGCGGCGGTCGCGGCGAAGCCGCCAGCCGCATTCGCCGTCACTGTCGCGATCGTGACCGGCAGCGAATGGAGGACGAGCTCGACGGGCTCGCCGGGGTGGAAGCCGCCGCCCTCGACGGCGACCGAGCCGCCCGGCTCGAGCGTGCCGTCGACGATCCGGGTGAAGAACGCGGTCGGGATGGATGCCGCGACGAGCTGGCGGAGGTTCTCGACACCGCCCGCGTTCGGGTGGAGGGCGCCGAGCTTCACGCAGATCCAGCCCGAGGAGTCGCCGTTGATGTAGCCGGGATCGCAGGGTCCGGAGAGGTTGACGTACGCGGTGAGGCCCCAGATCCAAGGGTCGGGCGTGCACAGGGTGTTCGCGGCGGTGTCGTCCCAGGTGTTGATGTAGTGCGCGCCGTGCGCGGCGGCGGCCGACTCGATCGCCGTGTCGAGGAGTCCCTCGATCTCGTGGACGAAGTCGATGTCGACCCCCGAGAGCGGCACGGCGTCGACCGACCCCGGCGCGGTGAAGCATGCGTCCATCGCGTCGGCCGGTGCGATCTGCGGGTAGCCGACGACGAAGACCTGGGCATTCGGCGCCGCCGCCTTGACCCGCGTGAGCGTCGCCTCGATCCGCGGCACGACATAGGTCGCGAGCCGGTCCTTGAGATACGCGTCGGGGTAGGTCGCCTGGTCGTCGAAGTACTGCTTGCAGTTGTCGAACGTGATGCCGGGACTCACCCAGTAGAGGTAGAGCGGGTAGCTGCCGGCGCCGACGCTGTCGCGGACGCACGCCATCGCGATCGACGCGAAGCCGAGGTCGTTGCCGCCGATGCCGATCGTGACGACGTCGGTCGTCGCGCTGAGCGCGGCGGACTGCACGGCGGGCGCGACCTTCCCCGCCATCGTCGTCTGGACCTGCGAGCCGGTCGGCAGACCGGTCAGCGGGCCGGTCGCCGGCGGCGAGGGGATCGTGACGCCGGACTCGTAGCCGATGTTCGCCGTGATCGCCCCGCTGCACGTCTCATCGGTGATCGTCAGCCCGAGATCGGTCGCGACGAGCTGCGGGTAGTTCGCGAGGGCCTGGTAGCAGCCGTTGAGCGGACCGTCGGCGAAGGGGCTCGTGTCGGAGTACGGCGTGACCCCGAAGCCGGCCTGGTACGAGTCCCCGAGCGCGACGTACTCGAAGCCGTCGAGCGGGTCGCCGGGCGGCGGGGCGCTGACGCGCACCGGGAGGAATGCGCGGGGCCGCGGTGTCGCGCGGGCCGCGCAGGTGACCTGACCACCGCGCGACCCGGGCGCGTGCGGCCCCGTGCTGGGATTCCGTCTGCATGCTGGCGAATCGACGCGGATTCCCAGCACCAGGCCGGATTCCCAGCACCCGGGAGCGGTATGTGCGCAGCAGACGACGGGGGTGGTGGCTCCGACGGGCGTCGATCCCGTGACCTCACGATTTTCAGTGACTTCGGGGCCGAAATCGCACTGTATCTATGGTGACGGATCGCTGCTGACCAGGCATTTTCCTGGGTGGTCGCAGTTGCCCGCAGTTGGTTCCGTGGGCGGAAATGGCCCGGATATGGCCCGGCTGCGGGTCTCGATGGAGCGGGCTACTCTAACGCGCTCTAACATCCGCGTCGCAGTAGGCGTGAGAGTAGCCGCACCGATCGGACGGCGCCGGCTCCCGCATCGCTACTGCAAAATACTCTAATAATGTTAGAGTAGAAGCATGCCAGCAGGAGCGATTGACGCAGCGCTTGCCGCGGCGCCGGCGCAGCGCGCGGAACGCTTGCTCGCGTTGCCCGAAAGCCAATGGTTCGATCGCAAGTCAGTGCGGATCGAGCCGAAGAAGTTGGCAGAGAGCATCGTGGCGTTCGCGAACGCCGACGGTGGAACAATCGTCGTCGGCCTCAGTGACGGCGCTGTCGAAGGGGTCGACAGCGACCCGAAGCGCTTGAACGATCTGATGCAGGCCGCTGTGGACTTCACCGATCCGACGGTCCCGACTCAGACGCACCTCTATGAGTGCGTTCGCGATGACGGCGAAAGCGACCATCTCCTGGTGATCGAGGTGCTGCCGGGGCGGAACGTCTACGCGACCAACCGGGATGAGGCCTACCTGCGCCTGGGGGACGAGAGTCGCAAGCTGACCTTCGCACAGCGGCGCGAACTGTTCTACGACAAGAGCCAGTCTTCATTCGAGTCCGAGCGCACGGAGTTGCGGGTCAGCGACGTCGATCGCGACCTTCTCGACACCTATGCCGCTGTGCTCGGAGCGCCGGACGCGGCCCGACTTCTTGAGGCTCGGGAACTCGCCGCTGGCGATCGCCTGACCGTGGCCGGGGTGCTGCTGTTCGCGGAACATCCTGAGCGTGCTCTGCCATCAGCGCAGGTGCGGGTGAGCCGATTCCAAGGCACGCAGCGTGAATCCGGCTCCCGACAGAATCTGATCGGTGACGACCGGCTTGAGGGACCGATCCCGCGGCTCCTCGACGCCGCCCGCGCGAGCATCCACAGATGGCAGCCGACCCGCCGCGCACTCGCCGCGTCTGGACGTTTCGAGGACACTGGCTTGGTGCCTGAAGACGCCTGGTTGGAGGGAGTTGTCAACGCGATCGTGCATCGCTCCTACAGCATCCAGGGCGACTATATCCACGTCGATATTTACGACGACCGCATCGTCATCGAGAGTCCGGGACGATTCCCCGGCCTGGTCGACCCAGCGAATCCGCTCGCGATCAAGCGCTTCGCTCGGAACCCGCGGATCGCGCGGGTATGCACTGATCTGCGCATCACCCAAGAGTTCGGTGAGGGCATCCGGCGCATGTTCGAGGAAATGCGCTCCGCTGGGCTCAGTGATCCGCTCTACCGTCAGACTGCTGGGAGCGTGCAGCTCACCCTCTCGGGCGAGCCCACGGAGCGGCGATTGATCGATGCTCTCCCGTCGCTTCAGCAGCAGATCCTCGCGGCGCTGCGTGACGCACCGGAGCTGAGTACCGGAGAAATCGCCGAGCTGACGGGCGCAGCACGCCCGACCGTGCTGCGCCACCTGGAGGTGCTACGGGACTCCGACTACGTGCAGTGGGTGGGCAAGAGCCGTAAGGATCCGCGGGCGTCGTGGCGTCTCAGTCGGTGAGGGGTTGGGCGCCGCTGTGGTGGGGGACACGCAACGACTCAGTGCCGCGCGTGAGCGTGTGCGAAGGCTGGAGGACGAGCTTGCCGTTGCTCGTGAGGAGCTGCAGGCGATCGAGCGCGAGACCGAACAGCAGATACCTCCGCCCACGAAATCGGCGAGTCCCATGTCTCGTGTCGCGACCGGTGCTGCCGATAACGAGGCTGTAGCGAGAGGCGCTGTCACAAAGGATTCGTCTCCCGCGGAAAAGCTCGCGTTGTTCCGCAATCGGTTCGTCGGGCGGGAGGACGCCTATGCGTTGCCGTGGGTGAGTCGCCGAACCGGAAAGAAAGGCTGGAGTCCCGCGGTCCGCGGCGGCTTCTATACCGACGCCGCAATCGATCAGGATCTCTTGCCGTTGACGGACTCGGTGATCGAGCGGCATCTGAGGGGCTCTGTCGAAGGCGAGCGAGAGTTCCATGTCGGCCTCTACCCCCTCCTTCCAGACGACCGCACACGACTGCTCGTCTGCGATTTCGATGACGGCGATTGGCGCGATGATGCCGCGGCCTTCGTCGCTGCGTGTCGGCGGCAAGAGATCAGCGCCCTCGCGGAGATCTCCCGCTCCGGCGAAGGGGCGCATGTGTGGATCTTCTTCGAATCCGCAGTGTCTGCGGCGTCCGCTCGTTCGATGGGGGCGGCGCTATTGCGCGCAGCGATGTCCGACCGGTCGACGATCTCGATGTCCAGCTATGACCGCTTCTTCCCCGCACAGGACACGCTGCCGCAGCGATCGACGGGCCGAGCACGGCTCGGCAACCTGATTGCCCTGCCGCTACAGGGTGGGCGCCGCCGAAACGGGACGACGGTCTTCGCGGATCCGGCGACGTGGGAGCCGCTGGCCGACCAGTTCGCGGCGCTCGCTGCTGTCAACCCGGTGTCAGTGGAGCGGCTGGCGGAATTCGGTGCGCTGGCGCGACTGTCGGCCGGGCCGCAGGAGACTCTCGCGACTCGGCCTCGCCGGGTCGCGATCACCTCCGTCGCGAAAGGCAACGCCGGGCGGCGGGTTCTCCTGCGGCGCGATGCCGTTGTGCACGTCCCGACCGAGGGACTTCCTGGCGTCGTGGTCAGCGCGCTGAAGCACGCGGCATCCGTCTCGAACCCGGAGTTCTATCGCAAACAGGCGCAACGATTCAGCACCTTCGGCACTCCCCGACTTGTGACCAGCTTCGACCACGACGATACGGAACTGCGCTTACCCCGTGGCCTGCTCGATGAGACCCGCGGCGTGCTCTCCGACGCGGGATTCACCGTTGATCTACAGGATGACGCGGTCGTACCCGCGGCGATCGACATGCGTTTCACCGGAGAGTTGCGACGAGAGCAGGAAGAGGCGGTCCAAGCGCTGCTCCAGCATGAGACCGGCGTGCTGGTCGCTCCACCGGGGGCGGGAAAGACCGTCATGGCCTGCGCACTCATCGCCGCGCGGGCGACGCCGACAGCGATCCTGGTGAACCGAGCCGAACTCCTCCAGCAGTGGCGGGTGCGGCTGACCGAGTTCCTCACGATCAGCGACAAGCAGATCGGTCAGCTTGGGAACGGGCGCCGCAAACGTCGTGGAGTCGTTGATCTGATCATGATGCAGTCGATCGCGCACCGCAGCGGAGACCCGGGCGTACTCGACGAGTACGGGCAGATCATCGTCGACGAATGTCACGCGATCGCGGCTCCGGCCGTCGAAGCCGCGATCCGAACCGTGAAGACTCGGCACTGGGTGGGCCTGACGGCAACGCCGTATCGCGCAGATCAGATGGACGGCCTAATCACGATGCAATGCGGCCCGATCCGGCACGTCATCGACGTCCCCGCGGTCGCAGAGCGCCGGGTCGTCGTGCACGAGACGGCATTCACGACCGAGGAGACCGGCGCAGACGGGCCGTCGATCCAGGCCATCTACACGGAACTCGCCGCGGACGAGGAGCGTAACGCCCTGATCGTTCGGCAGGTCCTGGATGCGGTCGAGGAGGAGCGATGCTGCCTCATCCTCACCAATCGTCTCGATCACCTCGACGTACTCAGTACAGCCATCCGTGCACGCTCGGTCGCCCCGGTGCTTGCCATGCACGGACGACAGGCCCCGGCTGAACGGCGCGCGCTGCGCGATCGACTCGCTGGACTGGATGCATCACGCGAACCGTTCGTGTTGGCGGCGATCGACAAGATCGCCGGCGAGGGCATCGACCTCCCCTCGCTGAACACGCTGTTCCTCGCGGTACCGGTCTCGTTCAAGGGACGCGTCATCCAGCAGATCGGCCGGGTCACCCGCGGCAACGATGGTGCGAGCGCGGTGGCAACCGTCCATGACTTCCGCGATGCCGCCGTGCCACTGCTGGAGCGGATGCATCAGCGACGCCGACGAGTGATGAGAAAGGAAGGCTTCGCTGTCTCTGAGTGAGGTGATGGCTGCCGCCACTGCCGGCGGTGGGCGGCTACTCTAACGTGCTCTTACATTCGTGTTGCAGTAGATGTGAGAGTACGCGTGCACGGGGCTGGCCCCTGCGGTTGCTGCCTCGACTTGTGGCCGGTGAGGTGCGGAGCACACCTTCCATCGGGAAGTATTTCGTTGTGCGCGAGTCCCGATCCCGACGGCGGACGAGATACCCACTCGTAGTAGCCGGATGTTAAGACGTTCAGGGACCGGCAGGCCACCGCGACGGGGACACCGTCAGCGGCGAGCTCCTGGACCAGCCGGAATCCTATTCTGGGAGCACGTTCTCCCTGGCGAAGTACGCCGACGCACGCTTGAGGATCTCGATCTCCATCTCCAGCACGCGGTTGCGGCGACGCAACTCGACCAACTCCTTGTGCTCGTCAGTGGTGACGCCGGCCTTGCGGCCGGAGTCGATCGCGTCCCGGTTCATCCAGTTCCGCAGACTCGACTCGCTGATCCCAAGATCACGAGCCGTCTGGCCGACGGGGTTGCCCTGCGCAACGAGGTCAAGGGCACGACGCCGAAACTCCGGCGGGTGAGCAGCAGGCATTACACGGACTCCTTCCCGAGACGATCATCGCCTCAAAGTTGGTGTCCGGAAAAGCGGGTCGGAGCCTGACCCGGTTTCCCGGACACCTGATCTGAGGCGATGATCGTCTCGGGAAGGAGCCGGTGGATGCCTGCACCGAAGAGTCCGGAGTTCCGTCGTCGAGCGCTTGACTTGGTCGCTCAGGGTGAGCCGGTCGCGCAAGTGGCCCGCAATCTCGGGATCAGCGAGTCGGGCCTGCGTCGATGGATGGCGCAGGACGATGTCGATTCCGGCCGTAGTGAGGGGCTCACGTCCGCTGAGAAGCGGGAGCTGGTCGAGCTGCGACGCAAGAACCGTGTGCTGGAGATGGAGATCGAGATCCTCAAGCGCGCGAGCGCGTACTTCGCGAGGGAGAACATCCTCCCAAAATGAGGTTCCGGCTCGTCCAGGAGCTCGCCGCGGATTTCGATGTCGCGGTGGCGTGCCGGCTGCTCGGGGTGTCTCGCTCGGGCTACTACGAGTGGCTCACTCGTGCTCCGTCGTCTCGAGAGGTTGCCGACTCGGCGCTGACGGACGTGATCGAGCGGGTGCATGCCGAGTTGCGTCTCGGACTCGGGGTGCGAGTCGGCCGCAAACGGGTGGCGAGGCTGATGCGCAGCGCTGGCATTGTCGGCGTCTCCCATCGACGCAAACGACGCGGGTGGAAACCTGACACTGCCACTCACGAGGACCTCGTGAAGCGACAGTTCCGTGCCGACCGGCCGGACCGAGTGTGGTTCTGCGACATCACCCAACATCGGGAAGGACGGGTGGGTCTACTGCGCGGCGGTGCTCGATGCCTACTCGCGACGCATCGTCGGATGGTCGATCTCGGATCGCGTCACGTCCGAGATCGTCGTCGACGCGCTCGAGATGGCCCGCTGGCGACGTCGACCGGAGCCCGGAACCGTGGTTCACGCGGACCGGGGCGCTCAACACGTCCTGGATCTTCGGCCACCGGCTCCGGCAGGCCGGGCTCCTCGGATCGATGGGACGCGTCGCGTCGAGTGTCGACAACGCGCTCATCGAGTCGTTCTGGTCGACAATGCAGCGCGAGCTTCTCGACCGTCGCGACTGGGTGTCTCGCACCGAGCTCGCGTCGGCGATGTTCGAGTGGATCGAAGGGTTTTACAATCCCCGACGCCGTCACACCTCGCTCGGCGGCCTCAGCCCCGCCGACCACGAAGCACTACACACGACCGCCGACCTGGCGGCATGATCAACACAAAGAACGTGTCCGGGAAACCGGGTCAGGCTCCGGTCAGGCTCCGTGTTCTCACGGCGGATCGTGGGCTGGAGGACGATGAACCGCATGCCAACCGACCTCCCTCTCGACGCGCTCGAGATGGCCCTCTGGGTGCGAAATCGTGCGGGTGAGGACGTCGCCGGCGTGGTTCAACATTCGGACGCCGGAGCCCAGTCAATACACCGCGCTGCGCTACTCCGAGCGACTCGCTGACGTCGGAGCGATCGCGTCGATCGGGACCGTCGGCGACAGTTTCGACAACGCCCTGGCGGAGACGGTGGTGGGTCATTACAAGACCGAGTGCGTGAAGATCGACGGCCCGTTCCGGACCGCCGATGAGCTCGAGCTCGCGACGCTGTCGTGGGTGCACTGGTTCAACGAACACCGCCTGCACTCATCGATCGACTACCTCACCGTCCGGACTCAGGTCCAGCGCACGCCCTCGCTCTTGACACCCTTGATGTCAGCGTCCTTCAGGTTCACGCCTCGGAGGCTCGCTCCGCTCAGCACCGCGTCACCGAGTTTCGCCCCCGAAAAGTCGGCTCCGTCGAGATTGGTGCCGGTGAGGTCTGCTCGTCGAAGGTCGCACCCGGCAAAGTTCAACGTTGCTCCGTCGAGCTTCGCGCCGACAAGGGTCGCCGCGTAGAGCTTCTCGTCGCTGATGTACCCGCTCCACGCGAACTTCTCCGAGAGATTCGTGTTCCTAAAGCTCGCGCCCGCGAGGTCTGCGTCATGAAGACTGGCGCCAGCGAGGCTTGTGCCGTGGAAGATAGCCCGAGTGATGATCGCGCCGTCGAGGATCGTGCCGCGCATGTCGGCCTTCGTGAAGTCGGCGCCATCGAGATTGGTGCCGGTGAGGTCTGCTCGTCGAAGGTCGCACCCGGCAAAGTTCAACGTTGCGCCGTCGAGGATCGCGCCCGCCAGGTTTGCCGCATAGAGCTTCTCGTCTTGGGTGTACCCGCTCCACGCGAACTTCGCTGAAAGCCTCGTGCTCTCGAAGTGCGCCTCCGTGAGATTCGCAGTCAGTAGCCGAGCACCAGCTAGATTAGTTCTGGTGAAGATTGCCCGGGTGAGAGTTGCGCCGTCGAGGATCGTGCCGCGCATGTCGGCCTTCGTGAAGTCGGCGCCATCGAGATTGGTGCCGGTGAGGTCTGCTCGTCGAAGGTCGCACCCGGCAAAGTTCAACGTTGCGCCGTCGAGGATCGCGCCCGCCAGGTTTGCCGCATAGAGCTTCTCGTCTTGGGTGTACCCGCTCCACGCGAACTTCGCTGAAAGCCTCGTGCTCTCGAAGTGCGCTCGGGTCAAGTCCGCTCCGCTGAGGTTAGCGCCAGCCAGGTCGCTGCTCTTGAACGTTGCACCGACGAGAACGGCATTTGCAAAGTTGGCTCCCCGGAGGTCTGAGCCCGAGAAGTCGGCCCCCTTGAGGTTGGCCCCTGAGAAGTTCATCTTCCGGAGGTCGGCTCCTGAGAAGTCAGGTCCAGAAGTAGAGAGATCTGCCTCAAGGTCCTCCTGTGCGCCAGCGTCGGCACTCGCGGCGGCGGAATCGTTGCCGTCGACCGACGCGAGGGCATGGGCCACGCTGCTGAGGCGAATGTCGCTGGTGCTTGTCTGGCCGTAGTCGGAGAGGTCAACCGAAGAGCGCAGCGCGAGGAGCTGGGCGGCGCTCGTCTCATCGATCGACGAGCAGAGCCGGTACATGGTGTCGAGCGCCCGCCAGGCGTAGTCGCTGGGGTGGTCCTCAGAGCCAAGGTGCTTGTTCTTGTTTCTTACCCCCATCAGCTCGTAGGCCCAGCCGCGATGGTCTTGTCCAAGCACGGGGCCGAAGATGCGCGCCCAGTGCTTTGTGAGCAGGATCAGGCACCCGTTGATGTCGAGTGCGTTTGCGAGCTCATCAATCGTGCCGGATGCTGGAAGCTTCCGGTGCTTCCGCACATCCTCGATGGTCGGAGTCCGATCATGGACAAATACTTCGAGGACACCTTCAGTCCACCAGCCTTCCCCGAACTTCTCCGCAATGCCCTGGCAGACGAACACAGCGAGCGGGTCTCGGAGTGCGCGGAGCCCGGAGGCCACGAGTGCCTCGTTCGTGGCGGTCACATGCGCCTCCTCGTCCCGGTCAGCCTCCAGATGGGAGGTGGTGATCGCTCGTGCGTACAAGTTTGGCAGGGTGCGCGCCGGCGTCGGGCGAGGCACGTGCATGAGGATTCTACTTTCCACTGGTCTTCTTCATCGTGAAGTTGCCGTTGCCGAGGTTGATCTTCGTGTAGCCACCGAAGGAGTTGCTCGTCCCGGACTTCTGGCTGAGTCGTGCCGAGCTGACGGTCTTGCTCGAACCCATCGACCGACCGTTAACCCGGCTGCTACCGCTGTTCTTCGCCATGTTCGTGTTCCTTTCTCTCGAATGAGCGAAATATTTCAGAATACACAGGCATGGTCATGGCCGCAACTGTCCCGTTTGGACGACGTGAGCTGGTCTTGGAACGACTACGGGGTGAGCGCAAGGAAGGCTTGTCGGAGGGCAGCCAGGCTCTTGTGGCCTTGATTCGTCGGACGGTTCCACTGGTCATAGGACGGATGGGGGACTTCCAGAAGGTGAGCTACCGGCGTTGACTGGATCGACCGCCAGTACAACTGGGCGAACGTTCCGGCGACCGCGACTGTCGCGCCAGAGAGCGAACCGAGCGATGTGATTCGGGACTGAAATCCAGCGAGCAGTAGTTGCGCCGATTCGCTGCGAAGCCCTGGGCGGATGGTCGATACCCTGCGTGGAGTCGATGCCCGGAGCTTGTCGAGCATGTCCCACTCCGCATCGGTCACTCGGGGTCTCAGGGCTGGGTCAGAATAGGCGGTCTTCTCCAGCGGCACTCCACTCACGTTGACGAGCGCTATGCCAGCGATGTTCCCGCGATTGACCGACTTGACGAATGGGCCGAGAGCGTCGGTCGTAGCGTCCTGTCTCGTCAGGAATCTCAGTGCATCTCGGCCCGCCTTGCCCGACATGGGCAGCCCGCTCGCCAGCTCGTCCAGATGGGGTGACTCGAAGATGACGACAAGGCCGATACTCCTCCCTGCCGGAGGGATCAGGTCGCCTACATGGTGATCCTTCTGAGAGCCCGTGCCGTCCTCCGTCAGGTATTCCAGGAGAGCCGCAGTCCCGCGCCACGTTCCTAGAGCGGAGCGCATCGCGGTCACCCTGCCCGCCCGCGTCGCCCTGGCGGCAGTAGCCCGCGGTCGCGGGCCTTGGTGACCCAGCCCTGCGCGGTCGAGAGCGCAACCCCGTTGATCTGTGCCATCGTCGCGCTCGGGTTGCGGTCGCCCTCCCTGGTCAGGCGGCCGTGCTGGAGGGCCGCTAGCTCGTAGAAGTCGGGCGTCTTCTTCGGGTCGCCGAGCGGCTTGACCAGATCGCGCTCGCTCACCTTGCGACCGGAGGGCAGGACGATCTTGCCGCCGGTGATCGTCTCCGCGCGCTTCATGGCGAACAGGCGCTTGTTGATCGCGGCCTCGATGCGGGCGGTCGGCAGCTCGCGCAGGAGCTGGCTCGTGATGGGGTCGCCGGGTCGCCACGGCAGGTAGATGACGCCGGTGATGCGCACCTCCTCGGGGACGGCGAACATCTGCCGCTGGAGCCGGATCATGACGCGGGTGTGGGTCTCAGTGTGCTCGATGTAGCGCCAGCGGCCGTCGACGGTCTCGTTCTCGTCGGAGATCGCCTGCGATTCGCGCTGCTCATCGGTCACAAGCGAGTCGTCATATCCGAGGAGGGCGTCGATCTCGTTGCTCGCGTCGTCCTCGCGCTCGCCGGGGAAACGGTCGGGCAGATACCAGCCCTCGGGCAGGTCGTCCTGGGCGAGCAGGCCATCGTAGGTCTGGTCGCCGCGGCGCGGAGGAGTGATGGGCACGTGTCGATTCTAGCGATTCTGGACAGTCATCTCAGGTACTTGCGGAAATCCATGACATTCGGGTAATCTCAGATGGTCGCAAGTATCTGCGTATTGGATCGTGCGGCAACAGCGCGGAAGGAGCGCGGCATGATCGAGACGACGTCTCGGGTCGAGTACCTGAACCGCGTCGAGGCGGCCGAGCGGTGCCGTATCCCCGTCTCGTCCTTCGACAAGCTGCGGCGGGACGGCCTCGTGCCCGAGCCCGACGACCGGATGGGCAAGCACCTGCTCTGGCGTGCCGACACCATCGATGAGTTGCTGGCGCGCGGCGGGACGGACACCTGATGGCCGGGCGGCCGGGCAAGGGCTCTCCCGCACGGATCGACCCGCGCACGGGCTGGCCGCTGCCCGAGGGCATCCGCTGGCGGGCAGATCGCCAGCGGTATCAGATTCGCGTCGTCGGCCCGAGCGTGGATGGGGGAGCGGCCGAGCGGTCGCGCATGTTCCTCACGCCCGCGGAGGCGAAGCGCGAGCTGGCGAAGGTCATCGCCGGCCGGAACCCGAACGGCTCGATGACGCTGGAGCAGTGGCACGATCGGTACTGGCCCGCGATCGAGGCGTCCGTCCGCCCGGCGACCGCGCGCTGCTACGACGTCGGCTGGCGGCTGCGGGTGAAGCCGAGCCTGGGGCGGCACCGGCTGGAGGACATCACCTCGCCCATGATCGAGTCCGCAATGGTCGCCTGGCCCGGCGGCGCATCGGCCAAGAACGACGCCCTCGCGGTGCTGTCGCGGCTGCTGGACGCCGCACGGCGCTCGCGCTTCATCGACTACAACCCGGCGCGCGAGGTCAAGCGGCCGAGCATGCGCGAGTCCGTCTCGCCCATCTCCCGCGCCCTGACGCTGGAGCAGGTCGCCACCCTGCTCGCCCTGGTGCCCGAAGGCGTGTACCGGCGTTACCTCGCGACCCTTGTCTACACGGGGATGCGTGCGGGCGAGGCGACCGCGCTGCGGGTGCGCGACAACATCATCCGGGTCAGCCGGTCGTTGAGCCCCGGCAGGAACGGCGAGCTGGTGGAGCAGAGCCCCAAGAGCCACAAGTCCCGCGATGTGCCGTTGATCGCCGCGCCGCGCCCCTATGCCGAAGATGCCGCACGAGGCAAGAAGCCGGACGACCTGCTGCTGTCCGGACCGGACGGTGGGCGGCTCACCAACCACAACGCGCACCGCGCCGTCGACTGGGACGTGCTGCGGACGGCGATCGGCCGACCCGACCTGCGGATGCACGACCTCCGGCACACCTTCGCCACGATTCTGTTTGACGCTGGGGCGAGTGCGCCGGACGTGCAAGCGACCCTCGGGCACTCCAGCCTCCAGGTCACCGAGCGGTACTCCCGTGCCCGCGAGGGCGTCGCGCTGCGCGCCGGAGCCGTGCTCGACCAGGCCCTCGGTGGCGGCACCGGGAAGGGTGCCGGGGCAGGGCGCAAGGACAAGTCCGGTCGCGGAAATGGCCCAAGAATGGCCCGAACTCAGCAGAGTTGGGCGAGAAGCGATGCGTCAGGCAGGAAAAATCCTGATCCACCCCGACTTTGAGTGGTGGCTCCGACGGGCGTCGATCCCGTGACCTCACGATTTTCAGTCGTGCGCTCTACCAACTGAGCTACAGAGCCGTGCGAAGAAAATACCCCACCCGCGCGAACGGGCGGGGTGATCTTCCGCGACCCTGACGGGACTTGAACCCGCGACCTCCGCCGTGACAGGGCGGCACGCTAACCAACTGCGCTACAGGGCCTTGCTGTTGAATTATCTCATCTTGTTCAGTGACCCCAGCGGGATTCGAACCCGCGCTACCGCCGTGAAAGGGCGGCGTCCTAGGCCACTAAACGATGGGGCCAGGTCCCGGACAGGTCCGGTTACCGGCGTTCAAGCATAGACGAGCGCCGGCGTCTTCGCCAAACCGCCCGAACTCTGCACCCTCAAGTCAGGATTGAGGGTTAGGGTACGCAGGTGCGGATCTGGGGCAAGCTCACGCTGGCAGTGGCGGTCGTCGCGACGACCGCATTCATCGTGCCCCTGGCGGCTCCCGCGCCGGCGCAGGCCGCGGACTACCCGAGCTGGTCGGATGTCGAGGCCGCGCGCAACGACGAGGCGGCCGCCGCGAACGCCGTCGCCTGGGTCCGCGACTCGATCGCGCAGCTCGCCGCCGAGGTGGAGCGCACGCGCGCCGACCTCGAGGCGAAGTCCCAGAAGTGGATGCAGCTCGACGCCCGCTACCGCGCGAAGCAGTCCGAGACCGCGAACCTCGCCGCGCAGGCCGAGGAGGCCGGCGCCCGCGCGACGGAGGCCGAGCTCCGCGCCGGCCAGTGGGCCGCGCAGGTCGTCAAGACGACGGGCTCCGATCCGACCCTCCAGCTCTTCGTCGAGGCCGACGACGCGAGCCGCATCCTCAGCGCGATCGGCGTCTCATCCCGCGTCTCGCAGCACGCGAACGGCCTGTACGAGACGGCGACGCAGGAGCGCAATACGGCGGAGTCGCTCACCCGCCAGTCAGAGACCGCGCAGGCCGAGCTCCAGCAGCTCGAGGCCGACGCCGCGGTCGCGATGGCGGAGGCGCAGGCCGCGTCGGAGGCGGCCTCGGCCGCGCTCATCGCCCAGCAGGAGCGCCAGGCGCAGCTCGAGCAGATGCTCATCGTCCTCACGGAGCGCCGCGCGATCACGGAGGCCGACTACCGGGTCGGTGAGCAGATCCGCATCCAGGAGAAGCTCTCGAACATCAACTGGGCGCAGGTCTCGGCCTCCGGCTGGGTGCGTCCGTCGGCCGGCTGGATCAGCTCGTACTACGGCAACCGCGCCGCGGGCGTCGGCAGCTCGAACCACCAGGGCATCGACCTCGCCGGCGGCTGCTGGACCCCGGTCCTCGCGGCGGCGAGCGGCACGGTCACGAACGCGAGCTGGCACTGGTCGTACGGCTACAACATGACGGTCGACCACGGCGGCGGCCTGCGCACGTTCTACGCGCACATGCCGTCGGGCGGCTTCGTCGCGAGCGTCGGCCAGTGGGTCGAGGTCGGCACCCAGATCGGCCACATCGGCACGACGGGCTCGTCGACCGGCTGCCACCTGCACTTCGAGGTGCACACCTGGGGCTCGACGACCGACCCGCTCGACTTCCTCGCCGCGCAGGGCGTCTACCTCTGATCGACCGCCGTCAGGGCGGAGGAATGCGCGGGGTCGCCCCCGTCAGCACGCGCGCGCGAGCACGCTGACGCCCGGCGCGAGCCCCCGCAGCGGGAGGCGCCGCGCCGGAGCCGCGAGGCTCAGTGCGCCTCGGCCTCGTACCGCGCGAAGCCGTCCTGGATGACCTGCTCGGCGGCCGCGGCGTCGCCCCAGCCCCCGACCTTGACCCACTTGCCCGGCTCGAGGTCCTTGTAGTGCTCGAAGAAGTGCTGGATCTCCTGGCGCTTGAGCTCCGGGATGTCGGTGACGTCCTGGATGTGGTCCCAGCGCGGGTCCTTGACGGGCACGGCGATGATCTTCGTGTCGATGCCGCCGTCGTCCTCCATCTCGAGGAGCCCGACGGGGCGCACCTTGACGCCGACGCCCGGGAAGACCGGCTCGAAGAGGAGCACGAGCACGTCGACCGGGTCGTCGTCGAGGCCGAGCGTGTGCTCGAAGAAGCCGTAGTCCGTCGGGTACACGAACGGCGTGAAGAGGTAGCGATCGAGGAAGACGCGGCCGGTCTCGTGGTCGACCTCGTACTTGTTCCGGCTCCCGGCCGGGATCTCGATGACGGCGTCGTAAGCGCCCATGCGCGGTAGCTCCTGTCGCGGGTCGGCATGCCCCGCGCGAGCGCGCGGGGCGAGTCACCGACTACCGTAATCGAATGCGCCGACCCCGCCTGACGCCGGCCGTCGCCGACACCCGCCGCGCGGTCCGCGACTCGCTCGTCGGCCTGCCGGACGGCGCGCTCGTGCTCGTCGCGCTGAGCGGCGGTCCCGACTCCCTCGCGCTCGCCGCGGCGGTCGCCTTCGAGGCCCCCCGGGCAGGAATGCGCGGCGGTGCGATCGTCATCGACCACGCCCTCCAGCCGGGCTCGGCGGACGTCGCCGCGCGCGCCGCCGCGGCGGCGCGCGAGCTCGGGCTCGACCCCGTGGAGGTGCGTCGCGTCGACGTCGTCGAGGCGGGCGAGGGCCCCGAGGCGGCGGCCCGCGCCGCCAGGTACGCCGCGCTCGAAGCCGCCCGCGCCGATCACGGCGGCGCCGTGATCCTCCTCGGCCACACCCTCGACGACCAGGCCGAGACGGTGCTCCTCGGCCTCGCCCGAGGCTCCGGCGCGACGAGTCTCATGGGGATGGCGAGCGTCGCGGGGGTGCTGCGCCGCCCATTCCTCCCGCTGCGGCGCGCGACGACGCTCGCGGCGTGCGCCGATCAGTCGCTGGCTGCGTGGGACGATCCGCACAACGCGGACCCCGCATTCCTCCGCGTGCGCGTGCGCGAGTCGGTGCTGCCGCTCCTCGAGGCGGAGCTCGGGCCCGGCGTCGCCGAGGCGCTCGCGCGCACCGCGGAGCAGCTGCGGGAGGACGCCGAGGCGCTCGACGCGATGGCCGACGAGGTCGCGGAGGACCTCGTCATGATCGGCGCGGACCCGATCACGGAGGAGCCGTATCCAGGGGGCGGCATCTCGCTGCCGGTCGCCGCCCTCGCGGCGAACCCGGCGGCGCTGCGCCACCGCCTCATCCGGCTCGTCGTCGCGGCCGAGTTCGGCCGGAGCCTCACCCGCCAGCAGACGCTCGAGGTCGCGCGCCTCGTCACCGACTGGCGCGGACAGGGGCCGATCGACCTGCCGGGGCTCCGGGCGTTCCGGGAGCACGGGCACCTCGTCGTCGCGGCGGACCGGCCGCGTGCGCACGCCGACCAGAGCAGGGGAGAATAGCCGCATGGAGTTCGACGACATCGCGACCGACCTCGAGGACCGCCTCTTCACCGCCGAGCAGATCCACGAGAAGGTGCTCGAGCTCGCAGCGGACCTCGAGGCCGATTACGCGGGCCGCGACCTGCTCATGGTCGGCGTGCTCAAGGGCGCGGCGCCGTTCATGATCGACCTCGCGAAGGCGATGCACCGGCACGTCGAGCTCGACTGGATGGCCGTCTCCTCGTACGGCAGCGGCACGAAGTCCTCCGGCGTCGTGCGCATCCTCAAGGACCTCGACACCGACATCACCGGCCGCCATGTCGTCATCGCCGAGGACATCATCGACTCGGGGCTCACGCTGAGCTGGCTCCGGGAGAACCTGGAGTCCCGCGGCGCGGCGAGCGTCGAGATCTGCGCGCTGCTGCGCAAGCCCGAGGCGCTCAAGGTCGAGGTCCCCGCGCGCTACCTCGGCTGGGACATCCCGAACCGCTTCGTCGTCGGCTACGGCCTCGACTACGCCGAGCGCTACCGCAACCTCAGCGGCATCGCCGTGCTCGCGCCGCACGTCTACAGCTGAGCAGGCAGGCGGGAGGAATGCGCGCGGTCGCGTCGCTCGCGCGGGTCCGCTCTCAGCGGACAGACAGCGCAGGCCCAGCGCCGCGCGGGTAGCCTGAGACGACCATGGACCTCAAGCGTTTCTTCCGCGGGCCGATCGTCTACATCCTGCTCGCGATCGTCGCCGTGTGGGTCGCCGCAAGCCTCCTCGTCCAGCCGAGCGTCCGTGCCGTGACGACGCAGCAGGGCCTCGAGTTCATCAAGGACGACAAGGTCGCCTCCGCGAAGGTCATCGACGGCGAGCAGCGCGTCGACCTCGTCCTGCGGAACCCGGACCCCGAGTACGGGCAGAACGTGCAGTTCTACTACGTCGCCCCGCGCGGCGCCGAGCTCATCGGCGCGCTCAACTCCGCGAACCTCGACTCGTTCGACGACGAGGTGCCGCAGCAGTCGATCTGGACTTCGCTGCTGTTCACCGTCGTGCCGTTCATCATCCTCATCCTGCTGTTCTGGTTCCTCATGAGCCGCATGCAGGGCGGCGGCGGCAAGGTCATGCAGTTCGGCAAGTCGCGGGCGAAGCTCGTCGGCAAGGAGGCGCCGAAGGTCAGCTTCGACGATGTCGCCGGCGCCGACGAGGCCGTCGAGGAGCTCCAGGAGATCAAGGACTTCCTCAAGGACCCGCAGAAGTTCCTCGCCGTCGGCGCGCGCATCCCGAAGGGCGTGCTGCTGTACGGCCCGCCCGGCACCGGCAAGACGCTGCTCGCGCGTGCGACCGCGGGCGAGGCGGGCGTGCCGTTCTACACGATCTCGGGCTCCGACTTCGTCGAGATGTTCGTCGGCGTCGGCGCGAGCCGCGTCCGCGACCTCTTCGAGCAGGCGAAGCAGAACTCCCCGGCGATCGTCTTCATCGACGAGATCGACGCGGTCGGCCGCCACCGCGGCGCCGGCATCGGCGGCGGCAACGACGAGCGCGAGCAGACGCTCAACCAGCTCCTCGTCGAGATGGACGGCTTCGACCCGAAGACGAACGTCATCATCATGGCGGCGACGAACCGCCCCGACGTGCTCGACCCCGCGCTGCTGCGCCCCGGCCGCTTCGACCGCCAGATCGGCGTCGACGCGCCCGACCACAAGGGCCGCCAGCGGATCCTCGAGGTGCACGCGAAGGACAAGCCGATGGCCGCGAGCGTCGACCTCGAGGTCCTGGCCCGCAAGACCCCCGGCTTCACGGGCGCCGACCTCGCGAACGTCCTCAACGAGGCCGCGCTGCTCACCGCCCGGTCGAATGCGCAGCTCATCGACAACCGCGCGCTCGACGAGGCCGTCGACCGCGTCATGGCCGGTCCGCAGCGCCGGACGCGGCTCATGAACGACAAGGAGCGGCTCATCACCGCCTACCACGAGGGCGGGCACGCCGTCGTGGCGGCGGCGATGAACCACAGCGCGCCCGTCACGAAGATCACGATCCTGCCGCGCGGCCGTGCCCTCGGCTACACGATGGTCATGCCGCTCGAGGACAAGTACTCGGTCACCCGCAACGAGCTGCTCGACCAGCTCACCTACGCGATGGGCGGCCGCGTCGCCGAGGAGCTCATCTTCCACGACCCGACGACCGGTGCCGGCAACGACATCGACAAGGCGACGCGCATCGCCCGCCAGATGGTCACCGAGTACGGCATGTCCGAGCGCGTCGGCGCGGTGAAGCTCGGCAGCAAGTCGACCGAGCCGTTCCTCGGCCGCGACCTCGGCTCGCAGCCCGACTACTCCGACGAGGTCGCCGCGACGATCGACGAAGAGGTGCGTGCGCTCATCGAGCAGGCCCACGACGAGGCGTGGCAGGTCCTCAACGACAACCGCGACATCCTCGACCGGCTCGCCCACGATCTGCTCGAGCAGGAGACGCTCGATCACAAGCAGCTCGAGGACCTCTTCGCCGACATCAAGCGCCTCCCGCCGCGCCCGCAGTGGCTCTCGAGCCCGAAGCGGCCGATCTCCGACCGGCCCCCCATCGACGTGCCGAAGAAGGGCGAGGTCGATGTCGCCGCGAGCGTCGCGGCCGAGGCGGAGGTCGCCGAGGCTGCGCGGGAGCCGAAGAAGTCCGCGCAGGGCCAGACCCGCCCGAAGCCCGCGACCGCCTGACGGGTACGGTTGATGCCTGACCGCGCCGCACCGGCCGGCCAGGGCACGCCGTGAACGAAGGACCGAGAATGCCGATCGACCGGGGCCGCATCGAGGCGGCCGTGTCCGAGCTGCTCGCCGCCATCGGGGAGGACCCCGACCGCGGCGGCCTGCTCGAGACCCCGCGCCGCGTCGCCGATGCCTACGCGGAGCTCTTCGCGGGCGTCGGGCACGACCCCGCGGAGGCGCTCGCGAGCCGGAGCGACTTCCCCGACTCGGCGGAGCGCGCCGGCGAGGTCGTCGTGCTGCGCGGCATCGAGTTCCGCTCGGTGTGCGAGCACCACCTGCTCCCGTTCTTCGGCTCGGCCCACGTCGCCTACCTCCCCGGCCCGCGGTTCGCGGGGCTCGGCGCCCTCGCGCGCGCCGTCGAGGTCGCCGCAGCGCGGCCGCAGCTCCAGGAGCGCCTCACGGAGGACATCGCGGACGCGCTCGAGCGCGGGCTCGCCGCGCCCGGCGCGCTCGTCGTCCTCGAGGCCGCGCACGGCTGCGTGTCCGCCCGCGGCCCCCGCCAGGGCTCCGCGCGCACCGTGACGCTTGCGGCCCGCGGCGAGCTCGCCGACCCCGTGCGCCGCGCCGAGGCGCTCGCCCTCATGCAGGTGCCCGCGTAGTGACCGAGATCTTCGGCGTCCTCAACGTCACCCCCGACTCCTTCTCCGACGGCGGCGAGCACTACGCGATCGACGCCGCGCTCGCCCACGCCCGGCGACTGATCGCCGACGGCGCCGACTGGATCGACGTCGGCGGCGAGTCGACGGCGCCCGGCGTCGCCGAGATCAGCGCCGAGGAGGAGCAGCGCCGGATCCTCCCGGTCATCCGCGAGCTCACCGCCGAGGGCGTGCGCGTCTCCGTCGACACCTTCCGGGCCGCCACCGCGGCGGCGGCGGTCGCCGCCGGCGCCCGGCTCGTCAACGACGTGTACGGGCGTGACCCGGAGATGCCCGCGGTCGTCCGCGCGACCGGCGCCGACTACCTCATCATGCACTCGTTCGGCGCACCGACGACCCCCGCGACGTATGGCGACGTCGTCGCCGATGTCGCCGCCGAGCTCGCGCGCCGCGTCGCCGCGCTCGTCGAAGCCGGCATCGACCCGGAGCGTCTCGCGGTCGACCCCGGGCTCGGCTTCTCGAAGCAGCCCGCCGAGAACTGGGCCCTCATCGACGGCCTCGCCGAGCTCGTCGCCCTCGGCCGACCCGTGCTCGTCGGCGCGTCCCGCAAGCGCTTCGTCAAGTCGCTCGTCGGCCCGGACCGGGGCGACCTCGACGCGGCGACCGCCGCCGTGTCGCTGCGCGCCGCGCAGCTCGGCGCCTGGGCGGTCCGCGTCCACGAGGTGCGCTCGACGCGCGCCGCGCTCCTCGTGCACGAGGCGATGGCCGCTGCCGCGCGCGGGATGCCGCTGCCGGAGGCCGCGCGATGAGCGGACTCGACCGGCTCGAGCTCACGGGCCTCACCGGCTACGGCCACCACGGCGTCTATGACGAGGAGCGCCGCGACGGGCAGCCCTTCGTCGTCGACGTCGTCGTGCACCTCGACCTCGGCCGCGCGGGCGCCGGCGACGCGCTCGCCGACACGATCCACTACGGCGAGCTCGCGGCCCAGGTCGTCGCGGCGATCGAGCGCGACCCCGTCGACCTCATCGAGACGCTCGCCGAGCGCATCGCGGCGCTCGTCCTCGCGCACCGCCCGGCGCGCGCGGTCGAGGTGACCCTCCACAAGCCGAAGGCGCCGATCCCGGTCCCGTTCGACGACGTCGCCGTGCGCATTCGTCGCGAATGGACGCCCGCGATCGTCGCGATCGGGGCGAACCTCGGCGACCGGGAGTCGACCATCCGCCAGGCGGTCCTCGGACTCGCCTCGCATCGGCGCATCCGCGTCCGCCGCGGCTCGCCGCTCGTCGAGACCCCCGCGCTGCGGACGACCGGCGTCGACGAGGCGGCGCCCGCCTACCTCAACGCCGTCGTCGCGATCGAGACGACGCTGCCGGCCTCCGGCCTCCTCGTCGAGCTGCAGCGCCTCGAGGACCACCACGGCCGCACGCGCGAGGTGCGCTGGGGCGACCGCACCCTCGACCTCGACCTCATCGTGTACGGCGACGCGCGCATCGACACCGAGGAGCTCACGGTGCCGCACCCGCGCGCGCACGAGCGCGCATTCGTCCTCGCGCCGTGGGCGGCGATGGACGAGTCGGCCGAGCTGCCGGGCCGCGGCCCCGTCGTCGAGCTCCTCGACCGCGCGCTCGCCCGGGGGGAGCGCGTCGAGCCCTACCCCGCGGAGCCGCTCGCGTGAGCCCGGACCGAGGCGGCCGGCCGTGAAGCGCACCTCGCCGACGACGCTCGTCGTCCTCATCGCGGTCGGCGCCCTCGCCGGCTGGCTCGTCGAGTTCGCGCTCACGCAGAGCGGGCGGCCGCTCCTCACCCCGCCGTTCCTCTTCTCTGCGCTCGTCGCCGTCCTCGCCGTCGGGGTCGTGCTCGCGGCGATCCCCGTCCGCCGCGTCGCCCGCGGCCGGCCGGGCGCGGCCGTCGACCCGTTCCTCGCCGCGCGGGTCGCCGTCTTCGCCCAGGCGGCCGCCCTCACCGCCGCCGTGCTGCTCGGCGCGACCGCTTCGGTGCTCGTCGTCGTCGTGACACGGCCCGTCATCGGCGAGGGGCTGCTGTGGCCCGCGATCCTCGGCGTCGGCGCGGCCGCCGTCCTGCTCGTCGCGGCGCTCGTCGCCGAGGAGATGTGCCGCATCCCGCCGAGGGAGGATGGACCCGAGGAGGAGCCCCATGTCTGACATCGACACGACACCGCCCCCCGCCGCGGCGACCGCGCCCGACGACGGCTGGCGCGGCGTCGCGCCCGCGTACCTCTGGGTCGACCTCGCGGGGCAGGCCCTGATGCTCGGCATCGTCGGCATCGGCGCCTCGATCGCCCCCTTCACCTCGGGCGTCGTCTGGCTCTGGGTCCTGCCCGCCGTCCTCGTCCTCGTGATCGCGATCGGCATGTGCTTCACCCCGCGCCGCGTGCGCTCGATCGGCTACCGGTTGCGCGAGGACGACCTCGTCTACCGCCGTGGCATCATGTGGCACCGCCAGGTCGCCGTGCCGTACGGCCGCATGCAGCTCATCGACATCACCCGCGGACCGATCGCACGAATGCTCGGGCTCGCGGAGCTCAGATTCGTCACCGCCGCTGCGGCGACCGCGGTCGTCAGCCCCGGTCTGCGGGAGGCCGACGCGGAGGCGCTCCGCGACCGGCTCGTCGCGCTCGCGGAGACGCGCCGGGCGGGCCTGTGAGCGCGGACGGGCCCGCCGGCGGCCGCGAGCCCGTCGGAGACGGGCGCGCCTCTGGACCCGCGATGCCGGCGGAAGACGGCTGGCGCCGACTCCATCCCGCGACGCCGCTGCTGCGCGGCGGGGTCGTGCTCATCGCGATCCTCGTGTGGATCGTCGTGCAGCTGCGCGACGTCTGGGTGACGCTCGTGCTCGGCGACATCGTCGGCGAGGGGTCGGGGATCCCCGAGGACCCGGCCGCGCGCTGGGTGTTCGCGAACGTCGGGCTCGCGCTCGGAGGCGTCGCCCTCCTCATCGTGGTCATCCTCGTCGGCGGCTGGCTGTCGTGGCGCATGCACAGCTACCGGGTGACCGACGAGGTCGTCGAGGAGCGGGAGGGCATCGTCTGGCGCAAGCACCGCCGCGCCCGCCTCGACCGCATCCAGGGCGTCAACGTGGAGCGCCCGCTCCTCGCGCGCATCTTCGGAGCCGCCCGCGTCGAGATCTCCGTCGCGGGGGAGAACGCGAACATCCGGCTCTACGCGCTGCGTTCGATCGTCGCGAACGAGCTGCGCGAGGAGCTCCTCACGGCGGCGTCCCGCGCCAGGGCCGTCGCGGCGCCCGCCGACGCGGCACTCGAG
>CAKUJB010000012.1 GCA_934661165.1 uncultured Microbacteriaceae bacterium | reverse complement strand
GGCTCCCAGTCGTCGAGGTCGTCGGCGAGGTCCGTATCGAGGTCCCAGGTGTCGAGGTCCCAGGTGTCGAGGTCCCAATCGTCGCTCCAGTCGTCGCGGTAGAACGACGCCGAGCCCGACCGGCTCGCGATGATCGCGGCGAGCCGCCCGGCGGCGTCGAGCTCAATGAGGCCCCGAGCAACCTCGCGGCGTGACGGCGCGAGAGCGATCCCCGATCGGCGCACCCCCTCGGCCAGCGCGGCCCGGAATACTGGGGATCCGGGCCGCTTCAGGGCGGCGACCGACACGAACTCGAGGAGGTAGGCGACGTACTGCGCGGCGAGCGAGAGCCGGCGCGGCCCGGGCGTCGTTGCCGCGCTCATCGGAAGGCCGCCTGGATGCGAGTCGCGACCTCGTCGAAGCGGGCCGCCGCGGCGTCGGGCGTCGGGGCAGCCGGGATCAACTCGAGCTGCTCGAGCAGCGCGAGCGAGTCCTCGAGGTCCTCGACGCCTATTGCCCTCCAGCCGTTGACGCGCACGAGCAGCGACTGCACCAGCGATGAGGTCGTCGGCGTCGACAGCAGCGCGTAGGTCAGCAGCGCGTGCCCTAGCAGCGCGCGGCTGGCGGTGACAGTCGCCGGGCGCTCGATGACCTGGATGCTCGCGGGGCGCACCCGCGGCCGCCGGATTCGCCCGCTCATCGGTCGACTCCGTCGAGCAGTAATGCCCGTGCGTCGGCTCGTGCTGAGAGGGTAGGCATCAGGCCCATGCGCTCGAGCTCGAGTAGCGCGGCGGCGAGCTCGCGGCGGGATGGGTAGAGCGCGGGCACGGTGCTGGATGCGGCGTCGCGGAGAGCGGTGCGCGTGGCCCGGGAGCCGGGGTTGGCGAGGGCGGCGGGCGGGATCTTCGGCAGCAGGTAGGCGACGTACTGCGCGAGCAGCGAGAGCGGCTGCGCCGGCGCGCTCATCGCTCGACCGCCGGGCGAGTCTGCGCCGCGAGCCAGGCGTCGAGGTCGTCGGGCCGAACACGGACATAGCGGCCGATCTTGACCGTTGGCAGTCGGCGCTCGTCGAGCAGTCGCCGGGCCATGCGCAGTGGCACGCCGGCGCGGCTGGCGACGCCGGCGACGTCGAGCAGGCCGAGCTCGGTCGCGGGCTCGGTCGGCGGGCGCGGAACGTCGGTGGTTGGTGCTAGGGGGTCGGGGTGACGCATGGCGAATCTCCTGAGAGGCCGGCGGCAACGTGTGCCGCGGTGAATGCCGCTCACCCTCGATCGAGGGATTCGCCTTATCTCAGGTTGCTACCTGACGTCCCCTGACGAGCTCTTTCCCAGAGTCACGGCGTCCACCCTGTCTTGCCTGCTGTGGTGGCCTCACAGACCGCCTGGCGGGCGGTCCTCGTCATGTTGGTTCGGAGCGTAGGCGGGGTCACCAACGCCGATCGGTATTGGTGGGGGCGTGTCGGTGGGACCGTGGCGCGAGTCGCGCCCGGACGCTGCCGGCAGGTTCCTGCTCTGAACTCGTGCGAGGTCGCCGTCGTCACCGGCGCGCACGGTCAGCCGGGCGGGCAGGCGTACTGCCCGGAACTTGCACCGAGCTCGAGCGCGATCCGGTCGGCCGCACACTCGTCGAGCCCTACGCTGGCGCGGTGCTGGAGGACGTGTGCGAGCTCGTGTAGCAGCACGTCCCGCTCGGCGTCGCCGAGATCCGGGCGCAGGTAGACGACGTCGGGTGTGCGCGGCCGGTAGCAGCCGGCGCGCGGGCCGTCACACTCGAGCCCGTCGACGTAGACGACAGAGACGCCGAATCGCTCGGCCAGAGCAACCGTGCTCGACGGCGGTGCCCGCTCGACGAGCTCGACGGCGATCCAGGCGCACACGGTCACGAGCGCGCCGAGCAGCACCCCGACTACCCCGGTCAGGGTCGCCGTGCGTGCGTCGGCGGTCATGGGTGTGCGGCAGGGGCGTGCTATTCGAGGGGCTCAACCCAGGCGACGTATCCGGCATCGCGGCCGAGTTCCCACCCGGTCGAGCGTCGGTAGCCCAGGGCGGTGACGGCGGTGTCGAGCTCGAGCGGAGCGGCCGCGGTGGCATGGTCCGATTCGACGTCGAGCGCGGCGATATCGCTGACGATCCCGCCTACGGTCAGTCGGATCGTGACTTGCCAGCACGGTCGCCCTGCGGTGACGGGCGGCAGCGGCCAGGCGCTGGCCCAATACGTCAGGCTTGCCGTCGCGGCGCTGGCCCCGCTCGCCGCGGGGTCCTGCTCGGCGCTCATGCGCCGGGCTCGATCCAGGCCACGAAGCCGATGCCCGGTCCCGGGTTGAACTCCCAGCTGCTCGCGCGCCGATAGCCGGCGGCAGTGATCGCTGCGTCGTGTGCGTCGGTCGGAAGCGGGCTCGGCGGGTCGAGGATGATCGGATGCACGTCGGCGACGGCATCGCGTACCCCGCCGACGTCGAGCCAGATCGTCACCCACCAGGCCGCGCCCGCCGGGTCGAGCGGTGCAGCGCTGGTCCAGTACGTGCGGGTCAGTGACGGATCCTGCTGGGGGAGCGGTGTGGGAATCGGGCTAGGGGTGGTGTGCATGGGGCATCCTCTCGGCAGGGTCAGACAGCACGCAGGCGCGGCCGCTGGTCCGGGGTCGGGGCGAACTGCGCGTCGAGTCGCTGCGCGAGCACGCGGTCGGAATCGTCCATGACGTGCGCGTAGATGAGCGCGGCGCGCATGGTGGTGTGGCCGAGCCGGGCCTGCACCTCGGGCACCGATGCGCCGGCCTTGTAGGCGAGGGTCGCGCCGGTGTGGCGCAGGTCGTGCCAGGTGAGCTCGGGCCGCTCGATGACGCGGCGGGCGCGGGCAAACATGCGCGAGAGCTCCCGCGAGTGCAGCGGACCGCCGGCAGTGTTGGGGAACACGAGCGCGTCGGGATCCGGGTCGGTGAACTCAGCCATATGGGCGGCGAGCTCGGCGGCGACGAATGCCGGCAGGTGGACGCTGCGCACGCTGCCGGCGGTCTTGGTCGGCCCGTAGACGAGCTCGGTGCCGCGGCGCTGTAGTGCGCGGTCGACGCGCACGAGGCCGGCGTCGAGGTCGACGTGCCGGCGGGAGAGGGCGAACAGCTCGCCATAGCGCAGGCTCGACCAGGCGGCGAGGGTGACTGCGGCGGCGTAGCGGCGGGGCATGAGCGCGGCGAGCTGCTCGACCTCGGCGGGGCTGGCGATCGTGCGGCGCTTGGCGCGCACGCTGCCGGCCCCGCGCAGGTTGCACGGGTTGCCGGGAATCAGCCCGTCGCGCACGGCGGTCCCCAGGATCGTGCGCAGCAGGCCGTAGGCCTTGGCCGCGGTGGCCCGGCCAGGCTGCTCGGGATCGAGGGTGCCGGGTGGCGGTGCCAGCTCGAGCGTCGGGTGCGGGCTGCCGGCTTGCTGCCAGGCGCTGAGGACCGCGGGGGAGAGCCGGCCCGTAGCGGCGACCGGCAGGCCCTGCGCCTTGGCCCACGCGCGGGCGGCGTTGCGCACCCGACGCGGCCGCGGGCTGAGCGTCGCACGGGCCTGCGCGGCGGCGGCGAGGGTGACAGCGGCGAACCAGGCGCGGATATCCGGCGGGCTGAGCTCGGCGACGTGGCGATCGCGCAGGCACACCGGCCGGCCGCGATCGGTCGGCAGCTCGGCGAGCAGGTAGGCGCGCAGCAGATGCGCGTAGTAGTCCGCGGTCGTCGGGGCGAGGTCGACACGGGTGGCGAGCCAGTCGGCGGCGAACTGCTCGAGCGTGATGCGGTGGGCCGCGGGATCCCGCCAGGTGCCGCGGGCTCGGTCGGCGCGCTCGGCGGCGAGCCAATCTTGCGCGTCGGCGCGGCTGTCGAAGGTGTGCGGGGCGGGGAAGCGGCGGCCGTCGCGGCTGTAGTACGCCCGCCAGCGGCCGGACGGCAGCCGCTCGGTGGTGCCGAGCGAGTCAGGGCGTTTGCGGGCGTTGCGCCGGCGTCGGCGTGTCGGATTCGCCGAGCTGGCGGGCCGGCTCGGGTCGTATTCGGCGGGTGTTGTGCTGGCCATGTTGGCCCCTCGTGTCAGCGCGTGATCCCACGCGATCCCACGGAAGGGCCTGAACTCGCTTCCACCTAGCCGCACGTCCCGATCAGAAATAGCCCTGATCAGGGACTTTTGCGGTGGGCGATACCGGACTCGAACCGATGACCTCTTCGGTGTGAACGAAGCGCGCTACCAACTGCGCCAATCGCCCGCGAGCAACCATCTTGCCACATGACACGCGGCGCTTCGGTTTGCTCAGCGGTGCCGGATTCGGGTAACGTAGACGGGCACCCGGGAGACCGGATGCAACGCGGATGTGGCGCAGTGGTAGCGCATCACCTTGCCAAGGTGAGGGTCGCGAGTTCGAATCTCGTCATCCGCTCGAGGGTGGTTTCATCACCTCTCGGTCCCCAGAGACTTGTCGACGGGCACCACGGTGGCGTGGCCGAGAGGCTAGGCACCGGCCTGCAAAGCCGTTCACACGGGTTCGAATCCCGTCGCCACCTCTCCGGTCGCGAGACCGACAACTGAATAGGCCTGAACCTTCAGGCGCGATTGGCGCAGCGGTAGCGCGCTTCCCTGACACGGAAGAGGTCACTGGTTCGATCCCAGTATCGCGCACAAGCAAAACCCCCGGTTCAACCGGGGGTTTTCGTGTCTAGCGCGTCACGCCGCGTCGATTCTCAGGCTCGGTCCAGCCACCATGACGGCGCCCCGCGGTACCTTCGCTCCATGAGCCAGGACATCCCCGTGAGCAGCGCCGCGCAGTCCGCCGTCCTCGACGCCGAGATCGCGAAGTGGGCGAAGGCCGGCTGGTCGGTCACCTCGACCTCGCCGGGGCAGGCGGTGCTGCAGCGCAAGAAGCGGATCGGGTGGTTCTGGAACCTCATCCTCACGCTCCTCACCGGCGGACTCTGGCTCATCGTCGTCATCATCCGCGTCGTCAACCGCAAGATCGAGACGCGGATCATCACGGTCGATGCCGCCGGTCGCGTGGCGGTGCGCTGATGGACCCGGTGCGCTCGGCTGCCGAGATGATCGCGGACGACGCGGTCCGGCGGGCCAGGAAGGACGGCATCACGAGCCCCGAGCTCGTCCCAGTGGATCTCGGCGACGCGGTCATTGAGACGTCCGAGGGGCTCACCGAGGCGCTCGTGCGGGAGTGCATCCGCGAGCGGTGGGACGAGGTCGAGGCGGCCGACTGAGGCGCGACCCGCCGTCCCGCCGACCCGCCGCGCGCGGATGCGTCCCGACGAAGTGCGGCGCGGGCTCAGTCGCGCAGTCGCTCCTTCGCCTCGTTGCGCGCCCTGACGAACGCCGCCTCAGCCTCGGCCCGCTTCACCTCGACATCGGCCTGAATCTCGTCGACCTTGTCTTTGACGCGGTCGACCGTGTCGTCGACCGCGCGCCCGACCTTCTCCGCGGCGGCGCCCGCCGTCTCCTTCGCGTCATCGAGGAATCCCATGTCGTACCTCCCGGGTGTTCGCGGCCGACCGGCGGTCGGCCTGTCGCGAGCACGGTAGGGCGCCGCGCCGGATACCGCGACGGGATTGCGTCTGGGGACGATCCGTGCCATGTGCGGCCGATGAGCGAACGCGCTCATCTCCCTTGCCTGGCCCCGAGCCTCGGCCACGGATGCGAGGCGGCTTCGATGTCTATGGCGGCTGGCAGAGTCGGGGCATGGAAGCTCCCGTCACGCATCGCTCGGCGATCGCGCTCGAGGCCGCCGAGGGGCGGCTGCGGGAGGCGCTCACCGAGGTCGAGGAGGTCCAGCGCGAGATCGATGCCCTCCAGGCCGAGCGCGCACGGCGCATCGAGCGCGCGCGGCTCGCCGGCGAGCAGCTCGGCCTCGTCGTCGAGTCCTCGCGTCCGCTGCAGGCGGAGTTCGTCCGGCGATCGACTCGCGCGGAGCTCGCGATTGCGCTGCGCGTCTCCGAATGGGTGGCATCGCGTCTCATGGATGAGGCATCGATCCTCGCGGCGTGGCTCCCGGGAGTGCTCGATGCCGCGGTGGACGGCCGCATCCCCTGGCGCGCTGTGCGGCTCATCGCGATGCATGCCGCCGAACTGGACTGCGGGCTTCGCGCGGCGTTCGGCGCGGCGGCGATCGAGGTGGCGGCCGGTGCCGCGCCCGCCCGACTGACCACGCGACTCGTGGCGCTCCGCGAGCGATTCCAGGTGCGCCCCGCGTCCGAGCGGCACACGGCGGCCAAGGCGGACCGGCGGGTCGAGATCGACGACGTGGCGGATGGGATGTCGTGGCTCCGGGCCTACCTGCCGTCGGTCGAGGCCCACGGGATCGACCATCGGCTCACCGACCTCGCGCATCGGGTCGAGGACCTCGACGCCGAGGACGGGATCGACGACCCGCGGACGATCGGGCAGCGGCGGGCGGACCTGCTGGTCGACTTCCTTGTCGGCGACTACATCCGCGGCGCGGCCGAAGCGGCGGAGCAGCGCGGCGCGGAGCAGGGCGGCGCGGACACGCACGAGGCCCGCGTCGCGCGGGGCCGGGACTTCGGGCGATTCGCGGGGATCCGGCCCACGGTCGTCGTGACGGTCCCGGTGCAGGCGCTGCTCGACGACGACGCGGCGGGTCTCCTCGGCCCGGCGGCTGAGCCGCCCATGCTCGACGGGACGGTCCCGATCGACCCCGCGACGGCCCGACAGCTCGCGGCGAATGCGCCCTCGCTCCGTCGCCTCCTCGTGCACCCGCAGACGGGTGCGCGGCTCGGCTTCTCCCGCGATCGGTATGCGATCAGCACGGACCTGCGCATGTGGCTGCGCCTGCGGGACCAGACCTGCCGGTTCCCGGGGTGCGGTCGGCTCGCCCGGGGCTGCGACATCGACCACAGCATCGACTGGCAGTTCGGCGGCGAGACCGCCCCGGGGAACCTCGCGCATCTGTGCCGCGGCCATCACACGTTGAAGCATCAGACGCGGTGGGGCCTGCGACAGCATTCCGACGGCACGATCACGTGGCGTGCCCCGAGCGGGCGCATCCACACCACGTCGCCGCCGGGAGTCGCGGCCTCCAGGGGTCAGCCTGTGACGAAGTCGATGAGCTCCTCGACCCGGCCGAGCAGCGAGGGCTCGAGGTCGGCGTAGCTGCGGACCCGGCCGAGGATCCGTCGCCATGCGGCAGCGATGTCGGCCTGGTCGGCATGGGGCCAACCGAGCGCCTCGCAGACGCCGTGCTTCCACTCGATGCCGCGCGGCACGTCGGGCCACGCGGCGATGCCGAGTGCGCGCGGCGTCACCGCCTGCCACACGTCGATGTACGGGTGGCCGAGGACGAGCGTGTGTGGGCCGTGCGGCGAGGCGGCGACCGAGTCCGCGATCCGCGACTCCTTCGAGCCGGGCACGAGATGGTCGACGAGCACACCGATCCGGCGACCGGGACCTGGGCGGAAGTCGTCGAGGAATGCGCGGAGATGGTCGACGCCCTCGAGATACTCGACGACGACGCCCTCGATGCGCAGGTCGTCGCCCCAGACACGTTCGACGAGCTCGGCGTCGTGTCGGCCCTCGACGAGGATCCGTCCGGCGCGGGCGACCCGGGCTCGGGCTGCGGGCATCGCGACCGACCCCGACGCGGTGCGCGCGGGTGCGTGCGCGACGGGGGCTTGGGGCGGTGGCACGAGACGCACGAGCTCGCCGTCGATGAGGAAGCCGAGCCCGTAGGGGAATCGCCGGACGCGGCCATGCCGATCCTCGAGGGCCACGGTCGCCCGGTCGTGGTTCACGACCGCGCCGGTCCAGCCGCCCTCGACGACCTCGACGACGAGGTCTCGCTCGGCCGTGACCTCTCGCACCGCGGGTCGCCCGGCGGTGCGCCAGTCGCCCGCGAGGACGTCTGCGCCGTACCGGTCGTGCTCCACCGGGCGAGGGTAGCCCGGGTCGGTCGGGGCCGCGGGGCGACAGGCCGTCCGCAGTAGGCTTGGGTCTCGTGGCACCCACCGGATTCGACCTCTTCACCGATCGCTCCGTCGTCGCGATGCGCGTCGACGGCGAGCTCAAGGATCTGGCCGCGACGGTGACGGGCACGGAGACGATCGAGCCGGTCACGATCGACTCCGAGGACGGGCTCGCGATCCTCCGCCACTCGGCCGCCCACGTCCTCGCGCAGGCGATGCAGCGCATCAGTCCCGAGGCGAAGCTCGGCATCGGCCCGCCCATCCAGGACGGCTTCTACTACGACTTCCAGCTCGACGAGCCGCTCACCCCGGAGGCGCTCAAGGCGATCTCGAAGGAGATGGAGCGCATCCAGCGGGCCGGGCAGCGATTCGTGCGCCGCGTCGTCACCGACGAGGAGGCGCGCGCCGAGCTCGCCGACGAGCCCTTCAAGCTCGAGCTCATCGGGCTCAAGGGGCAGGCCGAGCGCGGCCGTGACGGCGAGTCGGTCGAGGTCGGCGTCGGCGAGCTCACGATCTACGACAACGTCGACCCGGCGACGGGGGAGACGGTGTGGAAGGACCTCTGCCGCGGCCCGCACCTGCCGACGACCCGCATGATCGGCAATGGCTGGGCGCTGCAGCGCATCGCCGGCGCGTACTGGCGCGGCAGTGAGCGCAATCCGCAGCTGCAGCGCGTCTACGGCACGGCCTGGCCGACCAAGGACGAGCTGCGCGCCCACCAGACCCGCCTCGAGGAGGCCGCCAAGCGCGACCACCGGCGGCTCGGCCGCGAGCTCGACCTCTTCAGCTTCCCCGAGGAGATCGGCTCGGGTCTGTCGGTGTGGCACCCGCGCGGCGGCATCATCCGGCACGAGATGGAGACGCACGCTCGCGCCCGCCACCTCGCCGAGGGCTACAGCGTCGTCTACACCCCGCACATCTCGAAGGCCGACCTCTTCGCGACGAGCGGGCACCTCGCGACGTACGCGGAGGGCATGTGGCCGCCGCTGCACATGGACGAGGAGCGCGACGCGATCACGGGCGAGGTGACGAAGCCGGGCGTCGACTACTACCTCAAGCCGATGAACTGCCCGATGCACATCCTCATCTACAAGGAGCGCCCGCGCAGCTACCGCGACCTCCCGATGCGTCTCACCGAGAACGGGACCGTCTACCGCAACGAGCTGTCCGGCGCCCTGCACGGCCTCACCCGCGTCCGCGGCTTCACGCAGGACGACGCGCACCTCTTCGTCACCCCCGACCAGCTCGAGGACGAGGTCGCGAAGGTCCTCGAGTTCGTGCTCTCGCTGCTGCGCGACTTCGGCCTGAGCGAGTTCGAGCTCGAGCTGTCCATGAAGGACGACGAGAAGGCGAAGTGGATCGGCTCTGACGAGTACTGGGAGGTCTCGACGAATGCGCTGCGTCGCGTCGCCCTCGACTCCGGCCTGCGCCTCACCGAGGTCCCCGGCGAGGCCGCCTTCTACGGCCCGAAGATCGACCTCAAGACGAAGGACGCGCTCGGCCGCACCTGGCAGCTGTCGACCGTGCAGGTCGACCCGAACCTCCCCGAGCGGTTCGACCTCGAGTACACGGCCGCCGACGGCTCGAAGCAGCGCCCCATCATGATCCACCGCGCGCTCATGGGCTCGATCGAGCGGTTCTTCGCGATCCTGCTCGAGCACTACGCGGGCGCGTTCCCGGTGTGGCTCGCCCCGGTTCAGGTGGTCGGGGTGCCGATCGCCGACCACCATGTGCCGTACCTCGAAGGCGTCTTCGCGCAGCTGCGCGCCGCCGGCATCCGTGCGGAGCTCGACGTGTCGGACGAGCGCATGCAGAAGAAGATCAGGAATGCGTCGCTGCAGAAGATCCCGTACGTCCTCATCGCCGGCGACACCGACGAGGGCGCCGGGACGGTGAGCTTCCGCCTCCGCGACGGCAGTCAGGACAACGGCGTGCCGGTCGCCGACGCGATCGCCCGCATCCGCGACGCCATCGCGCGGAAGTCGCAGGTGTAGCCATGGTCATGCTCGGCGACATCCCCGACGACTACGACGGCACGCAGTTCCCGCACGCCGAGTTCGCGAAGCGGTTCGCGGGCGTGCCCGACTCGTTCCAGCGGCTCTGGACGCCGCACCGCGTCGTCTACCTGCAGCAGGGCCAGATGCCGAGCGAGGACGACTGCCCGTTCTGCCTCGCCCCGGGCCTGCCCGACGAGGAGGGGCTCATCGTCGCGCGCGGCGAGCACGCATTCGTCCTCCTCAACCTCTTCCCATACAACTCGGGCCACCTCCTCGTATGCCCGTACCGGCATGTTGCGCTGTATGACGAGGCGACGCCCGAGGAGGTCGCGGAGATCGGCGCGCTCACGCAGACCGCGATGCGGGTGCTGACGGAGACCGCTCGCGCGCACGGATTCAACATCGGAATGAACCAGGGACGCATTGCCGGCGCGGGAATCGCGGATCACCTGCATCAGCACGTCGTGCCGCGCTGGGCGCTCGACGCGAACTTCTTCCCGATCATCGCCGGGACGAAGGCGCTGCCTCGGCTGCTCGGCGACGTCCGGCGGGACATCGCGGACGCCTGGCCGAAGTAGAATCGACCACTATGACTTCTGAAGTGGGCACGAGCCGCGTCAAGCGCGGACTCGCGGAGATGCTGAAGGGCGGCGTCATCATGGACGTCGTCGACGCGGAGCAGGCGAAGATCGCCGAGGACGCCGGTGCGGTCGCCGTCATGGCGCTCGAGCGGGTCCCCGCGGACATCCGCGCCCAGGGCGGCGTCGCGCGCATGAGCGACCCCGATCTCATCGACGGCATCATCGACGCGGTCTCCATCCCGGTCATGGCCAAGGCGCGCATCGGCCACTTCGTCGAGGCGCAGGTGCTCCAGTCCCTCGGCGTCGACTACATCGACGAGTCCGAGGTCCTCTCGCCGGCCGACTACGTCAACCACATCGACAAGTGGCCCTTCACGGTGCCGTTCGTCTGCGGGGCGACGAACCTCGGCGAGGCGCTGCGCCGCATCACGGAGGGCGCCGCGATGATCCGCTCGAAGGGCGAGGCCGGCACCGGCGACGTCTCCGAGGCGACGCGGCACATCCGCACGATCCTCAGCGAGATCAACGCCCTCACGGCGAAGACGAAGGACGAGCTCTACGTCGCGGCGAAGGAGCTGCAGGCGCCGTACGAGCTCGTCGCCGAGGTCGCCGCGACGGGCAAGCTCCCAGTCGTCCTTTTCGTCGCCGGCGGCGTCGCGACACCCGCGGACGCCGCGATGATGATGCAGCTCGGCGCGGACGGCGTCTTCGTCGGCTCCGGCATCTTCAAGTCCGGGAACCCGGCGGCCCGCGCGAAGGCGATCGTCAAGGCGACCGCGGCGTACACCGACCCCGCCGTCATCGCCGAGGTCTCCCGAGGGCTCGGCGAGGCGATGGTCGGCATCAACGTCGCCGATGTGCCGGCACCGCACCGGCTCGCCGAGCGGGGCTGGTGACGCCGCCGCTCGTCGGGGTCCTCGCCCTGCAGGGCGATGTCCGGGAGCATGTCGCGGCACTCACCGCGCTCGGCGCGGAGGTCGTCGAGGTGCGTCGGCCGAGCGAGCTCGACGCCGTCTCTGGCCTCGTCATCCCCGGTGGGGAGTCGAGCGTCATCGACAAGCTCTCGCGCGTCTTCGACCTCGCCGAGCCGATCCGTCGCCGGATCGCAGCCGGCATGCCCGTGTACGGCACCTGCGCGGGGCTCATCTGCCTCGCCGACACGCTCCGCGACGCGATCGACGGCCAGGAGACGTTCGGCGGGCTCGATCTCGTCGTGCGGCGCAACGCCTTCGGCCCGCAGGTCGAGTCGTTCGAGATCGACCTCGACGTGCCGGCGCTCGGCGGGCCGCCGGTCCACGCCGTCTTCATCCGCGCACCCGTCGTCGAGGAGCTCGGCCCCCGGGCGACGGCCCTCGCCGCGCTCCCGGACGGCCGCGTCGTCGCGGTCGAGCAGGGCCCGCTGCTCGGCACGTCGTTCCACCCGGAGATGAACGGGGAGCTGCGCTTCCACGCGCGGTTCCTCGACCGCGTCCGCGCCGCGTAGCACCCCACGCGTGCATCCCCGGGTGCGGTGCGCCGTGGGATGGGCCATGCTGGGCGAATGCGGTGGTACAGCGACTACTCCGACCAGCGTGCGCGACAGATCGCCGCCGACGTGTTCGCGGGCCTCGTGGCCGTGGCCGCGATCGCCGCGGGCATCGTCATCGGCGGGCTCATCGCCGGTCTCGGCGAGATCGGGCGGCTCGCCGTCGACGCCGGCGGCGGGTTCCGGAACGCGATGCAGGACGCCGAGTCCGCGCTCGCCGGCATCCCGCTGCTCGGCGAGCACGTCGCGGCGCCCTTCGCGGCGGCGGGCGGCGCCGGCACGTCGATGGTCGAGGCGGGGGAGAGCTTCCAGCAGGTCGTGATCGCCGTGGCCGTGCTCGCCGGCCTCGCCGTCGCGCTCGTGCCGCTCGCGATCATCGCGCTCGTCTGGCTCGTCCCGCGACTGCGAGGAGCCGATCGGCGGGCGCGGCTACGCTCGATCGTGGGAGCGGACGGCGCCCTCGACCTCGAGGGCTACGTCGAGCTCGAGCTCCGGAGGGCGGGTGTGCGGCGATGAGCGACTTCGAACCGGCCGGCGACGACTACGCGGCGAGACGGCTCTACGACACGTATCTCGCGCAGTCGAGCGCGCAGCGCATCGAACGCGACTCCCTCGGGGAGCTCCCGGTCCCCGCCGACGCGTACTGGGGCATCCACACCGCCCGCGCGCTCATCAACTTCCCGATCACGCGGCGCGCGATCTACAACCTGCCCGACCTCATCCGCGGCCTCGCGCTCGTCAAGCGGGCCGCGGCCCGTGCGAATGTCGCGCTCGGCGCGCTCGACCCCGACAAGGCGCGCGCGATCGACCAGGCCTGCGCCGAGATCGACGCGGGCGCACTGCACGGCGAGTTCAAGATCGGCGTCATCCAGGGCGGCGCGGGCACCTCGACGAACATGAACGCGAACGAGGTGATCGCCAACCGCGCGCTCGAGATCCTCGGCCACGAGAAGGGCGACTACGCGGCCCTCCATCCGATCGACGACGTCAACCGGAGCCAGTCGACGAACGACGCGTACCCGACGGCGATCCGACTCGCCGCGACGTTCGCCGTGCAGCGCCTCCTCGTCGAGCACGAGGCGCTCTCCGTCGCCTTCGCCCGCAAGGCGCAGGAGTTCGCCGCGGTGCTCAAGGTCGGGCGCACGCAGCTGCAGGACGCCGTGCCGATGACGGTCGGCCAGGAGTTCCGGGGCTGGTCGGTCACCCTCGCGGCCGATCGGGAGCGCTTCCGCGAGGTGCTCGGGCTGCTGCGCGAGATCAACCTCGGCGCGACGGCGATCGGCACCGGGATCACCGCGGACCCCCGCTACGCGGAGGCGGTGCGACTCGAGCTGAGCGCGCTCGTCGGCGTCGAGCTGCGCACCGCGCCGGACCTCATCGAGGCGACGAGCGACACGGGCGACTTCATGGCGCTCTCCGGCATCCTCAAGCGGGCGGCGATCAAGCTCTCGAAGATCTGCAATGACCTTCGGCTCCTGTCGAGCGGACCGCAGGCCGGCCTGGGCGAGCTGCTGCTGCCGCCCCGGCAGGCCGGCTCCTCGATCATGCCGGGCAAGGTCAATCCCGTCATCCCCGAGGTCGTCAACCAGGTCGCCTTCGCGATCATCGGCGCCGATGCGACGATCACCGCCGCGGCCGAGGCGGGGCAGCTCCAGCTCAACGCGTTCGAACCGGTCATCGCGCATTCGCTCCTCCAGTCGCTGGACTGGCTCGGCAACGCGTGCCACACGCTGCGGGTGCACTGCGTCGAGGGCATCCAGGTGAACCGCGAGCAGCTCCACGACGACGTGAGCATGAGCGTCGGCGTCGTCACGGCGCTCACGCCGTACCTCGGCTATCAGGTGTCGGCGGGCCTCGCGCACGAGGCGCTCGCTCAGGGGCGCTCGATCCGCTCGCTCGTCCTCGAGCGCGGGCTCCTCGAGGAGGCGCTGCTCGACAAGGCGCTCTCGCCGGAGCGGCTCAGCGGGCTCGTGCCGCCGACCGGTGCGATCCCGATCCAGCCCGAGCACTAGAATTCTCGGCATGTCCGGGCATTCCAAGTGGGCGACGACGAAGCACAAGAAGGCGGTCATCGACGCCAGGCGTGCGAAGTCGTTCGCGAAACTCATCAAGAACATCGAGGTCGCCGCAAAGCTCGGCGGCCCGGACCTCGGGGGCAACCCGACGCTGTACGACGCGGTGCAGAAGGCGAAGAAGACGTCGGTGCCGAACGACAACATCGACCGCGCGATCAAGCGTGGCGCGGGCATCGGCGGCGAGGCGGTCGAGTACGCGAGCATCACGTATGAGGCGTACGGCCCCAGCGGCGTCGCGTTCCTCATCGAGTGCCTCACCGACAACAGGAACCGCGCCGCCGCGGAGGTGCGCACCGCGCTCTCGCGCAACGGCGGCACGCTCGCCGACCCGGGGTCGGTCGCCTACAACTTCAGCCGGAAGGGCGTCATCTCGATCGAGCGCACCGACGAGGTCACGGAGGACGACATCCTGCTCGCCGTGCTCGATGCGGGCGCGGAGGAGGTCAAGGACCACGGCGTCGGCTTCGAGGTCATCACCGAGCCCGCCGATCTCGTCGCCGCGCGCGAGGCGCTGCAGGCCGCGGGGATCGACTACGACTCGGCCGAGGCCGAGTTCGTGCCGAACGTCTCGATCGACCTCGATCTCGACAGCGCGAAGAAGGTCTACCGGCTGATCGACGCGCTCGAGGACCTCGACGACGTGCAGAACGTCTTCTCGAACGACGAGGTCTCGCCCGAGGTGCAGGCGCAGCTCGACGAGGAGCACTGATCCGCGAGGCGGGACCATGCGCATCCTCGGGATCGACCCCGGCCTCACCCGCTGCGGCTTCGGCGTCATCGACGTCCGCCGGAATCGTACTGCCGAGCTCGTCGCCGTCGGCGTGCTCCGCACCGACCCCGCGCTCCCGGTCGCACAGCGCCTCCTGGCGATCGGCGACGGCCTCGACGCGCTCCTCGTCGCGCACCGCCCCGACGCGGTCGCGGTCGAGCAGGTCTTCGCGCAGCACAACCTCCGGACCGTCATGGGCACGGCGCAGGCCGCTGGGCTCGTGCTCGAGCGCGCCGCCCGCGCGGGGCTGCCGGTCGGGACGCACACGCCGAGCGCGGTGAAGGCCGCGGTCACCGGCTACGGCAGCGCCGACAAGCGCCAGGTCGCGGCGATGGTGACGCGCATCCTCGGGCTCGCCGAAGCGCCGCGGCCCGCCGACGCCGCGGACGCGCTCGCGCTCGCACTCTGCCACGCCTGGGTCGGCGGTGGGGCCGCGCCGACGGAGGATGCGACGGTCACGCCGGCGCAGCGGGCCTGGCGCGACGCGGAGCGACACGCCCGCGGCAGTCGAACATAGCTACGAATGCTCGACTAGGCTTGGTCGCATGATCGCGTCGCTCCGGGGGACCGTCCAGGCGGTCGCGGGTGCGACGCTCGTGCTCGAGGTCGGCGGCGTCGGCTACGCGATCCTGCTCACCCCGCGTCACGCGCTCGAGCTGCGAGTGGGGGCCGACGCATTCGTCCACACCGCGCTCATCGTCCGCGAGGACGACATGAGCCTGATCGGCTTCGACTCGCGGGAGGCCCTCGAGGTCTTCGACCTGCTGCGCACCGTCAGCGGCGTCGGACCGAAGTCGGCGCTCGGCGTGCTCGCGGAGCTCACGCCGTCCCAGGTCGCCGCGGCGGTCGCCGCCGAGGACGACGCCGCGTTCCGCAAGGTCTCCGGGATCGGGCCCAAGACGGCGAAGCTCATCACGATCTCGCTGCACGGCAGGCTCGCGCACCTGGCCGCCGAGGCGCCCGCCCCGGCGGCGTCCTCGGCTGCCCAGGCGGAGGCGGTCACCGCGCTCGTCGGTCTCGGCTTCCAGGAGCGGCGCGCCGTCGAGGCCGTCGCGGAGATCGCCGCCGAGTCGCCGGAGGCGGGGGCCGCGCTGCTGCTCCGACTCGCGCTCGCCGTGCTCGGCCCGGCCGCGACGACGGGGAGCGCGCGCCGATGAGGGCCGAGGCGGAGGCCGAGGACCTCGTCTTCGAGGGTGCGCTGCGGCCGCGGAGCCTCGCCGAGTTCGTCGGCCAGTCGAAGGTGCGCGGTCAGCTGCAGCTCCTGCTCGACGCCGCGGCGCTGCAGTCCCGCACGGCCGAGCACGTGCTCCTGGCCGGGCCGCCCGGTCTCGGCAAGACGACGCTCGCGATGATCGTCGCGCACGAGTCGGACCGGCCGCTGCGGATGTCGAGCGGGCCCGCGATCCAGCACGCCGGCGACCTCGCCGCGCTGCTGTCGAGCCTCGTCCCGGGCGAGGTGCTCTTCATCGACGAGATCCACCGCATGGCGCGATCGGCCGAGGAGATGCTCTATCTCGCGATGGAGGACTTCCGGATCGACATCATGGTCGGCAAGGGGGCCGGCGCGACGTCGATCCCGCTCGACCTCGCGCCGTTCACGCTCGTCGGGGCGACGACCCGATCGGGCCTGCTGCCCAACCCGCTGCGGGACCGCTTCGGCTTCACCGCGCACCTCGAGTTCTATGACGACGCGGAGCTCGCGAGCGTGCTGCTGCGCGCCGCTGACCTGCTCGGCCTCGAGGGCATCCCGCGGCCGGCGATCGACGAGATCGCGACCCGCAGCCGCGGCACGCCGCGGATCGCGAACCGCCTGCTGCGCCGGGTGCGGGACTACATGCTCGTGCACAAGGGGGTCGACGGCCTCGAGGCGGTGCGCGCGGCGCTCGAGCTCTACGACGTCGACCCGCTCGGGCTCGACCGCCTCGACCGCGCGGTGCTCGCGGCGATCGTCGAGCGATTCGCCGGCGGCCCGGTGGGCCTCAGCACACTCGCGGTCTCGGTCGGCGAGGAGGCCGAGACGATCGAGTCGGTCGTCGAGCCGTTCCTCGTGCGCATCGGCCTCCTCGCGCGGACGCCGCGGGGCCGCATCGCGACGCCGCGCGCATTCGCGCATCTCGGCGCGCCGCCGCCCGCCGACACGGCCGGCCTCCCAGCGCGGGATCAAGAGACGCTGTTCGGTGATGCACTATGATCGCTGAGGCCCATTCGACCCAGAAGGCGACTCAATGCCCAAGCTTCGCCGCGGCGCCGCCGCGATCCTCCTGCTCGCCTCGCCGTTCGTCCTGACGGCCTGCTCGTCGCTGCTGCCGGCGACCGCCCCGTCCGACGGGGCGACCGCTGCCGCGGACGGCACCGCCGCCGCCCAGGCGGGCCCCGACTTCCTGCTCATCGGCATGGTCGTGCTGCTCGGCATCATGGTCTTCTTCATGTTCCGCAACTCGCGCAAGCGCAAGGCCGAGCAGGAGAAGATGAAGGGCACCATGGTCCCCGGTGTCGAGGTCATGACGAACTTCGGCCTCTTCGGCACGATCGTCGAGCTCGACGAGACGGCGAACACCGCGATCCTCGAACTGAGCCCCGGCAACCGGGTGAAGGTCCACCGGCAGACGCTCGTCCGCGTCGTCGAGCCGGCCGGAGAGGGCGAGCCCCGCTCGGTCGAGGAGGCCATGGAGATCGCCGACCGCGAGCAGCGCGAGCGCGACGCCGCGGCCGAGGAGCCCCGCTACGGCGAGCGCATCGACCCTGAGGACGAAGGCGACCAGAAGAAGTAATGGCTCGGTCCGCACCCGCGCGGGCCGCGACGAGGTCGCTGGTCTGGCTCGCGGTCATCATCGCGGCGCTCACCGCCATCCTCGGCGGCGGCGTGCTGTGGAGCAACGCGACCTGGGGGCTCAAGCTCGCGCTCGACCTCGAGGGCGGGACGCAAATCATCCTCGCGCCCGAGCTCGCGAGCGGCCAGACCGTCACGCAGGAGCAGCTCGACCAGACGGTGTCGATCATCCGCAACCGCGTCGACTTCGCGGGCGTCAGCGAGGCGGAGGTCACCTCCCAGGGCGGCACGAACGTCGTCGTGAGCATCCCGGGCGTCCCCGACGAGGCGACGCTCGCGCGCATCAAGACGAGCGCGCAGCTCACCTTCCGGCCCGTCATCGCGACGCTGCCGATCTCGCAGATCGTCCTCCCGGAGGAGGGCGCGGAGACCCCCTCGGACGAGCGCACCTCCGAGCCGGTCGACGGCTCCGACTCCGCCTGGATCACGCCGGCCCTCGAGGCCGAGTTCCTCGCCTTCGACTGCTCGCCCCTGCTCGAGCCCGAGTACACGAGCAACGCCTCGCCCGACGAGCCGTTCATCACCTGCGACGCCCGCACGGGCGAGAAGTTCATCCTCGGGCCCGTCGAGGTCTCGGGCGAGCGGATCAGCGACGCGACGAGCGGCCTCGTGCCCGACAGCCAGGGCCGCCCGACGAACACGCCCGGGGTGTTCATCACCTTCGACGCGCAGGGCACCGAGGAGTTCCGCGCGGTCACGCAGCGTCTCGTCGGCTACGGCGAGAACGACGTCCGCAACCGCTTCGCGATCGTCGTCGACGGCTGGGTCATCTCCTCGCCGCGGACCCAGGCGGTCATCACCGACGGCAAGCCCATGATCTCGGGCGGCTTCGCGTCGCAGGCCGAGGCGAAGGAGCTCGCCGACCAGCTCAAGTTCGGCGCGCTGCCGGTGAGCTTCACGGTGCAGTCCCAGGAGACCGTCTCGGCGACGCTCGGCACCGCGCAGCTGGCCGCGGGCCTCATCGCCGGTCTCATCGGCATGGTGCTCGTCGTCATCTACTCGCTCTTCCAGTACCGCCTGCTCGGGCTCGTGACGATCGCCTCGCTCCTCGTCGCGGCGATCCTCACGTATCTCGTCATCGCGCTCATGTCGTGGCGCTACGGCTACCGGCTCTCACTCGCCGGCGTCGCGGGCCTCATCATCGCGATCGGCCTCACGGCCGACTCGTTCATCGTGTACTTCGAGCGCATCCGGGACGAGCTGCGCGACGGCCGGCAGCTGCCCGGTGCGGTCGAGGCGGGGTGGAAGCGCGCGCTGCGCACGATCCTGTCCGGCAAGTTCATCAGCCTGCTCTCCGCGATCGTGCTCTACATCCTCGCGGTCGGCAACGTCCGCGGCTTCGCGTTCACCCTCGGCCTCACGACGGTCATCGACGTGCTCGTCGTCCTGCTCTTCACCCACCCGATGCTCCAGCTGCTCGCCGAGAACCGCTTCTTCGCGGGCGGCCATCCGCTGAGCGGGCTCGATCCGCGGGCGCTCGGGGCCGTGTACCGGGGCCGGGCGGAGTTCCGCATCACCCCGGAGAAGCGCCGCGCGGGCGCGAGCCGTGAGGCGCAGCGCCGGCAGTCCATCGCCGAGCGGAAGGCTGCCGAACAGGACGCCGCCGCGATCGGCGCCTCGAGCAAGGGGGAGGACCGCTGATGGCCTCGGGTTCCAGCCTCGTCCGCTTCGGCAACGATCTCTACACCGGCACGCGCTCGGTCGCATTCGTCCCGAAGCGCCGCCTCTGGTACATCATCTCCGCCCTCGTGCTGCTCGTGTGCGTCGTCGTCCCGATCCTGCGCGGCGGCTTCGTCTTCGGCATCGAGTTCCGCGGCGGCTCCGAGTTCCGCGTGTCGGAGCCCGTCATCGTCGAGCCGAGCCTCGCGGTCGACGCCGTGCACGAGGTCCTCGAGGAGACGAATGCGCAGGCGACCGTCATCGGCGGCAGCTCGATCCGGGTGCAGACCGAGCAGCTCTCCGAGACGCAGACGCAGGAGGTCCGGGAGCTGCTCGCGGCCGCCTACGACGTCGAGGTCGAGCAGGTGACGGCCTCGTTCATCGGTCCGACGTGGGGCGCCGACGTCTCCCGGCAGGCGATCATCTCCCTCATCGTGTTCGTCTTGCTCGCCGCCGTGTTCATGGCGATCTACTTCCGGACCTGGAAGATGTCGTTCGCGGCCCTCGCGAAGCTGCTGCACGACCTCGTCATCACGGTCGGCATCTACGGCGTCTTCGGATTCGAGATCACGCCGGCGGCCGTCATCGGCTTCCTCACGATCCTCGGCTACTCGCTGTACGACACCGTCATCGTCTTCGACAAGGTGCGGGAGAACACGGCGGAGGACAGCGGCTCGACCGTGCGGACCTTCGCCGAGTCCGTGAACCTCGGTGTGAACCAGACCCTCGTGCGCTCGATCAACACGGGCGTCATCGCGATCCTCCCGGTCGCGGCGATCCTCTGGATCGGCGCGGGCGTGCTCGGCGCGGGCACGCTGCTGGACATCGCCCTCGCCCTGTTCGTCGGCATCCTCGTCGGCACGTACTCCACGATCTTCATCGCCGCGCCGCTGTACTCGCAGCTGCGCGAGGGGGAGAAGCCGATCAAGGAGCACGCCGAGCGGGTCCTCGCGGCGCGCGCGCTCGCGCGCGAGACCGCCGGATAGACTGGATCCTCCTGACGAACGGGAGGTGCCGGTGAGCGAGCCAGCCGCGAGCGCCTCGCTGCTGTCGCGCATTCCTCGGATCTTCTCGCGGGCGCAGCAGACCGGCGCGGTCGACCGGCTCCTCAAGACGCTGCGGCAGAATCAGCCGAAGGCGGACCTCGCGCTCGTCGAGCGCGCGCACCAGGTCGCGGAGCGGGCCCATCGCGGCCAGGTGCGCCGCAGCGGCGAGCCCTACATCACCCATCCGGTCGCCGTCGCGCAGATCCTCGCCGAGCTCGGCCTCGGGGCCAAGACGATCTCGGCGGCGCTCCTCCACGACACCGTCGAGGACACCGACTATCCGCTCGAGGAGCTGCGGCGCGAGTTCGGCGACGAGATCGCGATGCTCGTGGACGGCGTCACGAAGCTCGACAAGGTGAAGTACGGCGACAGCGCGCAGGCCGAGACGGTCCGCAAGATGATCGTCGCCATGTCGCGCGACATCCGCGTGCTCGTCATCAAGCTCGCCGATCGGCTCCACAACGCGCGCACCTGGGGCTTCGTGCCGGCGGAGTCGGCGACGCGCAAGGCGAAGGAGACGCTCGAGATCTACGCGCCGCTCGCGCACCGCCTCGGCATCCAGACGCTGAAGCTCGAGCTCGAGGACCTGTCGTTCTCCGTGCTGCACCCGAAGCTCTACGTCGAGATCGAGAACCTCGTGCGCCAGCGCGACCCGCAGCGCGAGGAGTTCGTGCAGCAGGTCATCGACACCGTGCGGGCCGACCTGCGCACCGCGCGCATCAAGGCCGACGTCGAGGGTCGACCGAAGCAGTACTACTCGATCTACCAGAAGATGGTCGTCCGCGGCCGCGACTTCGACGACATCTACGACCTCACGGGCATCCGGGTGCTCGTGTCGACCGTGCGCGACTGCTACGCCGTCCTCGGCGCGCTCCACGCCCGCTGGACGCCGATCCCCGGACGCTTCAAGGACTACATCGCGACGCCGAAGTACAACCTGTACCAGTCGCTGCACACGACGGTCATCGGCCCGGGCGGCCGTGCCGTCGAGATCCAGATCCGCACGCACGACATGCACCAGCGCGCCGAGTACGGCGTCGCCGCGCACTGGAAGTACAAGGAGCGCGTCGCCGGCGGCAAGGCAGAGGGGAAGCAGGTCGACGCCGACCTCGCCTGGCTCGCCCGCATCACGGAGTGGCAGGAGGACGCCTCGGATCCGGGGGAGTTCCTCGAGGGACTGCGCTTCGAGATCGGAGCGAAGGAGGTCTACGTCTTCACCCCCGGCGGCAAGGTCATCGGCCTGCCGAACGGGGCGACGCCCGTCGACTTCGCCTACGCGGTGCACACCGAGGTCGGCCACCGCACGATGGGCGCGAAGGTGAACGGCCGTCTCGTGCCGCTCAACTCCGCCCTCGCCAGCGGCGACACCGTCGAGGTGCTCACCTCGAAGAACCCGGAAGCCGGTCCGAGCCAGGACTGGCTCGGATTCGTCCGCTCGACGCGGGCGAAGTCGAAGATCAAGTCCTGGTTCACGAAGGAGCGTCGCGAGGAGGCGCTCGAGCAGGGCAAGGACGCGCTCGCCACGGCAATGCGCAAGGCGAACCTCCCGCTCAAGCGGCTCATGTCGCCCGAGTCCCTCCTCGCCGTCGCGGGCCAGCTCAACCTCACCTCGGTCGACGCCCTGTACGCCTCGATCGGCGAGGGGCACGTCTCGAGCCAGTCGATCATCGAGAAGCTCCTCGCCCAGATCAGCGACGTCACCGATCAGGAGGATCCCGAGCTCCCGACCCGAGTCGCCCGAGGCCGACAGTCGGGGTCGTCGAACTCCGGGGTCCTCGTGCGCGGCGATGCGGACGTGCTCGTCAAGCTCTCGAAGTGCTGCACGCCGGTGCCGGGCGACGAGATCATCGGCTTCGTCACCCGAGGCGCAGGCGTGTCGGTCCACCGAACGGACTGCAACAACGTCGGGACGCTCATGTCGGAGCCGGAGCGGATGATCGACGTCACCTGGGCGGAGGACGGCAAGGGACTCTTCCTCGTCCAGATCCAGGTCGAGGCGCTCGACCGGGCCGGCCTGCTCTCGGACATCACGCGCGTGCTGTCCGAGCACCACGTCAACATCCTCTCGGCGAACGTCTCGACATCGAACGAGCGGATCGCGCTGAGCCGCTATCTGTTCGAGATGGGCGACGCGACGCACCTGGACCGCGTGCTCAACGCGGTCAGGCGGATCGACGCGGTCTACGACGTCTATCGGGTCAAGAGCACCTGAAGCCGTCGCAGCGCCAGGAGACGGCGTGGCATCCGGGGGCGCCGCTCGATCTCGGCGATGACGTCGGCGGTCGTGAGCTGCGAGCCGCGCAGCTGTCGCGCGAGGAGCCGCTCGTCGAAGTCCGCCTCCGGCGCCCGCGCGAGGTCGAGCGCCGTCCGGAGCGGGGAGGTGACGAGTACGTCGCCGACCGCGACGACATCGCCCGGGCGCAGCACGACCCGCTGGACGACGACGCCCGCCGCGAGGCCCGGCCGCACGCGCGGCGCGTGGCAGCAGCTGATGGGCTCGTCGAGGCGCCACGCCGCGCCCCACACCCAGGCGGCGGTGCGGCCCGCGATCACGAGGCCGGGCGCGAGCCGAGGGCGCACGACGGCGGCGCGGAGCGCCGGGTCCTGCGGCTCGTCGACCGGGACGAATGCGTCGCCGACGCGGACGAGATCGCCGTCGAGCACCGCGGCGGACAGCTCCGCCGCCTCGAGCCCGCCGGTCCCGATCCCCGGGAGCAGGAGCGCCTCGGTCGGCGGTCGGGCGGTGCGCGTCATGCGCCGATCCTGGCACGGGCGCCGCGGGGAGACCGGGGACGCCCGCACGGCTGTGGAGAACCCGCCGCGCGGGAGCCGATCAGCCCTTGCGCACCGTCGCGAGCCAGGCCCGCTGGGTGTCGAGCGCCTGCTGCGCCGACTCGATCCGCTTCGCGTTCCCGGAGGACTGCGCCTCGGCGAGCTCCTGCTCGAGCTTCGCGATCGAGTCCTCGAGCTGGCCGGCGAAGCCCTCGGAGCGCTCCTGCCGCGCGGGGTCGGAGCGCACCCAGTGGTCCTCGTCCAGCTTGCGGACGTGGGCCTCGATCCGGCGCAGCCGGTCCTCGACCGACTTGACCTGCTCGCGCGGGACGCGGCCGATCGCCTCCCAGCGGCGCTGCACGGCCTGGAGCTGATCCCGGGCCTGCTTGCGATCCGTGACCTTGAGGATCGACTCGGCCTCGTCGAGGAGCGCGAGCTTCGCCTCGAGGTTGCCGGTGTACTCGGTCTGCTCCTGCGCGACGACCTCGGCCTTCGCTGCGTACAGCGCGTCGCCCGCCGCCTTGAACCGCTCCCAGAGCTGGTCGTCGGCGCGACGCCCGGCGCGCCCGGCGGCCTTCCACTCGTCGAGCAGGCCGCGATAGGCCGGGATGCCGTCGGCGCCGCGCGGCGCGAGGGCCTCGGCGCGCTCGATGAGCTGCTGCTTCGCGGTGCGTGCCGACTTCTGCGTCGAGTCCTGCTGCGCGTAGAACGCGCGGCGCGCGCTGTCGATCGTGCCGCGCGCGGTCCGGAACCGCTTCCACAGGTCGTCGCCGACCGACTTCGGGATCCGGGGGCCAGTTGACTGGTGCTCCTGCCAGCGGCGGAAGAGCTCGTCGAGCTCCGCCGTGACCTGCTTCCACTGGACGCGCTCGAGGTCGCGCACGGCGAGCGCCTCGGCCGCCTCGACGATGCCGGTGCGCTCGACGACCGCGGCCTCGACCGCGGCCTTCTGCGCCTCGCTCTGCGCCTCGGAGAGCTCGGCCACCTGGCCGCTGACGGCCTCGACGCGCGCGCGGAGCGCGAGCAGGTCGCCGACCGCCGTCGCCGCGTCGATCGTCTCGACGAGGTGCCTGGCGGCCTTCGCGAGATCCGCGGCGGGCGCCCCGCCCTTCGCGCGCTGCTCGAGGAGGGTCACCTGGCCGTCGAGGTCGGTGAACTTGCGCTCGAAATAGGCGAGCGCCTCCTCGGGGGTGGCATCGGGGTACTCGCCGACGAGTCGCTCCTCGTCACCGATTCGGACGTAAACAGCACCGGACTCGTCGACGCGGCCCCACTGGGTCGTACTCACACCCTCAAGCTTAGGGTGCCCGCCGCGCGGGCCAGGAGGCGTTACCCGATCGTGAAGGAGTCGATGACGACGGGGCTCGCCGGCGGGCCGTCCGACGAGCCGTCGGCCGTGCCGGCCATCGTCACGCCCGCGATGAGCTCGCCGAGGCCGCTCGTCACCCGGCCGACGACCGTGTAGCCGCCGGCGCCGTCGCTCGGGATGACCGAGTCGGCGGTGACGATGAAGAACTGGTGCGCCATGCTCCAGCCGTCGCCGCTGACGCGCGCCATGGCGATCGTGCCGGCCGGGTAGACGTCGTCCGCGGGCGCGTTCTCGATGGGGCCGAAGCCGAAGTCCGCCTCGCTCGCGGTGCTGTCGGGGGTGTCGGTGCCGCACTGCAGGACCTGCAT
>CAKUJB010000011.1 GCA_934661165.1 uncultured Microbacteriaceae bacterium | reverse complement strand
GTCGGGGTCGGGGGTTGCCGGGCTGCGGGTGTGCCGTGACGGTGCCGATCTCGACGTGGCCGAAGCCGAGGGCCCCGAGCCCGAGCACGGCGTGCGCGTCCTTGTCGAACCCCGCGGCGAGGCCGAAGGGCGAGGGGAAGTCGATGCCCATCGCGTGCACGCGCATCACCGACGGCGGCCGACTCCAGCGCCGCACGAGCCACGCGACGGGGCGGGAGCCGAGCAGCCGGATCAGCGCGTGGGCGAGTCCGTGCGCGCGTTCCGGGTCGAGCCGGCGCAGCACGGTGCGGAAGAGCACCCCGTACATCAGTCGGCCCGGCCCTCCCGCTCGCCGTGCTCGTCGCGCAGTCGCGCGATCGCCTCCTCGAAGTCCTCGAGCGACTCGAACGCCTGATAGACGCTCGCGAACCGCATGTACGCGACCTCGTCGAGCTCCTTGAGCGGCCCGAGGATCGCGAGGCCGATCTCGTTCGCCTCGATCTGCGAGGCGCCCGTCGCGCGGATCGACTCCTCGACGCGCTGCGCGAGCTCGGCGAGCTGCGACTCCTCGACGGGGCGCCCCTGCGCCGCCTTGCGGACGCCGGAGGCGACCTTGTCCCGGCTGAAGGCCTCGACGACGCCGTTGCGCTTGATGACCATGAGCGTCGCCGTCTCGGTCGTCGTGAAGCGCCCGCCGCATTCGGGGCACTGCCGCCGGCGCCGGATCGACAGTCCGTCATCGCTCGTGCGCGAGTCGATGACGCGGGAGTCCGGATGGCGGCAGAACGGGCAGAACATCAGTCGAACCTCGCCTCGACGGCCTCGCCGTGCGCCGGCAGATCCTCCGCGGCGGCGAGCGCGACGAGCGGCTCGCGCACGGCGGCCAGGGCCTCCCGGGAGTACTCGACGATCTGCTGCGGGCGCAGGAAGGCCATCGCGCTCAGCCCGCTCGAGAAGCGGGACTGGCCACCGGTCGGCAGCACGTGGTTCGAGCCGGCGAGATAGTCGCCGAGGCTCACCGGCGCGTCGGGGCCGAGGAAGATCGCACCCGCGGAGTGGATGTCGGCGAGCACCGCCTCGGGGTCCGCCGTCTGGATCTCGAGATGCTCGGGGCCGTACGCGTCGCTCACCCGGGCGGCGGTCGCGAGATCGTCGACGAGGACGATCGCCGACTGCTGCGCCGCGAGCGACGTCGCGACGCGGGCCGCGTGCCGCGTGCGCGGCGCGCGACGGGCGATCGCCGCCTCGACGGCGGCGGCGAGCCCGGCCGAGTCGGTCACGAGCACCGCGGCGGCGAGCTCGTCGTGCTCCGCCTGCGAGATGAGGTCGACCGCGACGAGCTCGGGGTCGGCGGCCGCATCGGCGATGACGAGGATCTCCGTGGGCCCGGCCTCGGCGTCGATGCCGACCTGGCCCTTCACGAGGCGCTTCGCGGCGGCGACGTACACGTTGCCGGGCCCGGTGATGACGTCGACGGGGTCGAGGCCGAGCTCGGGCACGCCGTAGGCGAGCGCGCCGATCGCGCCGGCGCCGCCCATCGCGTAGACCTCGTCGACGCCGAGCAGGCCCGCCGCCGCGAGGATCGTCGGGTCGACGCCGCCGCCGGCCTGCGACGGGGAGGCGAGCGCGATCGAGGCGACACCCGCGGCCTGCGCGGGCACGGCATTCATGACGACGCTCGACGGGTACACCGCCTTGCCGCCCGGGACGTAGAGTCCGACTCGGCGGACCGGCTGCCATCGCTGGCGGACGATGCCGCCGTCGGCGAGCCGGGTCGCGGTCGCCGGGGGCACCTGGGCCGCGGAGGCGAGGCGGACGCGGCGGATGGCCTCCTCGAGCGCCGCGCGCACCTCGGGGTCGAGCCCCTCGACCGCGTCGCGGATCGCCGTGTCGCTCACCCGCACCGCGGTCGGGGCGCCGCCGTCGAACCGCTCGGCCTGCTCGGCGAGCGCCGCCGCGCCGCGGGCGCGGACGTCGTCGATGAGGTCGGCCGCCGCCGCCGAGGCCGCCGACACGTCGATCGCGGGCCGCGGCAGGATCTCGGCGAGCTCGGCCGGGCCGAGCCGGCGGCCGCGCAGGTCGATGGTGCGGATCACAAGGATTCAGCCTAGGGCAGGGCGGAGGGCCCTGCCGTGCTCAGTCGAACGCGCGGGAGCCGAGCAGCACCTTGAGCTCCGAGGTGAGGTCTGGCCCGCGGCGGACGCGGTGCGGCAGCTCGAAGAAGCCCGCGCTCTCGTCGCGGAGGAGCAGCAGACGCACCTCGGCCTCCCCCGGGTGGCGCCGGAGCGCGGCGCCGAGCTGCGTGATGCGATCGGTCGTCGCGGCCGCCTCGGGGATGCGCAGCGTGAGCGGCGCGCTCGAGGTCGCGTCGACGGCGGCGAGCTCGGGGACGCTCAGCGTCTGCCCCGTGATCGCCCAGCCGTCGTCGCGGCGCTGCAGGCGGCCCTTCACGACGACGATCGCGTCCTCCGCGACGAGGGGCCAGAACTCGAGGTAGCTCTTCGAGAAGAACGACACCGGGATCTCCCCGCTGAAGTCCTGCACGGTGAGCATGCCCCAGGGATTCCCGCTCGACTTCGCGATCCGCTGCTGCGCGGCGGTGACGAGTCCGGCGATCGTGATGACCTGCCCGTCCTCGAGCCCCTCGCCCGCGTGGACGGTCGCGATCGAATGCGTCGCGAGCGCCGCGAGCTGCTGCTCGAAACCCGCGAGCGGGTGATCGGATACGTAGAGCCCGAGCATCTCGCGCTCGAAGGCGAGCTTGTCGCGCTTCGTCCACTCCGGCATCTCCGGCACCGAGTCGACGGCCTGTGCGGGCTCGTCCCAGAGCGAGTCGAAGTCGAAGCCGACCATGCCGCTCGCCTCGTTGCGCTTGATCGAGACGGCCGCGTCGACCGCCTCCTCGTGGATCTCGAAGAGCGCGCGGCGCACGGGGTGGAGCGAGTCGAACGCGCCGGCCTTGACGAGCGACTCGAGCGTGCGCTTGTTCGCAACCTGGAGCGGGACCTTCGCGAGGAAGTCGTGGAAGCCCGTGAAGGGCTCCTTCGACTCTCGCGCGGCCCGGATCTGCTCGACGGCGCCGAAGCCGACGTTGCGCACGGCCCCGAGGCCGAAGCGGATGTCCTCCCCCGCGGCGCTGAAGTACGCGACCGACTCGTTGACGTCGGGCGGCAGGACCCGGATCCCCATCCGACGGCACTCGGCGAGGTAGATCGCCATGGTGTCCTTCTTGTCGCCGACGCTCGTGAGCAGCGCGGCCATGTACTCGGCCGGATAGTGCTGCTTGAGGTAGGCGGTCCAGTACGAGATGACGCCGTAGGCCGCGGAGTGCGCCTTGTTGAAGGCGTAGTCGGAGAACGGGACGAGGATCTCCCAGAGCTTGGTGATCGCGGCGTCGGAGAAGCCGTTGCCGCGCATGCCCGCGGAGAAGGGCTCGAACTCCTTGTCGAGGATCTCCTTCTTCTTCTTGCCCATCGCGCGGCGGAGCAGGTCGGCCTGACCGAGCGTGTAGCCGGCGACGCGCTGCGCGATCGCCATGACCTGCTCCTGGTAGATGATGAGCCCGTAGCTCTCCTCGAGGATGTCGGCGAGCGGCTCGGCGAGCTCGGGATGAATGGGCGTGATCGGCTGCTGCCCGTTCTTGCGCAGCGCGTAGTTCGTGTGCGAGTCGGCGCCCATCGGGCCGGGCCGGTACAGCGCGATGACGGCGGAGATGTCCTCGAAGCTGTCCGGACGCATGAGCTTGAGCAGCGAGCGCAGCGGGCCGGAGTCGAGCTGGAAGACGCCGAGGGTCTCACCGCTCGACAGCAGCCGGTACGTCGCCTCGTCCGTGAACGGGAGCTCCTCGAGGACCGGGCGGTGCCCGCGGTTCGCCTCGATGTTGTCGAGCGCGTCGTCGATGATCGTGAGATTCCGGAGCCCCAGGAAGTCCATCTTCACGAGCCCGAGCGCCTCGGCGGCCGGGTAGTCGAACTGCGTGATGATCTGGCCGTCCTGCTCGCGGCGCATGATCGGGATGACATCGAGGAGGGGCTCGCTCGACAGGATGACGCCCGCGGCGTGCACGCCCCACTGGCGGCGCAGCCCCTCGAGCCCCATCGCGGTGTCGAAGACGACGCGGGCCTCCGCGTCGGTCTCGATGATCTCGCGGAGGTCCTTCGCCTCGTGATAGCGATCGGCGCCCGGGTCGAGGACGTGCGCGAGCGGCATGTTGTGCCCCTGCGCGGGGTCGGGCATCGCCTTCGTGAGGCGGTCGCCCATCGCGAAGGGGTGGCCGAGGACGCGGGCCGCGTCCTTGAGCGCCTGCTTCGCGGCGATCGTGCCGTACGTGACGATCTGCGCGACGTGATCCGAGCCGTACTTGTCGGTGACGTAGCGGATGACCTCGCCGCGGCGGCGGTCGTCGAAGTCGACGTCGAAGTCGGGCATCGACACGCGCTCGGGGTTGAGGAACCGCTCGAAGATGAGCCCGTGCTCGATGGGATCGAGATCGGTGATGCGCATGGCGTACGCCGCGATCGACCCCGCGCCGGACCCGCGGCCGGGGCCGACCCGGATGCCGTTGCGCTTCGACCAGTTGATGAAGTCGGCGACGACGAGGAAGTAGCTCGCGTAGCCCTTCGAAATGATGACGTCCATCTCGTAGTCGGCCTGCTGCCGCACGCGGTCGGTGATCCCGTCGGGGTAGCGCTCGCCGAGGCCGCGCTCGACCTCCTTGCGGAACCACGTGACGTCGGTCTCCCCGTCCGGCACCGGGAAGCGCGCCATGTAGCGCCCCTCCTGCGGGGCGAACTCGGCCTCGCAGCGCTCCGCGATGAGGAGCGTCGCGTCGCACGCCTCCGGATGGTCGCGGAAGAGGTGGCGCATCTCCGCGGGCGTCTTGAGGTAGAACTCGTCGGCGTCGAACTTGAACCGGTTCGGATCGTGCATCGTCGAGCCGGACTGCACGCACAGCAGCGCGGCGTGCGCCGCCGCGTCCCCCGCGTGCGTGTAGTGCAGATCGTTCGTCGCGACGAGCGGCAGGCCGACGTCCTTCGCGAGCCGGATGAGCTCCGACTGCGTGCGGCGCTCGATCTCGATGCCGTGGTCCATGATCTCGGCGAAGAAGTTGTCGGGGCCGAAGATGTCGCGGAACTCCGCAGCGGCCCGCCTCGCCTCCTCGTACTGGCCGAGGCGCAGCCGGGTCTGCACCTCGCCGCCGACGCAGCCGGTCGTCGCGATGATGCCCTTCGCGTGCTGCGCGAGCAGCTCGCGGTCCATGCGCGGCTTGAAGTAGTGCCCCTCGATCGAGGCGAGCGAGGAGAGGCGGAACAGGTTGTGCATGCCCTCCGTCGTCTCGGCGAGGAGCGTCATGTGCGTGTACGCGCCGCCGCCGCCGACGTCGTCGGCATTGAGCCCTTCGCCCTCGGCCCAGCGCACGCGCGTCTTGTCGGAGCGGTGCGTCCCCGGGGTGAGATATGCCTCCGTGCCGATGATCGGCTTGATGCCCCGCGCCTTCGCCTGCCGCCAGAACTCGAACGCGCCGAAGTTGTTGCCATGGTCGGTGATGGCGATGGCCGGCATGCCGAGGGCGACGGCCTCGTCGAGGAGCTCGCCGACGCGCGCGGCGCCGTCGAGCATCGAGTACTCCGTGTGGACGTGCAGATGCGCGAAGGAGTCCCCGGAGGCCATGCATCGACCATAACCGCGGCCGGTGACAACCCGTCCCGGTCACACGGTCAGGCGGCGGCGATCACCTCAAGGGCGCGTTGAAGGTCGGCGGCGTACGGGCTCGTCACGTCGACCCGCTCCCCCGTGGCGGGGTGCGCGAAGCCGAGGCGGTGCGCGTGCAGCCACTGCCGAGTGAGGCCGAGCCGCTTGCTCAGCGCCGGATCGGCGCCGTACAGCGCGTCGCCGCAGCACGGGTGGCGCTGCGCCGCCATGTGGACGCGGATCTGATGGGTGCGCCCCGTCTCGAGCTGGATCTCGAGCAGCGAAGCGCCCGGGAAGGCCTCGAGCGTCTCGTAGTGCGTCACGGCGTGCTTGCCGTCGGCGACGACCGCGAACCGCCAGCCCGCCGAGGGGTGGCGTCCGATCGGCGCATCGATGGTGCCCGCGAGCGGGTCGGGGTGGCCCTGCACGAGCGCGTGATAGGTCTTGTGGACCTCGCGGTCGTGGAATTGCCGCTTCAGCTCCGTGTAGGCCCGCTCCGAGCTCGCGACGACCATGAGCCCGCTCGTGCCGGCGTCGAGACGATGCACGACGCCCTGGCGCTCCGCGGCGCCGCTCGTCGAGATCCGCCGCCCGAGGCCCGCGAGGGCTCCGACGACCGTCGGGCCCTCCCAGCCGACCGAGGGGTGCGCCGCGACGCCGGCCGGCTTGTCGACGACGATGATGTCGTCGTCCTCGAGGACGATGCGGACGCCCTCGACGACCTCGGCGACGATCTGCGGCTCGGCCCGCTCGACCCATTCGATCTCGAGCCAGGCGCCGGCTCGCAGCCGGTCGGACTTGCCGAGCGGCGCGCCGTCCTGGCGCACCCCGCCGGCCTCGAGGACCTCCACGGCGAAGGTCCGAGAGAAGCCGAGCAGCTTCGCCAGGGCGGCATCGGCACGCTGGCCGTGCAGCCCGTCGGGGACGGGGAGACTACGGCTCGTCACGGCTCACCGCAGGCGGTTCGTCACGGCTCACCGCAGGCGGCTCGCCCGACGTGACCGCCTTGCGCTGTCGCGTGCCGTCGAGCCCGATGCCGAGCAGCGTCAGCAGCACGAGCAGGACCATGCTCGCCGTGATGGCGATGTCCGCGATGTTGAAGATCGCCGGGAAGCCCCAGAGCTTGATGAAGTCGACGACGTGCCCCGTGCCGAACCCGGGCTCACGCAGCAGCCGGTCCGTCAGGTTGCCGAGTGTGCCGCCGAGGAGCATGCCGAAGACGGTCGCCCACGCGAGCGAGCGGATCCGGCGCGCGAAGACGACGATGACGACCGCGACGGTCGCCGCGAGGATCGCGAAGATCCACGTGACGCCGCCGCCCATCGAGAACGCCGCACCTGGGTTGCGGACGAAGACGAACTGGAGCACCTCGCCGAGGACGTCGACCGCCTCGCCGTGCGGGAGGTTCGCGACGACCCACGCCTTCGCGAGCTGGTCGATGAGGAGCACTCCCGCGGCGACGCCGAGGACGAGCGCCAGGGCGCCCATCCGCAGGGTCGCGCGCGACCGCGACGGCGTGTCAGTCGCCAAAACGAGGCGCGCCGGGCTGCTCGCCGGTGTCGCCGCCGAGGCCGGGCACGGGCGGCTCCGGCGCCTCGACCGACGGCTGCTGGCCCGTCGTCGCGTCGCCCGTCGACTCGGTCGAGGTGGGCACCGAGCCGGTCGCGACCGCCCCGACGCCCGCGAGCTCGCCGAGCTGCGTCTCGAGGTAGCTGCGCAGCGAGGCGCGGTAGTTGCGCTCGAAGTCCTGAAGCTCCGCGACCGCCCGGTCGAGCTCCGACTTGCGGCCCGTGAGCGTCGAGACCTCCTGCGAGAGCTCGACGACCTGGCTGTCGTAGCGGCGCTGGGCCTCCGCGACGAGCGCGGCCGCCTTCTCCTGCGCCTCGTTCGCGATCGCGTTCGCGGCCGCCTGCGCCTCGTTGACGAGCGAGGAGGCGCGGTTCTGCGCGGCGACGACGACGGACTCGGACTTCGCCTGGGCCTCCGCGGCGAGCGTCTTCGACTGCTCCTCGCCCTCGGCGATGAGCTGGTCGCGCTTGACGACGCCCTCCCGAACGTGCTCCTCGTGGACGCGACGCGCGAGCTGGAGGTACTCGGCGCTGCCCATGCCGTCGAGCGCGCCGGACTGCTCCTTCGCCTGCTCGAGCTGCGTCTGCAGTTCCTGGACCTGATGCTGGGCCGCCGCCAGCTGCTCGCGCAGGGACTCGGCCTCGCCGCTGTCTCCGGCCGGCGCCGCCGCGGCGGGCGCCGCGGCAAGCTGCGTCTTGAGGTTCTCGTTCTCGCCGATCAGGCGCTGGAACTCGGCGAGGACCTCGTCGAGGAAGTCATCGACCTCATCCTGGTCGTAGCCCTCCTTGAGCCTGGTCGTCGCGAATTGCTTGTTGAGCACGTCATTCGGCGTCAGTGCCATCGTGGTGACCTCAGCAGCTTTCTTGTCGAACCTTCAGGTGGTGGATGAAGCCTAGCCGAGCATGGCTCCGAGAATCGTCATGAGCAGGATGACGGCGAGCATGATGATCGCGACCGAGAAGTCGAGCGCGAGGGCGCCGATTCTGAGCGGCGGCAGGGCACGGCGCAGGAGCCGGACGGGCGGATCCGTGATCGTGTACGTCGACTCGGCGATGACGAGCATGACGCCGCGGGGGCGCCAGCTGCGCGAGAAGGCGAGCACGAGATCGAGGCCGATGCGCAGCCACAGCGCGAGCAGATACAGCGTCAGCGCGGTGGTGAGCACGCTGAGGATGATCTGCGCGATGGTCACCTGTTCATCCTACGAATGCGCGCCGCAAGGCACGCGCAGCTTCGCGATCAGGCGAAGAACGACGCGTCGAGCTCGTCGGAGGCGTCCGCGCCCTCGCCGCTGATGGCGACGTGCGACGGCGAGAGCAGGAAGACCTTGCCGGTGACGCGCTCCATCTTGCCGAAGAGCGCCTCGGCGAGTCCGCAGGTGAAGTCGATGAGGCGCCTGGCCTCCGACTCGGACATCTGCGTGATGTTGATGATGACCGGGACGCCGTCCCGGAAGTGCTCCGCGATGACCTTGACGTCCTTGAAGGCCCTCGGGTGGACGGTGAGGATCTCGTTCATCTCGGCTCCCGTCGCGCGTGGCGCGTTCCGCCGGATCGGCGTCACCGCGGCGGTGCGGACGGGCTCGTCGACCGCGCTCGAGTGCGCGGGCTCGTCCTGGTACTCCTCGCCGGGCTCGACGAGCCCGAGGTACTCGCCGAACTTGCGCAGCGGGTTGCTCATGGTGATCCTCCCGGTCTTGGGTCAGTTCCGAGCGTACGCAGGGTCGGGGCGATTTCCCGTGATTGCCGTGCCGATTCTGAGGTGTGTCGCGCCTTCGGCGATCGCGTCGCGGTAGTCGCCGGACATGCCCATCGACAGCGCCGTCGCGGCGGGCGCGATGGGCAGCAGGACGCGGTCGCGCAGCTCCCGCACGCGGGCGAACTCCGCGCGCGGCGCGGCTTCGAGCCCCGCGACGGCCATGAGCCCTCGCAGCCGCAGCGCGGGCACCGCGAGCACCGCCTCGGCGAGACCCGCGAGCTCGGGCGCGAGCACGCCGCCGCGACCAGGGTCGTCGGTGAGGTTCACCTGGATGTACACGTCGGCGGCGCGTCCGGTCGCCTCGAGCGCCGTGAGCAGCGACGGGCGATCGAGCGAGTGGATGCTCCGCGCGTGCTCGAGGACCTTCGCGGTCTTCTTCGACTGCAGCTGCCCGATGAAGTGCCAGTGGAGGTCGAGATCGGGCAGCGCCGCGGCCTTCGCCCCGAGCTCCTGCTGCCGCGACTCGCCGACGTCGCGATGCCCGAGCGCCGCGAGCGCGCGGACGAGCTCCGCCGGGTGGAACTTCGTCACGACGATCGTCGTGAGCTCTGCCGGCTCCCGGCCCGCCGCGCGTGCGGCGTCGGCGATGTCGTCGAGGACCCGGCGATACCTGTCGGCGAGCCCGACCTCGTCGATCGGCGCCTGCGTCCCCGTCATCGGTGCGCCCGGTCTACTTGAGGAACTCCGGCACGTCGAGGTCGTCGTCGAACCCGCCGAAGTCGTCGCGGGCGGCCGGCACGTAGCTCGGCTGCGCCGACTCGGCCTCGACCGACGCGCCGCCGACACCGGGCTGGGTCTCCTCGAGCGCATTCGTGTCGAAGTCGCGGGCGACCGGCGCGCCGGGCACCTCGCGGGTGTCGTCGAATGCGCCCTGGGCGCGCGCCGGCGCGACCGGCTTCACCGGCGGCTCCCCACCGTCGAAGCCCGCGGCGATGACCGTGACGCGCACCTCGTCGCCGAGCGTGTCGTCGATGACGGCGCCGAAGATGATGTTCGCCTCGGGGTGCACGGCCTCCTGGACGAGCTTCGCGGCGTCGTTGATCTCGAAGATGCCGAGGTTCGAGCCGCCCTGGATCGACAGCAGCACCCCGTGGGCGCCCTCGATCGAGGCCTCGAGCAGGGGCGAGGAGACGGCGATCTCGGCGGCCTTGATCGCGCGGTCGGCGCCGCGGGAGGAGCCGATGCCCATGAGCGCGGAGCCCGCGCCCTGCATGACCGACTTCACGTCGGCGAAGTCGAGGTTGATGAGGCCGGGCGTCGTGATGAGGTCGGTGATGCCCTGCACGCCGGCGAGGAGGACCTGGTCGGCGGTCTGGAAGGCCTCGAGCATGGAGATGCCGCGGTCGGAGATCTCGAGCAGCCGGTCGTTCGGGACGACGATGAGCGTGTCGACCTCTTCCTTGAGCCGCTGCACGCCGTGCTCGGCCTGCTGCATGCGGCGCTTGCCCTCGAAGCCGAAGGGCTTCGTGACGACGCCGATCGTGAGGGCGCCGATCGACTTCGCGATCCGCGCGATGACGGGCGCGCCGCCGGTGCCGGTCCCGCCGCCCTCGCCGGCGGTGACGAAGACCATGTCGGCGCCGCGCAGCGCCTCCTCGATCTCCTCGGCGTGGTCCTCCGCGGAGCGGCGGCCGACCTCGGGGTCGGCGCCTGCGCCGAGGCCCTTCGTGAGGTCGCGGCCGATGTCGAGCTTCACATCGGCGTCGCTGAGCAGCAGCGCCTGGGCGTCGGTGTTGATGGCGATGAACTCGACGCCGCTGAGGCCGAGCTCGATCATCCGGTTGACGGCGTTGACGCCGCCACCGCCGATGCCGACGACCTTGATCATCGCGAGGTAGTTCTGGTTCGACGTCACGTCCGGCCTCCGTCGTCTGGCTGAAGTTTCAACCTCTACCTGAACTTTAAATATTTGCTCCGGCAGAGGATTTCCGTGACGAGCGTAAGTCGGGCCCCTGGACGCCACCCGCACGACACGCCCACGACCGGGATCACAGCGGCCGGAAGATGCCCGTCTCGGACCCGGAGACGTCGAAGACCCCTGGCTGGCTCCCGTAGATCGTCTGCAGCCGAGCGAGCACCTCGGCCTTGCGCACCGAGTCGTCGGCGCTCCCCCACTCGACCGACTGCACGGCGCCGACGAGCCAGAGCGTCACATGGTCGCGCGAGATCGCAGTGATCCGGTCGACCTGGGCGCGCATCTCCGGCGCCATCGAGCGCAGCACCTCGACCGCGACGTCGAATGCGGGGTTCGGCAGCGTCGTGCCGCTCTCGGTGACGAGCGGGACGCCCGGGATGCGCTCGGCGAGCGACTCGACCGTGACCCCCGCCGGATCGACGTGGAGGAACTGCCCGCCGGGGGCCTCGACCGTGACGACCGGCTGCCGCTCCACGATGCGCAGCAGGATCGTGCCGGGCGGGATCGTCTCCGTCGAATAGCTCTCGATGACGGGGAACTCGGCGAGTGCCGCGTCGATGCGCCCGTAGTCGATGAGGGCGAGCGGCGTGTCGAGCTGCTCCTCGACGGCGGCCTGGATCGCCACGGGGTCGACGCGCGCCGTGCCCTCGACGACGACCTGCCGCAGCGCGAGGATCGGCGAGAAGATGGCGACGAGGACGAGCACGAGCACGAGCCCGACGACGCCGACCGTCGTCCAGCCGGCGGCGCGGCGCGCCCGCTGCCGCACCGTGAAGCGCTTGATCTCCTGCCGCTCGTAGCGACGGCGATCCGCGCGGGCGCGCTGCAGCTCGCGCTGCGCCGCCCGTCGCTCGGCGGCGAGCCGTCGCCTCGCGACCTTGACGGGGTCCACTGGCCGCTCCGCGCGAGGGGGCTTGGCCGTGCGGGACGGCGTCGCGGCGGGACGGCGGGCGGCGGCCTTCCGGGGCGGCGCCGCCGAGGACGTCGCAGCCGCCTTCGTCGGAGCCTTCCCCGCCGCCTTCGCAGGCTTCCCCGCCGCGTTCGCCGGCTTCGACGCCGGCTTCGACGCGGGGGCCGTGCGCCCCGAGTCCTCGGCGCCGCGGTCGTACCCGGAGGGCCGCTTCATCCGGAGCCCTCCGAGTCCCGCAGTGCGGCGACGAGCTGCGGGATGATCCGGTAGACGTCGCCGCAGGACAGCGTCATGACGATGTCGCCCTCGCGTGCGACCTCCCCGACGCGATCGGCGGCCGCCTGCCAGTCGGCGAGGAATGCCCGTCGCGCGGGGTCCGCGAACCGCTCGGCGACGAGCGCGCCGGTGACGCCGGGCACGGGGTCCTCCCGCGCGCCGAAGACGTCGAGGACGACGGTGTAGTCGGCGAGGCGCTCGTACACCTCGGCGAACTCACCGGCGAGCTGCTGCGTGCGGGAGTAGAGGTGAGGCTGGTGCACGGCGATGAGCCGGCCGCCCGCGGGCAGCACGGAGCGGGCCTGCGCGAGCGCGGCCGCGACCTCGGTCGGGTGATGCGCGTAGTCGTCGTAGACCTGCACGCCGCGGACGGTCGCGTGATGCTCGAACCGGCGCTCGGTGCCCCCGAAGGCCTCGAGCCCGCGGATCGCCTCCCCGGTCCCGAGCCCGAGCGCGCGGAGCACGCCGAAGGCGCCCGCGGCGTTCACGGCGTTGTGCCGGCCGGGGACGCGCAGCCGGACCGCATGGTCCTCGCCGTCGACGCGGAGCACGAAGCCGACGGGCCCGTCCGTCGTGATCGAGTGCAGCTCGAGCTCGACGGGCGCCGACTCGCCGAAGCGCACGAGCCGCTCCCCCGCGAGGCCAGCGAGCGCCGTCACGCGCCGGGCGCCGGGGTCGTCGCCGGAGATGACGACGACGCCGGAGGTGCGGCCGATGAAGTCGACGAACGCCGCGTCGAAGGCGTCGTGCGTCCCATAGTGGTCGAGGTGGTCGGCGTCGACGTTCGTGATGAGCGCGACGCTCGGCGTGTAGAGCAGGAAGCTGCCGTCGGACTCGTCGGCCTCGATGACCCAGAGGTCATCCGTGCCGAAGGCCGCGCTCGTGCCGAGCGCGGTGATGACGCCGCCGTTGACGAAGCTCGGGCTCCGGCCGGCGGCGAGCAGTGCCGTGATGACCATGCCGGCGCTCGTCGTCTTGCCGTGCGCCCCAGCGACGGCGACGAGCGGTCGGCCGCGCACGAGCCAGGCGAGGGCCTGCGAGCGGTGGAGCACGGGGATGCCGCGGGCGACGGCCGCGAGGTATTCGGGGTTGTCCGGCCAGAGCGCGCCCGTGTACACGAGCGCTTCGGCGTCGCCGAGGTGCTCGGCTGCGTGACCGATGTGCACGACCGCGCCGGCCTCGCGCAGCGACTGAATCGCCGCATTCGCCGCCCGATCCGAGCCCGTCACCCGGTGTCCCGCGGCGAGGAACAGCTGGGCGATGCCACTCATCCCGGAGCCGCCGATCCCGACGAAGTGCACGGTCGCGGCATCGCCGCCGCCGATCGACTCGGGCAGCGGCATGGACAGGTCGGGCTTGATCATGGCGCCTCGATGCTAAGCGCCCCGCTCGCGCCGCTCGCTGAGCGCCGCGTCGATGAGGGCGACCGTGCGCGCGGTGCCGTCCGGGACCCCGACGGAGGCGATCGCCGCGGCCATGGCACTGCGGCGTGACGGGTCGCCGAGCAGCGGAAGGAGCTGCTCGCGGAGCCAGCCCGCGGTGAAGTCCTCGTCGGCGACCAGGAGGGCGCCGCCCGCCGCAACCGCTTCCCGCGCATTCAGCCGCTGCTCGCCGTTGCCGTGCGGGTACGGCACGAAGACGGCCGGCACGCCGAGCGCGCTCAGCTCCAGGACCGTGCCGGTGCCGGAGCGGCCGAGCGCGAGGTCGGCGAGCGCGAGCGCGAGGTCCATTCGATCCAGGTACTCGACGGCACGGTAGCCGTCGCGCTCGATCCCGATCGCCGCACGGAAGCCACCCGAGGCGTGGAGGACCTGCCAGCCGCTCGCGAGGACATCGTCGAGGCCCGCGATGAGCTGCTCGTTGATGCGGCGCGCACCCGAGGATCCGCCCGTCACGAGGAGGACCGGACGGCCCGGATCGAGCCCGAATGCGGCGGCGGCGGCCGGCCGCACGGCCGCGCGGGCGCCTGGTGCGGTCAGGGGCTCGAGCTCCGGCCGCAGTGGCAGACCGACATGCGTCGCCGATACGCCGCCGCGACCACGCAGCGGCGTCCCACGGAAGGCGATGCCCACGTGCCGGGTCCAGCGCGCCCCGAGCCGGTTCGCCCAGCCGGGAATCGAGTTCGCCTCATGGATCGCCAGCGGCAGCCGGCGGCGGCGCGCTGCGAGATAGACGGGGGCCGCGGCGTAGCCACCGACCCCGAACACGGTCTCGACGCCCCTGGCGTCGAGGAGTCGCTCCACCTCCCGCACGGTGCGCAGCAGCCGGTCCGGGAAGCGCAGCGCCGTCACGCTCGGTCGGCGCGGCATCGGCAGCCTGGGGATCGTCACGAGCTCGTAGCCGCGCTGCGGCACGAGCCGCGACTCGAGGCCCTCCGCGGTGCCGACGACGAGGATCTCCGACGCCGGGTCGCGCTCGCGGAGCCGGTCGGCGACGGCGAGGAGCGGGTTGACGTGCCCCGCCGTGCCCCCGCCCGCGAGGAGGTGGACGGTCATCGGCCGCGGGCCCCCCGGACGGGCTGGCGGGCCGTGGTCGCCCTCGACCCGGCGGCGACCTGCGCCGCGCTCGGCCGCGAGCGAGTGAACGACATGACGACGCCGAGCGCGAGGAGCACCGCGAGCAGCGAGGAGCCGCCGGCCGAGATGAGCGGCAGCGGGACGCCGAGCACGGGCAGCAGCCCGAGCACGACGGCGATGTTGACGAATGCCTGCCCCACCACCCAGACGAGCACGCCACCCGTGACGATCCGAGCGAAGGGGTCCTCGGCGCGCTTGAGGATCCGCGCGAGCGTGATCGCGAGGACGACGAAGATCCCGAGCACGACGGCGCAGCCGATGAGCCCGAGCTCCTCCCCGATGATCGCGAAGATGTAGTCGGAGTCGGCCTCCGGCAGCCAGTTCCATTTGGCATGCGAGTTGCCGAGGCCGACGCCGAAGATCCCGCCGTTGGCGAGCGCGAACATGCCCTGGTAGACCTGCCAGCAGGTGCCCGCGTAGTCGCTCGTATCGCAGCCCTGCACGAACGCCGTGATGCGGCTCACCCGGGACGAGCTCGTCGTCGCGACGAGCAGCGCGACGATCGTCATGAGCAGGCCGCCGACGAGCAGGTGCCAGAGCCGGGCACCGGCGAAGAACGCGCAGGCGAAGACGATGAGCACCATGATGAGCACGGTGCCGAGGTCCTTGCCGAGCAGCACGAGACCGATCGCGGCGGCGGCGACCGGCACGGCCGGCAGCGCGAGTCGGCGCAGATCGCCGAGCTCGCCGATCCGCGGCGCGAGGATCGAGGCGATCCACACGATGAGCGCGAGCTTCACGAACTCGGACGGCTGCAGGGTGAAGTCCCCGATCTGGATCCAGTTCTGGTTGCCGCCGTAGCCGAAGCCGATGCCGGGGACGAAGACGAGCAGCTGGAGGCCGATGCCGACGAGGATCGCCGGCCACGCCCATCGCTTCCAGAACGAGACGGGAGCGCGGCTCGCGATGAGCATGATCGGGAGGCCGATCGCGGCGAACACCGCCTGCCGCATGACGCGGTTGAACGGGTCGCCGGTTGCGGCCTGCTCCTCCACCGCGGACGCCGAGAGCACCATGATGAGGCCGACGCCGACGAGGAGCACGGTCGTGCCGAAGAGCATGAGCGCATCGCGATGCTGGACGTCGAAGAATCGGCCGATGGGGACGAGTGCGGCGAACCCGCGGCGCGGTGCCGCCTTGTCAGGCCTGCTCGTGCGGCCGCGAGGGCTGCTCGTCATGCTCGCCTCCCGCTCCGATCGCCTCGTTGACGGCTGCGGCAAATCGCCGGCCGCGATCCGCATAGTCGAGGAACTGGTCCATCGACGCGGCGGCCGGCGACAGGAGCACAGTGTCGCCTGACTCGGCGACGCTGGACGCCAGCCGGACGGCCTCCGGCATCACATCGACATCCTCCCCCGCCATGATCTCGAGGACTCTGACCCCTGGCGCGTGTCGCGCAAGCGCGCCGAGCACGTCGGCGCGATCGATCCCGACGACGATCGCCGCGCGGAGGCGTGCGGCATGCGCGCCGATGAGCTCGCTGAGATCGACGCCCTTCGTGAGCCCGCCGACGATCCAGACGACCGAGCGGTAGGCCCGGAGCGCCGCGTCGGCCGCGTGCGGATTGGTCGCCTTGGAGTCATCGACCCAGCTCACCCCGCCCGCATGGGCGATGAGCTGCGTGCGATGCGGGTCGAGCGTGAAGCTTGCGACCCCGTCGTGGATCTCCGCCGGGCTCGCACCCGCCGCTCGAGCGAGCGCCGCGGCCGCGAGGACGTCCGCGGTGAGATGGGGGCTCGCGAGCCCGCGCGCCTCGAGGTCGGCGACCGTCGCGAGCTCGAGGGCCTGGTGGTGTCGATCATCGAGGAATGCGCGGTCGACGAGCATGCCGTCGACGATGCCGAGATCGCTCGGGCCCGGCACGCCCAGATCGAAGCCGATCGCCCGGCAGCCCTCCTCGACCTCGGCCTCCTCGACCATGCGCATCGTCGCGGCATCGGCCTTGTTGTAGATGCAGGCGACGCGAGTGTTCGAATAGACCCTGCCCTTCGCCGCGGCGTACGCCTCGCGAGTCCCGTGCCAGTCGACGTGGTCGTCGGCGACGTTGAGGCAGACGCTCGCGAGCGGGCGGAGCGCCCCCGGTCCATCGATCGGCAGCCGATGGAGCTGGAAGCTCGAGAGCTCGACGACGAGCAGGTCGAAGCCCTCGGGGTCGCGCACCGCGTCGAGGACGGGGATGCCGATGTTGCCGACCTCGGCGACGCGCATTCCTGCCGTGCGCAGCAGGTGCGCAGTCAGGCGCGTCGTCGTCGTCTTGCCGTTCGTGCCCGTGACGAGGAGCCACTCGGCGGCCCTGACCTTGTCGCGCACCCGCCAGGCGAGCTCGATGTCACCCCAGATCGCGGTCCCGCGCGCCTCGGCCCACCGCAGGAGCGGGTGGTCGGGGTGATAGCCGGGCGAGACGACGACGAGCTCGGGGTCGAGGGACTCCAGCGCGGGCGGCACCTCGTCGCGGCCCGCGATGACGACGGGCACGTCGAGCACCTCGAGGATGCCCTCGCGGTCCGCATCGCCCCGCTCGGCGACGACGAGGCAGTCGGCGCCGAGCTCCGCGAGCGTGTCGGCGACCGCGAAGCCCGTCGCGCCGAGCCCGAGGATCGCGACCCGGAGGCCGGACCAGTCGGCGGACCACGAGACGAGCGCGTCGAGCCGGTCGCCCGGCGGCGCCTGCCCCGCGGTCACAGCGCCCTCGTCGCCCACTCGAGGTAGAAGAGCCCGACGGCACCGCCGACGAAGAGCGCCGAGATGATCCAGAAGCGCACCACCACCGTCACCTCGCCCCAGCCGAGCATCTCGAAGTGGTGATGCAGCGGGCTCGCCTTGAGGATGCGCCGCCCCTTCGTGAGCTTGAAGTACGTGCGCTGCATGATGACCGAGCCCGCCTCGATGACGAAGAGGCCGCCGATGAGGACGAGGAGCAGCTCCGTGCGGCTCAGCACGGCGAGCGCCGCGAGGCCGCCGCCGAGTCCGAGCGAGCCGGTGTCGCCCATGAAGATCTGCGCGGGCGAGGTGTTGTACCAGAGGAAGCCGATGAGCGCGCCGACGATCGCCGACGCGGCGATCGCGAGGTCGAGCGGATCGCGGACCTCGTAGCAGGCCTCGGCGACGATGCGGTCGCTCGCGCCAAAGCACCACTGCTGCAGCTGCCAGAAGCAGATGACGATGTACGCGACGAACGCGAAGATCGAGGAGCCGGTCGCGAGGCCGTCGAGGCCGTCGGTGAGGTTCACGCCGTTCGAGGCGCCGACGATGATGAAGGTGACCCAGGCGGTGAACAGGAGCGCGCCGATGACGATGCCGAACGTCGCGAGGTCGAGCCACTCGATGTCGCGGAGCGCCGAGATCTGCGTGGAGGCCGGAGTCAGGCCGTTCTCGTCGCGGAAGTTGAGGGCGAGGGCCGCGAAGCCGCCCGCGACGACGACCTGGCCGATCACCTTGCCGAGCGGGCTGAGCCCGAGGCTGCGGCGGCGGTGGGTCTTGATGAAGTCGTCGATGAAGCCGACGACCCCGAGGCCGACCATGAGGTAGAAGACGAGGAGGCCGGAGATCGTCGCGTGGTCGCCCGCGATGACGTGCGCGAGCAGGTAGCCGATGCCGGCACCGGCGATGAACACGATGCCGCCCATCGTCGGCGTGCCGCGCTTGACCGCGTGGGTGTGCGGTCCGTCCGCGTTGATGTACTGGCCCCAGCCGATCCGGCGGAAGAGCTTCGCGAAGAGCGGCGTGCACACGATCGTGAAGACGAACGAGATCGCGGCGGCGAAGAGGAGGGCGATCACGGGCGACCCGCCAGCCGGTCGCCGAGGAACCGCAGCTCCGCCGATTTCGATGACTTCACGAGCACGACGTCTCCAGGCTCGAGCAGTCCACGAACGACATCGTAGGCGTCGTCGAGCGACTCGACGTGGATCGACTCTCCACCCCAGGACCCCTCCTGGACCGCGGCGAGGTGGATGGCCCGCGCCCGCTCCCCCACGACGACGAGCAGATCGATGTTGAGCCGCACCACCTGGCGGCCGATCCGGTCGTGGGCCTCGAGCGCCCACGACCCGAGCTCCGCCATCTCCCCGAGGACCGCGACGGCGCGCGCACGACCGCGGGTGAGCTCGGCGAGCGCGCGCAGCGCGGCGGCCATCGACTCGGGACTCGCGTTGTACGCGTCGTTGATGACCGTCCAGCCCTCAGGCGACTCGAGCACCTCCATCCGCCACCGCTCCGTCTCGGCGATGCCGGCGAGCGCGGCGAGGGCCTCGTCGAGCCCGACGCCGACCTCGGCGGCCGCGGCGAGCGCGGCGAGCGCATTCGCGACGTGGTGCTCGCCGATGATCGGCAGCCGCACCTCGCGCTCGACGCCGCCGTGGTGGAGGACGAATGCGGTGCCCGCAAGATCGATCGCGCGGCGGCCCGCCGACCACACGGCCGGGTCCTCGACCGCCGTGCTCGGCTCGAACCACACGACGCGCGCCGCCGTCGCACCTGACATCGCGGCGACGAACGGGTCCTCCCGGTTGAGGATCGCCACCGCCGTGGGCGGCAGCGGCTGGACGAGCTCGGACTTCGCCCGGGCGATCGCCTCCTGGCCGCCGAAGCGGCCGATGTGGGCCTGACCGACCTTGAGCACGATCGCGACGTCGGGCACCGCGAGCGAGGTCATGGCCGCGATCTCGCCCTCGGCGTCGGCGCCGAGCTCGACGACGAGGTAGCGGGTGTCCGGCGTCACGCGGAGCATGGAGATCGGTGTGCCGACCTCGTTGTTGAAGGAGCCGACGGGGGCGACGGTCGGGCCCGCGCTCGACAGGATCGCGCGGAGCAGGTTCTTCGTCGTCGTCTTGCCGTTCGAGCCGGTCACGGCGACGATGCGCAGGGCGCCGCCCGCGCGGACCCGCGCGACGGCCTCGCGGGCGAGCGCCCAGAGCGCGTCGAGCCCGCGCGGCACGACGATGACGGGCGCCGCGACGTCGAGCTCGCGCTCGGCGATGACGAGCGCGGCACCGGCGGCGACCGCCGCGGTCGCGAAGCGATGGCCGTCGGTCACCTCGCCGGGCATCGCGATGAAGACGTCGCCGGGGCCCACGAGCCGGGAATCGGTCTGCACCTCGCCGGTGACGAGGACGTCGCCGGGACCGCGGAGCGCGCCGTCGACGATCCCCGCGATGTCCGCGGTGGTGATGGAGATCATGCCTGCCTACCAGTAGAGGGGGTAGTCGGTGCGTCCGCCGCTCGACGGCGGGACGCGGTACCGCGTGAGTGTATGCGACATGATGTCGCGCATCACCGGGGCGGCGAGGTCGGAGGTGCCGCCGTAGGGCAGGCCGATCGAGACGACGACGATGTACTCGGGGTTCTCGGCCGGGGCGAGCCCGACGTAGGAGACGGTCGACTTGTCGCCGTAGACGCCGTTCTCCGCGACGGTCGCGGTGCCGGATTTCACGGCGAGGCGGTAGCCGGGGAGGTAGATGTCGGTGCCGATGCTCATGTAGTAGTCCTGGACGCCCTCCATCATGTCGAGCGTCGTGCTCGCCGCGTAGGCGTCGATGACCTGGATCGGGTCGGCGCGCTCGGGCTCGACGACCGTGCCGTCCGGGTAGGTGCACTGCTCGACGAGCTTGAGCGGCAGCCGCAGACCGTCGTTGCCGATCGCGATGTACGCGCCCGCGATCTGCATGATCGTCGTCGCGATGCCCGCGCCGAATGAGACGTTGAGCCGCGTGCGCTCGTCCCAGTACTCGCCGAGGATGCCCGCGGACTCGCCGGGGAAGTGCACGTCCGTGATGTCGCCGAGCCCGAAGTCGAGCATGTACTGCTTGCGCAGATCGTCGGGGATGAGCGTCGCGAGGTTCGCGGTGCCCGTGTTCGACGACACGGCGAGGACACCGGCGGCGGTGAGATTCGACAGGTGCCAGCCGAAGTCGTACAGCGTGCCGCCCTCGCCGTAGTCCTGGATCCACGTCGCGTCGACGGGCGTCGTCGGGTCCATCGCCCGCTGGTCGAGCAGGAGCCCGAATGTGATCGGCTTCATGATCGAGCCGGGCTCATACGGCGTCGTGAAGGCGCGGGAGCCGGTGATCGTCGCGGTCTGGAACTCGTTGGGGTCGAACGTCGGCCAGTCGGCGAGCGCCATGATCGCGCCGTCGTCGACGCGCACGACGATCGCCTGCCCCCACTCGCCGCCCGTCGTGCTCACGCCTGCGGCGAGCCGCTCCATCGCCGTCCACTGCAGGTCGCGGTCGATCGTGAGGGTCACGCTCGCGCCGTCGATGGCGGGCACCTCGACGACCTCGGTCTCCGGGAGCCGCACGCCGTCGGCGCCGCGCTCGTACGTGACGCGGCCGTCCTGCGCGGCGAGGCACTGATCCATCATCTGCTCGATGCCGGCGAGCGGCTCGTCCGTGCCGAGGAAGCCGACGATGTTGCCGGCGATCGCGCCGTTCGGATAGGTGCGGCCGGGCACGCGGATGCCGATGACCCACGGGATGCCGAGGTCGCGCACCGCGACGTACTCGTCGAGGGTGAGGTCTTCGGCGAGGACCGCGTAGTCGGAGGTCGGGTCGGCCCGCAGGATCGCATCGAGCTCCTCGACCGTCTGCCCGGTCACCGAGGCGATGCCCTCGAGGTGCGGCAGCACGGGGCCGTTGAGGTCGGTGTAGCCGAGCGCGACCTTCGGGGAGGCCGTGATGTCGTAGCGCTCGACGCTGTCCGCGAGCACCTGGCCGTTGATGTCGAGGATGTCGCCACGGGTGCCGTAGACCGTCGCGGCGAGCGCCCGACGGTCGCGCGCCTGCTCCGTGTAGGTCGCGGCGGACACGACCTGGATGTCGACGAGACGGACGACGAATGCGATGACGACGATCGCGAGGACGACGAGGACGGCGATGGCGCGCGACCCGACGCGACGAGTCGCGCCGGCCGCGGTTCCTCGTGTCATCGGCACCCGATCATCGTGTCACCACACCGGGCAGGGTCTCGGCAGCGACTGGCTGATCGGGGTCGACCGGAGTCTCGCCCGCCGCGCCGCCGGGGATCGTCGGGGTCGCGGCCTCGGCGGCCCCCGCGGCGCCGGTCGCCTCGGTGGCACCGGCCGCGGTCGCCGGTGCCGGCTTCTGCGGCAGCGGCAGCCCCTTGATGAGCTCGTTCGCGGCGAGGCCGCACGCGCCGGCGCAGCCGAGCACGTCGGCGGTGCCTGGCAGCGAGTAGTAGCTGCCCGTCGTCATGTCGAGCGTGTAGAGCGATGCGGCGGGCACCATGCCCAGACTCGTCGCGGCGTAGCCGAGATACTGGGTCGAGCTGCGGATCTCGAGCTGCTCGGAGAGCGACTCCGCCTGGCGCACGAGCGCCCGCTGCTCGTCCTGCAGCTCGGCGATGCGGTACTGCCCGGCAGTGATCCAGATCGACACGAGGAGCTGTGCGCCGACGATCGCGAGCGCGCCGACGACCGCGACGATCGCATGGAGCACCTTCGGGCGGCTCTTGCGCCGCTGCGCATCGGTGACGACCTCGAATCGCCGCTGCGGCTGCTGCCGCGCGGGCGCGGCGGGCCGGATCCGCGGAACCTGCGCCGTGTTCATGCCGCCTCCCGTCGTGCGGCGCCCGAGTCGCGCAGCCGCTCGGCCGCCCGCAGCCGGACCGGCGTCGCGCGCGGGTTGCGGGCCTGCTCCGCGGCGTCCGCGAGCTCGGCGCCGCGCACGAGCAGCCGGAACTCCGGCCGGTGCTCGGGCAGCTCGACGGGGAGTCCGGCGGGTGCGGTGGAGGCCGATCGGGCGGCGAGCTCGCGCTTGACGATCCGGTCCTCGAGCGACTGATAGGCGAGCACGACGATGCGGCCGCCGACTTCGAGCGCCTCGAGCGCCGCGGGCAGCCCGCGCCGCAGCGCCTCGAGCTCGCCGTTCACCTCGATCCGGAGCGCCTGGAAGACGCGCTTCGCGGGGTGGCCGGCACGGCGCGCCGCGGCGGGGGTCGCCTCGGCGATGACCTCGACGAGCCGGGCGCTCGTGCGGATCGGCTCGAGCTCGCGCGCCTCGACGATGCGGCGGGCGTAGCGCGGCGCGAGCTTCTCCTCGCCGTACTCCTGGAAGATGCGGCGGAGCTCGCCCTCGGTGGCCTCGGCGATGACGGTGGCCGCGGTGCGTTCGGCGGTGCGGTCCATCCGCATGTCGAGCGGCGCGTCCTTCGAGTACGCGAAGCCGCGCTCGGCCCGGTCGAGCTGCAGCGAGGAGACGCCGAGGTCGAGGAGCACGGCGGTGACCCGCTCGACGCCCGCGGCCTCGAGCGCGCGCCCGATCTCGTCGTAGACGGCGTGCACGATCGTGACCCGGTCGGCGGCGAACTCGAGTCGCGCCCGCGCGATCTCGATGGCGTCGAGGTCGCGGTCGATGCCGATGAGCCGCAGCGCGGGGTGTGCCCGGAGCATCGCCTCGGCGTGGCCGCCCATGCCGAGCGTGCCGTCGATGACGTGGGCGCCCTCGCGGCCGAGCGCGGGGGCGAGCAGCTCGAGCGTGCGCTCGAGCATGACGGGGGTGTGGATCTCGGCGTCGGTCATGGCGTGTCGGCCAGGGCTCCCCTGCGCGGATCCCCTTCCGCGGGACCTGGCTCAGGGGAAGGGAGTCAGGGCTGCGGCCGGGGGTCGGCGCCTGGGCGCTAGAGGAGGCCGGGGATCACCTCCTCCGCGACATTGACGAATTCGTCCTCGACGCCGGCGTAGTACGCCTCCCACGTCGCGGTGTCCCAGATCTCGATGCGGCCGCCGACGCCGTTGACGGTGAGCTCGCGCTCGAGCCCCGCGTAGGCGCGCAGCGCCGGCGGCAGCGTCACCCGGTGCTGGGCGTCGGGTCGCTCCTGGTGGGCGCCGGCCAGCAGGAGCCGGATGTAGTCGCGCGCCTGCTTGGAGGAGACGGGCGCCTGGCGGATGCGGTCATGGAAGCCCTCGAACTCGCGCTCGGGGAAGACGTAGAGGCATCGTTCCTGGCCGCGGGTGATGACGACGCCGCCCGCGAGCTCCTCGCGGAACTTCGCGGGGAGGATGACGCGGCCCTTGTCGTCGAGCTTGGGGGCGTAGGTGCCGAGCAGCATCCGCGATGACCCCCTTCGGTTCCGGCCTGTCCTCTGGTGCGCCCCACTTTACTCCACTTTCCTCCACTTAGGTAGACAACTGGCACGATCCGACACGCCGGAAATGCGAAGAACCCCTGATTTCTCAGGGGTTCTCAGTGGTGGAGGGCCGTGGGGCTCTCTTCGCCGCGGGCAGCGTCAGTCGCCGTCGTCCTGGTGGTCCTGGCGGCGGTCCCAGCGGCGCTCGAAGGCGCTCATGAACTCGTTGCCGCCGCGGGGCTCGCGCGTCGTGCCCGGCGCGCTGTCGCCGCCGTCCCGCTTGCGGCGCAGCATGATGAGCGCCCCCGCGAACATGACGACGAACCCGACGATGCCGAGCCACCACATCTGGCTCGCGACGCCGACGACGGCGAGGCTGATGCCGGCGACGACGACGAGGGCGCCGATCGTCACCGCGGTGTAGTCCACGCGCCCCCGACCGGCGGCGGCGAACTCGGCGTCACTCCGGTAGAAGTTCCGCTCCATCTCATCGAGCAGTCGCTGCTCGTGCTCGGAGAGGGCCATGGCCCGATGATACGCCGCCGCCCTGAGAGTCGGCGAGCCTCCCAGCAGATCGGAGGCCCGGGGCGCGAGACCTAAGCTGGTGCCATGACCTCCGGGGAGCATCTCACCGACCTCGTGCAGGATGCGCTCGATGTCTTCCTCGGCGAGCAGGCGGCGAAGCTCGCGCAGATCTCGGAGGATCTCGCGCCCGTGCACGCCGCCGCCCGGGCGCTGCTGTCTGGCGGCAAGCGGTTCCGTGCGCGCTTCTGCTACTGGGGCTGGCGCGCGACGCAGCTGCCCGACCCGATCGACCCGATGCCGACCGAGGAGGACCTGACGGCCCGCGACGGCATCGTCCGCGTCGCCGCGGCGCTCGAGCTGCTCCACGCCGCCGCGCTCGTCCACGACGACATCATCGATCGCTCCGCGGTGCGCCGCGGCGCGCCCGCTGCGCACGAGTACTTCACTCGGCTGCACCGCGACTCCGAATGGGCGCGGGATCCCGAGCGCTTCGGCCAGGCGGCGGCGATGCTGCTCGGCGATCTGCTGCTGAGCTGGAGCGACGAGCTCTTCGCGGCGGCGAGCGACGGCTTCGGCGAGCAGGCCGCGGCCGCGCGCCGCGAGTTCGCGACAATGCGCGCCGAGGTGACGCTCGGCCAGTACCTCGACGTGCTCGAGGAGCACGCCTGGATCACCCGATCCGATCAGGAGGCCACGGCGCGGGCGCAGAAGGTCGTCGTGTACAAGTCCGCGAAGTACTCGGTCGAGGCCCCCCTGGTCATCGGGGCCTTGCTCGGCGGTGCGGACGAGGGCCAGGTCGAGGCGCTTCGCCGATTTGGCGTGCCGCTCGGCATCGCCTTCCAGCTGCGCGACGACCTGCTCGGCGTCTTCGGCGACCCCGCCGCGACGGGCAAGCCCGCCGGCGACGACCTGCGCGAGGGCAAGCGCACCGTGCTCATCGCCGTCGCGCGGGGCGCGCTGCCCGGCTCCGCCCGTGCGCTGCTCGACGACCTCCTCGGCGATCCCGAGCTCGATGCCGAGCAGATCGAGATGCTCCGCCAGACCCTCCGCGAGTGCGGCGCCGTCGACCGCGTCGAGCGCGCGATCGAGCACAGCCTCGGTCAGGCCGTCGAGGCGCTCGGGGACGCGCGGCTCGCACCGGCCGCGAAGGCCGAGCTCCGCGCGCTCGCCGACGCCGTCGCCAAGCGCACCGCGTAGCGCCTCAGAACGCGAGCGCCTGGGCCACCCGACGCACCTCGGCCTTGCGGCCCGCGCGCAGCGCCTCGATCGGGCTGACGCCGAGGCTGTCCTCCGCCCCGAGCAGCCAGTCGAGCGCCTCCTCCTCGGTGAAGCCCGCGTCGAGGAGCAGGAGCACGGTGCCGCGCAGCTCGCGCACCGGCTCTGAGTCACCGAGGAAGGGATCCGGGACCTTGAGGACCCCGTTGATCCGGCGGCCGAGGAGCTGCCGCTCCTCGATGAGCCGGTGCACCTGGCTCAGCTTCATGTCGAAGCGCTCGGCGATATCGGGGATAGGCACCCACGTCACGGTCGGGACCTCGGTCACGCATCGATCGTGCCACGAATGCGCGGGCCGAGATTCCGCGGGCGGGCGTCGCGCATTCCTCAAATGTTTCAGAAATGTAAACTCTTTTCACATCAACCACGTTGATTGACTTGAACCCCGCTATATGTCACAGTCAACTGCAGTCGCAACGACGCTCCCGCAGGCCGGCACGAGAGCAGGACCCCGATGACCACGCAGCCATTCGCGCTCCCGTGGCTCTCGCGACCCCGGCGACGCCGGATGGGCACCGTCGCGCCGCTCCTCCTGGCCGGGACGATCGCGATCACCGCGAACCTCACGGGGGTCGCGGCGCCCGCCGAGGCGAAGACGCCCCCGCGGCAGAAGGCGAACGACCGCCCGCCCGCGAGCGATCGCGGCAAGACCGTGCGCGAGGCGTTCGAGGACGCCAAGAAGGCGGCCCGCGCCGCGGCCGAGGCGATCAAGACGACCATGAGCGCGCCCGCGATGTACACGGTGCAGGAGGGCGACACGCTCATGCTCATCGCGGAGCGCTACGGCCTCAAGCTCGCCTCGCTCCTCGCGCTCAACGGCCTGAGCTGGCGCACCGCCGTCGCGCCGGGCCAGGTCCTCAAGCTCACGGCCGCCGGCCCCGTCGCCCCGCCGGTCGAGGAGCCCGAGCCGGCGGCGGTCGAGCAGCACCACACCGTCGCGGCCGGCGAGTCGCTCTCGGCGATCGCGAACGCGTACGGGGTCGCGCTCGCGTGGATCCTCTCCGCGAACGGCCTCTCACCGAGCTCGATCATCTACCCGGGGCAGGTCGTCGTCATCCCCGCCGGCGCCCCGCCCGCCGCCCCGCCCGTCGATTCGGCGCCCTCGAGCATCCCGGCCTCGAACGGCGCGGTCGTGCCGCTCACGAGCGAGATGCGGGCGAATGCGGCGGTCATCGTCGCGGTCGGGCGCGAGCTCGGCGTCCCTGATTACGGCATCGTCATCGCCCTCGCGACCGCGGCCCAGGAGTCGACGCTGCGCAACCTCGACTGGGGTGACCTCGACTCCGTCGGCCTCTTCCAGCAGCGCCCGAGCGCCGGCTGGGGCACCGTCGCGCAGCTCACCGACCCGGCCCACGCGAGCCGGCTGTTCTACGGCGGCCCCTCGAACCCGAATGCGGGCCGGACGCGCGGGCTGCTCGACATCAGCGGCTGGCAGGGCATGGCGCTCACCGTCGCCGCCCAGCGCGTGCAGATCTCCGCCTACCCGGACGCCTACGCGAAGTGGGAGGCGTCGGCCTGGGCGTGGCTCGGAGAGCTCTGAAGATGGCCGAATACACTGCCACAGTGAGTGAGCACGCGACCGCAGACCCCCTGGTCGGCCGCCTCCTCGACGGCCGCTACCAGATCCGCTCGCGCATCGCGCGCGGCGGCATGGCGACGGTGTACCTCGCGACCGACCTGCGGCTCGAGCGACGCGTCGCCGTCAAGGTGATGCACGGACACCTCGCCGACGACGCGGCCTTCCGCGAGCGCTTCATCCGCGAGGCCCGCAGCGCCGCCCGACTCGCGCACCCGAACGTCGTCGCCGTCTTCGACCAGGGCGAGGACAAGGACATGGCGTACCTCGTCATGGAGTACCTGCCGGGCATCACGCTCCGTGAGCTCCTGCAGGAGCACCGCGTGCTCACGACCGAGCAGACCTTCGACATCATGGAGGCCGTGCTGTCCGGCCTCGCCGCGGCGCACCGGGCCGGGATCGTCCACCGCGACCTCAAGCCCGAGAACGTCATGCTCGCCGATGACGGCCGTATCAAGATCGGCGACTTCGGCCTCGCCCGCGCCGTCTCGGCGAACACCGCGACGGGCGCGGCGCTCCTCGGCACGATCGCCTATCTCTCCCCCGAGCTCGTCACTCGCGGCACCGCGGACGCCCGCAGCGACATCTACGCGATCGGCATCATGATGTACGAGATGCTCACGGGCGAGCAGCCGTTCAAGGGCGAGCAGCCGGTGCAGATCGCCTACCAGCACGCGAACGACTCGGTGCCGGCCCCCTCGGCGCGCAACCCGCGGGTGCCCGCCGAGCTCGACGAGCTCGTGCTCTGGGCGACCGCGCGAAGCCCCGAGGACCGGCCGGCCGATGCGCGCGCGCTGCTCGACCAGCTCTTCGAGACGCACAGCTCGCTCATGACCTCGCTGCCGGGCACCGGGAGCGACACGGGCCACCGCACCGCGGTCTTCCCCGGCATCGGCCGGCAGCCGACGGGCGAGACGACGCTGTACGCGGGCGGCTTCGACACCGGCGAGACGCAGGTGCTCGGCGGCCGCGGCGCCCGCATGGCGACGCAGCCGACCGCCCTCGTGTCGAACCGCACCGCGGCGCTCGCGATCCGGGCGAAGCGCAAGCGCGGGCGCGGCCCGCTGCTGCTCGTCCTCGTCCTCGTGCTCGCCCTCGCGGCGGGCGGCGGGGGCTGGTGGTTCGGCTTCGGCCCCGGGGCGCGCTCGGCCGTGCCCTCGGGGCTCGAGGGGATGTCCGTCGCCGCCGCGGAGCTCGCGATCCAGGAGGCCGAGCTCGTCGTCGGCGAGCCGATCCAGCGGCATGACCCGGAGATCCCCGAGGGCCTCGTGGTCACGACCGAGCCGGGCCCCGGTGAGAGCCTGCTGCGAGGCTCCGAGGTCCAGCTCGTCGTCTCGCTCGGCCCGCGGAGCCTCCCCGTGCCCCAGGTGATCGGCCTGCCAGAGGCGGATGCGCTCGCGGCGCTCACCGAGTTCACGGTCGACCCGGAGGCGACGATACGGCAGTTCGACGCCGAGGTGCCGAGCGGCAGCGTCATCGACCTCCTCGGCCCGGACGGCTCCTCGCTCCGCGAGGTCCCGGAGCTCCTCGAGCGCTCCGCGGTGACGCTCGTCGTCTCCGTCGGCGCGATCCCCGACGTCACCCGGCAGCTCCTCGAGGGCGCGACGAGCCTCCTCAACGCGGTCGACCTCAGGATCGGCGCCGTCTCGAGCGAGTACAGCGACGACGTGCCGAAGGACACGGTGATCCGGCTCGTGCCCACGACCGACCCGGTCCGCGTCGGCGACACGGTCGACCTCGTCTTCTCCGACGGCCCCGCGCCCATCGTCGTGCCGCAGGTCGTCGGGCTCACGTGGGAGGTCGCGAAGCCGATGCTCCGCGAGGCCGGCTTCGAGCTGTCCTACAGCCCACTCGCGGACATCTCCCCCGGGCAGGTCATC
>CAKUJB010000010.1 GCA_934661165.1 uncultured Microbacteriaceae bacterium | reverse complement strand
GCCCGGAGCCTCAGAACGCGGCGCTCGGCTCGAGCTCGCGCGCGGGCGCGGGCGCCTCGCTGCCGCCACCCGCCTCGGGGGTGCCGGCCGCCGAGGTCTCGCCCTCGTGCTCGCCGTCGGCCGCCCCGGCGTTCGCGGCGTCGGCCTCCTGCTCGGCGGGCCGCGCGACTGCGGTCCGCGTGTACGCCGTCCGACCCCACAGGAGGTCGTGGCCGAGCCCGTCGACCTCGACCTCCATCGTCGTGCCGCTGCGGTCCTCGCTCGCCCAGTCGCGCACGCGGGGGCGGCCGTGTGCGATGACCCGATCACCCTTGTGGATCGAGTGCGCCGCATTGCTCGCGAGCTGGCGGAACGCGACGATCGTGTACCAGTTCGTCCCGCCGTCGACCCACTTCTGCTGCTTGCGGTCGTAGCGCCGCTGCGCCGAGGCGAGGCGGAACGTGGTGACCTCGAGCTGCTCCTCGGTCGTGACGTGGCGGGGCTCCGTCGCAACGGTGCCGACCACGGTGATGCTGTCCGACATGGCTGTCGTCCTTCCGGTCCTGTGGCAATGGACCGGCCGCCGCCGTGCTGCTCGTGCCCGATGCGGTCTGGCGGCGGCCGGTGTCAGGACTCTGGCACCGCTTCGCCGCGCCCGCTCGGAAGGGGGCCCCAGCCTGTGGAGAATCAGGCCTTCACGTACGGTGTGAAGGACTTCCGCACCTTGTTCACCTTCGGGAGCGCGACGGCGAGGCAGTAGCCCTGGTTCGGGTTCTTCGCGAAGAAGTCCTGGTGGTAGTCCTCGGCGGGCCACCATTTGCCGAGCGGCTCGATCGTCGTGACGACGCCGCCCTCCCAGATCGTCTCGGCCCGCGCGCGCGCCGCCTCGAACCGCGCCCGCTGCTCGTCATCGGTCGGGTACATCGCCGAGCGGTACTGCGTGCCGATGTCACCGCCCTGCCGGTTGAGCTGCCGCGGGTCGTGAAGGGTGAAGAAGATGTCGAGGATGACGTCCTCCGGCACCCTCATCTCGTCGAAGGTGACCGCGACGGCCTCCGCGTGGCCGGTCGCACCCGTGCAGACCGTCTCGTAGTCGGGGTGGTCGACCGTGCCGCCGGTGTAGCCGGACTCGACCGCCGTGACGCCCTCGATCGTGCGGTAGACGGCGTCGAGACACCAGAAGCAGCCGCCGGCGAGATGGTAGGTGCGCATACCTTTAGAATCGCACGGTGCAGCGCGTGTATTCCCCGAACCGCTGATGGGCGCCGTCTACGCCCTGCTCGGCGCGCTCATCTTCGGCGCGAACGGCAGCCTCGTCAAGGTCCTCATCGACGCCGGGATCGGTCCGCTCCAGCTGACGTTCTTCCGCACGATCGGCACGGCGGTGCTCGCCGGACTCTTCCTCCTCGCCACGGACCGGGCGATGCTGCGCCTGCCGTGGCGCCGCATCGGCTCGCTCGCGCTCCTCGGCGTCGCCGGCATCGCCGTGCTGCAGTCGACCTATGCGCTGGCCATCCAGCGCCTGCCGGTGGGGATCACGCTGCTCATCGAGTACCTCGCGGTGCTCATCGTCCCGATCTTCGCGCTCGTCGTCTACCGGGAGCGCATCCGCCCCCAGGTGTGGGGTGCGATCGTCTGCATCCTCGGCGGCCTCGCGCTCGTCGCCCAGATCTGGGACTCGAAACTCGATCCGATCGGGGTGCTGCTCGCGCTGGCGGCCGCGGTCAGCCTCGCGTTCTACTTCATCTACGGCGAGCGGCAGATCACGGCGACGAGCCCGCTCGCCGCGATGTTCTGGGGCTCGCTCGCCGCCGGGATCTTCTGGGGCGCCTTCAGCGGATGGTGGGAGCTCGACACCGGGATCTTCGCCGCGCACGCCTCGCTCGACGGGGCGCTCGCGGCGATCGAGCTGCCACTGTGGTCGCTGCTGGCTATCACGATCGCGATCGGCACATTCCTCCCGTTCCTGCTGTCCTTCCTCGCGATCCGCCGTCTGGGCCCCACGGCGGCGGGCATCCTCGCCTCGAGCGAGGTCGTCTTCGCCTTCGCCGTCGCGTGGCTCTGGCTCGGCGAGACGCTCGACTGGGTGCAGACCCTCGGCGCCGCGATCGTACTCGCCGGGATCGTGCTCGCGCAGATCTCCCGGCCGGGCACGCTCGTCGACGCGAACCTCGCGGTCGCCACCGGCGCGGTCGAGATCGTCACGGGATCGATCCGCGTCGTGCCGGACGACACGCGCGATCCTGACCACAAACCTTCAACCTGAGGCTTAGAGTTCGCGCATGCGCGCGATCCTCGAACTCTGGGACGGCTACCTCGGCTGGGCGACGAGCCCGGCGGGACTCGAGGTCCTCACGACCGCGGTGATCCCCTTCGTCGCGATCCTCACGGCCGGCCTCATCGCCGCGATCATCGCCCGCGACGGCATGACCCGGACCGCCCGGCGCCACGACCGCGAGCAGCAGTCCGCGATCGTCGCCGGTGCGCTCGCCGCCAGCCGCCGCGTCACCGCCTGGGCCTCGCTGTCGATGACCGAGCAGGACCAGCTCGACCACCAGCTCACCGAGTCCCTCGCGAGGCTGCGCATGCTCCCGACGCGCGGCGCCGACGCCGCGGCGGAATGGGCCGGGCTCAAGCTCGCGCTCGTGAAGACCGGCTCCCTCACGGGCTCCTCGAGCGCCGAGGTCGAGCTGCGCGACCTCGAGGACTGGCTCATCCACTGGCACCGTCGCCCGCGCCGCGCCGCGCGGCATTTCACCCGCGACCTCGAGTCGCTCCGCTTCCGCGCGACGCAGCCGATCGCCGAGGACGCGTTCCGGCCGCGCATGGCCACCCGCATCGACACGGCCGACCTCGCCGACATCCTGCGCGGCTGAGGGCCGGACCGGCCTCGCTGCACGAGGTCGAGCCGGTGCCCTCGGCTGGAATCGAACCAGCGACCAAGAGATTAGAAGGCTCCTGCTCTATCCGCTGAGCTACGAGGGCGCAGCGTCCAGGATACCGGCGGCCCCACACGCCCTGTCTGCGCCGTCGCCTAAACTCGCAGGCATGGCCGGGCCCGACTTCCTCGTGTGGATCGACTGCGAGATGACGGGGCTCGACCTCGAGCGCGACGAGCTCATCGAGGTCGCCGTCGTCGTCACCGACTACGACCTCGTCCCGGTCGACCCGGGCTACACCGTCGTCATCCGGCCCTCGGCCGAGGCGCTCGAGCAGATGGCGGAGTTCGTCCGCGGCATGCACACCGAGAGCGGCCTCATCGAGGAGCTCGACGACGGCCTGCCGCTCGCCGACGCCGAGCGGCTCGTGCTCGAGTACATCCAGCGCTTCGTGCCCGCGCCGAGCAGCGCGCCGCTCGCGGGCAACACGATCGGCACGGACCGCGCATTCCTCACGAAGTACATGCCGCTCGTCGATGCCCACCTCCACTACCGGAGCGTCGACGTCTCGAGCATCAAGGAGCTCGCGCGGCACTGGTACCCGCGGGTCTACTTCAACGCCCCCGAGAAGCACGGCGGCCACCGCGCCCTCGCCGACATCCGCGAGTCCATCCGCGAGCTCGAGTACTACCGCGCCGCCGCATTCCTCCCGGATCCGGGCCTCACGAGCGAGCAGGCGCAGGCCGCGGCGCGCGCGGCGATCGAGCGGCACGCCCCCACGCTGAGCTGACCCGGACGGCGGGGACCCCGGCGTGCCGCGAGTGCCGCCGGTCTGCCCTACAATGGTGCGGTCCCGCCGTGCGCGGCGGGCATGGCGGCCGTAGCTCAGTTGGTAGAGCGCTGGCTTGTGGTGCCGGATGTCGCGGGTTCGAGTCCCGTCGGTCGCCCCGGACGCGAGGCCCCGTGACACACAGTCGCGGGGCCTCGCCGCGTCTGCGGTGCATTCATCCCTCCGCGAACATCCCGGCCGCGGGCGCGGGGCTTCCGTACCATGAATGCATGGCCTCCATCGTCGACGAACCCCTCCTCGAGGAGTCCCTCGACTTCGGCACGACCTCGAGCCTCGACGCGCCCTGGCGCACGATCGTGTGGAACGACCCCGTCAACCTCATGCAGTACGTCACCCGCGTCTTCCAGACCTACTTCGGCTACCCGCGCGCCGAGGCCGAGCGCCTCATGCTCCAGGTGCACGAGGAAGGCCGCGCGGTCGTCGCGGCGGGCCCGCGCGAGGAGATGGAGCGACACACCGAGGCGATGCACGAGTACGGCCTCTGGGCGACCGCGGCGAGGGGTGAGGGCTGATGCGATTCGCGATCGACGGCGAGCGCATCGTCGTGCGCAGCGGTGCCCGCGAGCAGGAGGTGCTCGGCGGGCTGCTCCGCGAGTTCACCGCGCTCGCGGCCTCGCGGCGCGAGGACCCCATGCGCGGCGAGAAATCGCCGAAGGACCCGGCCCTCGCGCGGCTGCTGCCCGATCCCGTGCACGACGACGCGGAGGCGGCCGCGGAGCTGCGCTTACTCACCGAGGCGTCGCTCATCACCCACAAGCTCGCGAACGCGGAGGCCGTGCAGGCCTCGCTCGCGGGCGCCGACGGTGGGCCCGCGCGGCTCGACGCGGCGCAGGAGCTCGCCTGGCTCAAGACGCTCACCGACCTGCGACTCGTGCTCGCGGCCCGGCTCGGCATCGAGCGCGACGAGGACCTCGGGCGCCGCGCGACCGAGACCGATCGCTGGATGCAGTCGGCCTACCACTGGCTCGGCGCGCTCCAGGCGCAGCTGCTCGACGCGATCGAGGTCCGGGACGCCGCGATCGACGCGGACGCCGACGAGCCGTCGCGGTGAGCGGGCTCGACCTCGACGCCGACGCCTTCGAGGCGCTCGTCGTCGAGGAGCTCGACCTGCTCCCGGACGAGATGGTCGACGGCCTCGACAACCTCGTCTTCGTCGTCGAGGACCGCCCCGAGGACGGCTCCCTCGACCTGCTCGGCCTCTACGAGGGCGTCGCGCTCACCGAGCGCGGTGCCTACGGCTTCGGGGAGCTGCCCGACCGCATCGTGCTGTACCGGGAACCGCTGCTCGCGATCTGCGACGACCTCGACGGACTCCGGGAGGAGATCCACGTGACGCTCGTCCACGAGATCGCGCACTTCTACGGGATCGACGACGACGAGCTCCACCGTCTCGGCTGGGCCTGACCGCCGCGGGACGCGCCCCGCCCGGCGGGGCTCGGGATCCACGCCAGCGCACCCCGCTAAGATGCTCTGGCGCCGCGAACGCGGCCCACGCACCACGATCGGAGACCGCATGCGCCCCGCGCGACGCCGCCTGCCCCGAGTCGCCGCGGCCATCGCCACGACCGGCCTCGCCGCGACCGGGCTCGCCGGGTGCCAGCTCTTCGAGATCCAGGAGCCCGAGCACGTCCCGAGCGCCATCGAGAGCTGCGTCGTCGCGCACGCCTGGGTGCTCGACCCGGCCTCCGCCACCGCGAACGTCGCCGAGCGGCTCAGCGAGCGCGGCGCGAGCGGTGACATCGCCGTCGAAGGCGGGCAGACCCTCCGCGTCGGGCTCGACGGCGAGATGGTCATCGAGTCCGACCTCCGCATCGTCGTGACGAACCCGGGGCCGCCCGTCCTCCTCCTCGAGCAGACGGTCCGCGGCGAGTCCGCGGGCACCGTCGTCTTCTCCGGCGAGGTCGCGATCCCCCGCAACTGGTCGGAGGACCAGCTCACCGTCACCGAGCGGCTGACGCTCGACGACGCCGTGCCGGACCCCGTGCCGTGGGCGCTCGGCCGCACCTGGATCGACGACACCGTCGGCCTCGTCGTGACCTGCACCGCCGACCTGCTCGAGGTCGAGGGCCGCGGCACGAAGCTCGCCTGGACGTTCCACCCCGAGGGCTGGACGCCGCCGGTCGCACCGGAGGAGTCGACCGAGGGCGAGACTGCCGAGGACACCCCCGCGAGCTGAGTCCTCAGCCGGCCGGCCGCAGCACCTCGTCGGCGAGCCGCTCGGGGCCCTCTCGCCGTCGGAGCGCGTCCTCCTGCGCCGCCCACCGCTCCCAGTGCGGGGCGAACGTCTCGCCGTCGCGCGCGATCGCCCGTCGCCGCCGCGTCGCGGCATCGACCTCGAGCCACACCGCGTAGGCGGCGAGCGCCCGGCTCGCGCGGCTCAGCGCCCCGACGCCCTCGACGATGAGCGGCCCCTCCCGCGGCACCGTCCGGCGCGCCCCCGGTGCCGACGCCGCCCAGTCCCAGCTCGTGTAGGCGGCCGGCGGGCCGAGGATCTCCTCGGCGACCGCGACGGAGGCGGCGTCGAGCCCGTCCCACCCCGGATAGACGTCCTCGAGGTGCACGAGCGCCGCGGCCGGCCACGCGGCGGCGACGGCGCGAGCGAGCGTCGTCTTGCCGGCACCCGCGCGACCGTCGATGAGGAGGACGGGACGAATGCGCCGCTCGCGGGCCGCCGCATTCGTCGCGTCCCGCAGCCGCGCCGCCAGCGCCGCGTCCAGCGCGCCCTCCCCGTCCGCCGGTCCCCGCATGCCGACCATCATCGTCCGAAGATCGGGTTCCACGCGCCGACCGCGACGGAGACCCCGACGGCGAGCACCGCGACCCCGAGCGCGATGAGGACGAGGGCGAGGTCGGGCCATCCGAGGCGAGACGGCCGCGCCCAGCTGCGCGCGACGGGGGCGCCGAAGGCCCGCGCCTCCATCGCCGTCGCGAGCCGCCCGCCGCGACGGATCGCGAGGACGAGAATCGCGAAGACCTGGCCGGGGAACCGCCGCACCCGCCCGCGGTCGGCGATGCCGCGCGCACGACGGGCCTGCTCGAGCGAGCGCCAGTCGTCGAGCAGCAGCGCGACGAGCCGCAGCGCCGCGAGCGCGCCGAGCACGAACCGCGAGGGCAGCCGCAGCAGTTGCGCGAGCGAGTCGGCGAACCGGGTCGGGTCGACGGTGACGAAGAGCACGACGGCGGGCAGCGCGATCGCGAGGACGCGGAGCACGGTCGCGATCGCGAGCTCGATCGAGCCGTCGGTGATGTGGATCGCGAGGAACTCGGCGTGCGTGCGCCCCGACGGGTCGCCGTAGAGGAGCATCGTGAGCCCGCCGAGCGGCGCGGCGATCCACACCGGCAGTGTCCGCAGCAGCAGCCGGCGTGGGCCGAGCCCGGCCCAGATGACCAGGACGCACTCGCAGCCGAGCGCGACCGCCCCCGACACCCAGTCGATCGACGGCACGAGGGCGAAGGCGATGATGAAGGCCGCGACGAGCTTCGCAACCGGATTCACCCGGTAGATCGCCTGCGTCCCCGCGGTCGGCGTGATGACGGCGCTCATCGCAGGACCTCGAAGTCGCCGGGCGATCCCGGTCGAGCGCGCAGCTCGCGGTCGGCGAGCGCGGCGACGATGTCGAGGTCGTGCGTGATCGCGACGAGGGCGCTGCCGGTGTCGAGGAGCTCGGCGAGGAAGCCGACGAGCTCCCGCCAGGTCCGGGAGTCCTGCCCGAACGTCGGTTCGTCGAGGACGATGACCGGCGGCCGGGTCGTCAGCGCGGTCGCCACCGACAGTCGCCGCTGCTCGCCGCCGGACAGCGTGAACGGGTTCGCGTCGAGGAGCGCGCCGAGCCGCAGCCGCTCGACGAGCGCGTCGACCCGCGCCCGCGTCTCGGCCTCGTCGAGCCCGATCGTGCGCGGCCCGAGCTCGAGCTCCTCGCGCACGCTCGCCGTGACGAACTGGTGCTCGGGATCCTGGAAGACGGTGCCGATCCGGGTGACGAGCTCCCGGGAGCGCCAGCGGATCGGGCGCGACTCCGCGCCGGTCGCGAGCGCCTCGGCGCGCACCTCGCCCGTGAGCGGCGCGAGAAGCCCGCCGAGGGTGAGGCCGAGCGTCGACTTGCCCGCCCCGTTCGGCCCCGTCACCGCGAGCGCCTCGCCGGCGCGCAGCTGAAGGTCGAGCCCGGCGGCGAGCACCCGCTCGCGGGACCGGCCGATCGCGAGCCCCTCGGCGCGCAGCAGCACCCGGTCGTCGGCGGGACGAATGCGCGACGGCGCCTCGGGCGGGAACCCCGGCACCCACACCCCCTCGGCCGCGAGCGCCGCGCCCTGCTCCCGGAGCACCCGCTCGGTCGGCCCGTCGGCGAGGAGCCCGCCGTCCGGCGCGAGCACGACGACCCGGTCGACGAGGTCCCGCCAGACGTCGACGCGGTGCTCGATGACGACGAGCGTCGCGCCGGTCTCCTCGAGCACGCGGCCGACCGTCTCGCGGACCTCGCGGACGCCGTCGGGGTCGAGGCTCGCCGTCGGCTCGTCGAGCAGCAGCAGGCGCGGGCGCATCGCGAGCACGCCCGCCAGGGCGAGGCGCTGCTTCTGGCCGCCGGACAGCGCATTCGTCGGATGCTCGAGCGGGAGCGCGAGGCCGACCGCGTCGAGCGCGTCGCCGACTCGCGACCAGATCTCCTCGCGCGGCACCCCGAGGTTCTCGCAGCCGAAGGCGACGTCGTCGCCGACGCGCGGCAGGATGACCTGCGAGTCCGGGTCCTGGAGGACGAGGCCCGCGAGGCCGCGGGCCCGCTCCGGCGCCTGGCCGTGGACGAGCAGCTCGCCCTCGCGCTCGCCGTCGTCGTCGCCACCGAGGACGCCGGCGAGGCCGTGGATGAGCGTCGACTTGCCGGCGCCGGAGGCCCCGAGGAGCAGGACGCGCTCCCCCGGTTCGATCCGCAGATCGAGCCCGCGCACCGCCCAGCCGTCGCGACCCCAATGCCGCCAGCCCCAGCCGCGCGCGAGCACGGCCGGGGCAGCGGCACCGGTGGTCGTCATGCTGCGCCGTGCCTCAGGCGCGCCGGACGGCCTCGCGGCCCGCGGCGAAGCGGTGCAGCACGCCGGTGCGGGCGAGGGCCCGCGTGAGGAGCCACGAGACGAGGCCGGCGAGCACGGCGCCCGAGACGATGCTCGAGATCGTGTACGTCGTCATGAAGAGCGTGCCGGCGCCCGGGTCCCAGAGGATGAGGGCGTTCACGGCCATCGCGAGCCCGGCGACCGCGCCCGCGAGCATCGCGACCGGCAGGTTCCAGCGGCGGTAGAAGAAGAGCAGGAAGACGAGTTCCGCGCCGAGGCTCTGCACGAGGCCCGCCTCGAGGGTGAGGAACGCCCACTGCGCGCCGAGGAGCGCGGAGACGCTCGCGGCGACGAGCTCGACGAAGAGCGCGGCGCCCGGCTTGCGGATGATGAGCCCGCCGAGGACGCCGCCGATGAGCCAGATGCCGTAGGTGAGGGCCTGGAGGCCCGGGAGCGCGGCCTCGAGCGGCGCGCTGATCGGGTTGTACAGCTGATTCCAGAGGAAGAAGACGAGGCCGAGGACGACGCCGAGGACGGCGGCGACGACGATGTCGACGACCCGCCACGTCAGGCGGGGACCTCTCGTGCTGGTGTTCATGTGGTGCTGCTCCGTTCGTGTCGACGTGAGTTGCACCGGACTGCGACCATGCGGCGGTGCACCACCGGGCGCCGCGCCTCGCGACGCGACCCGGGCGGTGACGGTGCCGAATCCACTCCCTGCGCCGGCATTACCCGGATCAGGTCGTTACGGTCGAAGCGCGGTGGCTTCCTCTCAGCCCGTCCCCGGGCTCCCGTGTGATGGCTCCACCATACCCGCCCCCGCCGCGTGCGACGCCTCCGCGGTCGCGGCGGCGACGGTCGCTAGGGTGAACGGGTGGATCTCCGCGTCTTCCTCGAACCGCAGAACGGGGCGACCTTCGCCGAGCAGCTCGCGGTCGCGCAGACCGCGGAGGCGGTCGGCTTCGACGGCTTCTTCCGCTCCGACCACGTCCTCACCATGGACCACCGTCGCGGCGGGCTGCCCGGGCCGACCGACAGCTGGGTGACGCTCGGCGCGATCGCCGCGCAGACGTCGCGGCTGCGGCTCGGCACGCTCGTGAGCTCCGCGACCTTCCGCCACCCCTCGATGCTCGCGATCCAGGTCGCGCAGGTCGACGCGATGTCGGGCGGCCGGGTCGAGCTCGGGCTCGGCACCGGCTGGTTCGAGGCGGAGCACACCGCGTACGGCATCCCGTTCCCCGCACGGCGCTTCGGGCCGTTCCAGGAGCAGCTCGACATCGTGACGGGCCTCTGGGCGACGCCGGTCGGCGAGACGTTCAGCTATGCGGGCGAGCACTACGCGCTCCACGAGGCACCGGCCCTGCCGAAGCCCGTGCAGGCGCGGATCCCGATCATCGTCGGCGGCTCCGGCGCGACGAAGACGCCGCGGATCGCGGCCCGCTACGCGGACGAGTACAACGCATTCCTCGCGAGCGAGGAGGTCATGCGCGAGCGGATCGCGCGCGTGCGGGCCGCCGCCGAGGCGATCGGGCGCGACCCCGGCACCATCGCGTTCTCCATCGCCGCCGCCACCGTCGTCGGCCGCGACGCCGCCGAGCTCGCGCGACGGGCGGAGGCCTCGGGATCCACGCTCGAGCGACTGCGCGTCGCGGGCATCTCCGGATCGCCGCAGCAGGCCGTCGACGCGATCGGGCGGCTCGGCGAGCTCGGCATCAGCCGGTGCTACCTGCAGCTGCTCGACCCGCGCGACCTCGAGCACGTCGAGCTCATCGGCGCGGAGGTGCTCCCGCAGGTCCGCTGACCGCCCGGGCGGCGCTCCGGTCGCGCAGCGCGTAGCACGCGACCGCGACGCCGACGCCCGCGGCGCTCGCGAGGCAGCCGAGCACGACGTCGACCGCCGAGCCCTGGCGCTCGAGCCACACCATCTGGCCGGCCTCGACCCACGCGGTCCCGAGCCAGAGGAAGCCGAGGGCAACCCACCACCGCGACGGCCGCACCGCGGCGCCGAGCAGCAGCCCCGCGACGAACCACACGAGCAGCGCGGCCCAGATCGGCAGCGGCTCCCGGAGCAGGAACGCGCCGATCGCGATCGTCAGGAGATAGACCACCGCCACGCCGAGCAGGAGCGGGCGGAGGCGGTGCATGCCGTCATGCTCGCACGGCGAACTGTGGCAGTGCTGTGCGCAGGCTGGCGGGCGGCCGGGCGCGGGCTGGACGCGGCCTGCAGGACACGCGCGAGACGGCGGGCCCGAGACGTTCCGGTGCCTACAGTGGAGGGCATGCAGGCACTCACGGCGATGCAGATCCGCGCCTCGTTCGTGAACCTCACCCCGGCCGAGGCCGCCCGCATGCCGCTCCCGGGGCTGCACGAGGTCATCTGGGCCGAGCGCGAGTTCCTCGGGTGGCGCGATCCGTCGCTCGCGAGTCGCGGCTACCTCGTCCACGACGGCGACGACGGGCCGGTCGGGATCGTGCTCCGCTTCGCCGACGGGGGCCTGCGCGGCGGGGTGCCCGCGATGTGCTCGATGTGCCGGGCGACGCAGCCGGCGACGCAGGTCGCGCTCGCCTCCGCGCCGCGCGCGAGCCTCGACGGGGCGAGCGTCGGAACGTACATCTGCGAGCGGCTCGACTGCCCGCATATCATCCGCATGCTCCCGCCGACATCCCCCTGGGCGCCCGCGCCCGGCGACCTGCTCGAGGCGAGGTCGGCCGGACTGCTCGAGCGGGTCCGCAGCTTCACCGCCAACGTCAGCCGGTGAGCGCTGCGCGGCCCGCGCGTCAGCGTCGACGACGGGCCCGGCGCTCCGGATGAATGCGGTGGTCGGCGACTAAGTTGGAGCCCATGGCCTGGGGTGCGTCGCTGAGCGAGCGGTCGCGCCGCGACGTCGAGGCGCTCGCCGACGCGGGTCTCCGCGCCGCCGAGCGGGCGCTCGGGGCCGCCGAGTGGCTCCGCCCCATCCCCCTCGCCCTGTCGTTCACCGGTGCCGTGCAGGAGCTCGAGCTCGACTCGACCGCGCTCCCGCGGCGCACCCCTGCCGCGCTGACGAGCGCGGCGATCTACCTGCTCGCGCAGCACGCGCCGCCGTCCCGGGCGGTCGCCCTCGTGACCGCCTCGCGGCTCACCGGGCGGCGGCACGACGCGGTTGAGGTGTGGGTCGAGCACCGCGACGGCGCGGCGCTCACGGTGCTGCGCGAGTTCACCCGTCGCGGCGGGCGGGCGCGGTTCGGCGAGCCGCGCGCCTACCTCGGCTCGCCGATCGTCTGGGCGACGCGCGCCGACTGAGCCGCCCGCGCCGGGCACCGCCGGGACGGGGCCGCCGCCCGTCAGCCCGAGGCGCGCTCGAGCACGAGCTCGCGGACGCGCGCGGCGTCCGCCTTGCCCTGCATCGCCTTCATGACCGCGCCGATGACCGCGCCGGCGGCCTGCACCTTGCCGTCGCGGATCTTCTCGAGCACGTCCGGCTGCGCCGCGAGCGCGGCGTCGATCGCGGCGATGAGCGCCGAGTCGTCCGAGACGACCGCGAGGCCGCGGGACTCGACGACCTCCGCGGGCGTGCCCTCCCCCGCGATGACGCCGTCGAGCGCCTCGCGGGCGAGCCGGTCGTTGATCGCGCCGGAGTCGATGAGCGCGACGAGTTCCTCGACCGCCTCGGGGGTGACGAGCTCCGCCGGCTCGCGACCCGACGCATTCGCGATGCGGCTGATCTCGCCGGTCCACCACTTGCGGGCCTGCTGCGGCGCCGCGCCGGCGGCGACGGTGCGCTCGACCTCGACGGTGAGCCCCGCATTCACGACGTCGCGGAACTCGAGGTCGGTGAAGCCCCAGCCCTCCTTGAGGCGTCGCCGCCTGGCCGCCGGCGGCTCCGGCAGCGCCGCGCGGAGGGTCTCGACGAGCTCGGCGGACGGCTCGACCGGCAGCAGATCCGGCTCCGGGAAGTACCGGTAGTCGTCGGCGTCCGACTTCGGCCGGCCCGGCGAGGTCGTGCCGGTGTCCTCGTGCCAGTGCCGCGTCTCCTGGGTGATCGTGCCGCCGCGCTCGAGGATCGCCGCCTGGCGCTGGATCTCATGGCGGATCGCGCGCTCGACCGAGCGCATCGAGTTGACGTTCTTCGTCTCCGTCCGGGTGCCGAGCACGCCGGAGCCCTTCGGCGAGAGCGAGACGTTCGCGTCGCAGCGCAGGTTGCCGCGCTCCATGCGTGCCTCCGAGACGCCGAGGGCGAGGGCGATGTCGCGGATCGTCGCGACGTACGCGCGACCGACCTCGGGGGCGTCGGCGCCGGTGCCGAGGATGACCTTCGTGACGATCTCGACGAGCGGCACGCCGGCGCGGTTGTAGTCGACGAGCGAGTACTCGGCGCCCTGGATGCGGCCGGTCGCGCCACCGACGTGGGTGAGCTTGCCCGCGTCCTCCTCCATGTGCGCGCGCTCGATGCCGACGGTGAGCGCCCGGCCGTCCTCGAGCTCGAGCTCGATCTCGCCGTCGAAGGCGATGGGCTCGTCGTACTGCGAGATCTGGTAGTTCTTCGCGAGGTCGGGGTAGAAGTAGTTCTTCCGGGCGAACCGGCTCGACGGCGCGATCGAGCAGCCGAGCGCGAGGCCGAGCGAGATCGCGTGCTCGATCGCCTGGCCGTTCACGACGGGGAGGGAGCCGGGCAGGCCGAGGCAGACGGGGGTGATGAGCGTGTTCGGCTCGGCGCCGTGGAAGTCGCTGTGCGCCGGGTTCGGCGCATCGGAGAACATCTTCGTCCGGGTCGACAGCTCGACGTGGACCTCGAAGCCGAGGGCGATGTCGTACTTGGAGATCGCTTCGTCGAAGTCGAGGAGGTCCGCGCGCGCCATGATCCGATTCTAGGTTCGCGGACGAGCCGGCTTCGCCGCTCCTCCACAGCACGAATGCGCGGGGCGCTGTCCACAGCCTCGCTCGCCCCCGCCGCCCGATCGTCCCCGGCCCCGCCTAGCGTCGCGGCATGTCGGCGTATCCGGTCCCCTTCGCCATCGAGCGCGGCGGCTCGCCGCGCCTCCGGGTGCGGAACACGAGCGCGGAGACGCTGCGCTGGGTGCGCGTCGAGATGGCGGGGCGCGGCATCGCCCACGCGCCGCTCACGCCGCGGCTCCCGCCCGGCGCGGCGCTCGACGTCGCCGTCCACGGCATCGAGCTCGCGCGCGACTCGCGGCTCATCGTACGGTGGCGGCGGCCGAACGGGGACGAGTACCTGTACGGGATCGCGCTGTGAGGCAGGCGGGGGGGGTGCTCCTGGAGTGGGCGATGCCGGGCGGCCGGGCGGCGGGCGGCGCTCAGCGGCGGCCGGTGCGGCGGGCCTTCTCCTCGCGGAACTCGCGCACCGAGTACGTCGCGGGTCCGGGCGGCAGGGCATCCGCGTGCAGGCCGCTCAGGAGCGAGCCGGGGTCGACGTCGAGGGCCGTCGCGATGCGCACGAGCGTGTCGAAGCTCGGATTGCCGATGCCGCGCTCGATCTTCGCGAAGTTCGCGGCGTTGATGCCCGCGACCCCGGCCGCCTCCTGCTGCGTCACGTCGAGGCGCAGCCGAGCCGCGTTGATCCGTCGGCCCAACTCGGCGTGGGCGGCGGAACGAGGGGGCATGCATCATGCCTAACTGCACACCGCCGGGACTGCGAGATGCTGGAGTGTCTGCGCTTATGTGCATAGTGGTCGCGTGGACACCGAGATCGATGAGCTGCTCTGGTCGCTGCGCGCCGACGCGCATGCGCGCTCGTACCGGCTCGGTCTCGGCGACGAGGCATTCTGGCGGGCATACGCGGTCGCCCAGGTGCCGGGGCACGGCGCGAGCACCGCCGTCGACCTCGCGGCGCTCGACGCGCACTGGGAGGAGGTCGGCCGGGAGCTCTCCGAGGTGCACCTGCACTGGCGCACGGTCGGCGGCTGGCCGCCCGGCGAGCCCGTGCCCGCCGAGGCGGGCGATTGGCGGATCGCCGGGGTGCGCGTGCTCGACCTCGCCCCGGCCGATCCTGCGCTCGCTCGAAGGCTGGCTCGGGTCGCGGTGCAGACCGTGCGGCGTCTCGCCGAGCTTCCGCCGCGTCGCGCGTGAGACGCTGGCTGCGTGACCGCCAGCTGGGACGGGACCGCCGACGCCTATCACCGCTCGTTCGCGCGACTGTGCCGCGGCGCGGTCGAGCCACTGCTCGATGCGATCGGCCCGCCGGCCGGCGATCGGCGCCTGCTCGACGCCGGCAGCGGGACCGGGGTGCTCGGCGAGGCCGCGTTCGGCCGCGGGTGGCGCGTCGACGCCGTCGATCTCGACCCGGGCATGGTCGCACACCTCGGCGCGCGGGTGCCCGCCATCGCGAGCCGCACCGGGTCGATGGCCGCGCTGCCCTACCCGGACGGCGCATTCGACTCGATCGTGGCGTGCTTCTCGATCAACCATGCCGATCACCCCGCACGCGTCGCCGAGGAGCTGCGTCGCGTCGCGCGCCCGGGCGGGCGGATCGCCGCGAGCGTGTGGCCGTGGCAGCCGACCGCGATGAACTCGCTCTGGGGCGAGATCATGGCCGCGACCGGGACCCGCCCGGAGCGGTTCGCGCTGCCGGCGGGCGAGCCGTTCGATCGGACGGAGGCGGGTCTGTCCGGCCTGCTGGCGGAGGCGGGGTGGCAGGAGGTCTCGGCGTGGCGGCACGACTGGACCTTCGAGATCGAGCCGGACGAGCTCTGGCTCGGGATCGAGGCCGGCATCGCGACGATCGGGCAGGCGCACGCGGGGGCCGATGCGGCCGGGCGGGCGCGCATTCGTGCCGAGTACGAGCGCCGCACGACCGAGCTCGCCGTCGACGGCATGCTCGTATTCCCCGTCGAGGCGATCCTCGCGAGCGGCCGCGCCTGACCCTGATCTCCGGTGGTTGCCCGCTTCTCGGGGCGCACGCGGCCGACTGCCCGCCGAAGCGGGCGATCACCGGGGAGAGCGGGGCAGCGCGCAGGCCGGGGTGCCGCCCGGCAACCGGTGACGGTTCGCCGCGACGAGCCGGTAGCCGAGCTCGGTCCCCCACCGGAGCACCGGCGCGCCGAGCACGGCGCCGAGCGCGCGCCAGCCGGGCCCGCGGGCCTGGCGCAGCAGCCAGGCCGCGGCGCGCCCTCCGGACAGGTGTCCGCCGGGCACGTCGTCGCCGAGCACGTGGATCCGCCGGGCCGCGGCGGCGGCGTCGAGCCCGAGCGCCGTCAGGTCGGCCCACTGATGCGGCACGGCGTCGACGTCGGCGCGCGCGACGAGCCAGTCCTTCGCGCTCGTGCAGAAGCCGCAGTCCCCGTCGAAGACGAGGAGCGGACGCGTCGCCATGCCTCGACCCTGCGCGCGGGACCTCAGCCGAGGGCCGGCGCGCGGTCGAGGATCCGGCCGTGGCGCTCGACGAGCAGCCGCTCGAGCGTCGCGCCGATGCGGTACAGCCGCTCGTCGGCGTGCGCCGGCGCCATGAGCTGGAACCCGGTCGGCAGCCCGTCCTCCTCGGCGAGCCCCATGGGGATCGACATCCCGGGGATGCCCGCGAGATTCGCCGGGATCGTCGTCACGTCGTTGAGGTACATCGCGAGCGGGTCGTCGACCTTCTCGCCGATGCGGAACGCGGTCGTCGGCGCGGCGGGCGACACGAGGATGTCGGCCAGCTCGAATGCGGCGTCGAAGTCCCGCTGGATGAGCGTGCGGACCTGCTGCGCCGAGCCGTAGTACGCGTCGTAGTAGCCGGCCGACAGCGCGTAGGTGCCGAGGATGACGCGGCGCTTGACCTCGGGGCCGAAGCCAGCGGCGCGCGTCGCCGACATGACCTGCTCGACGGTGCCGCCACCGTCCGGCGTGACCCGGAGGCCGAACCGCACGGAGTCGAACTTCGCGAGGTTCGAGGACGCCTCCGCAGGCAGGATGACGTAGTACGCGGCGACCGCGTACTCGAAGTGCGGTGCCGAGACCTCGACGATCTCCGCGCCGGCGGCGGCGAGCAGCTCGAGCGTCTCGTGGAAGCGCGCGGAGACGCCGGCCTGGAAGCCGGGGCTGTCGAGCTCGCGGACGACGCCGACCCGGACGCCGCGGAGCGACTCCGCGAGCGCACCCGCGCGGGCGGCCTCGGCGAACAACGGCCAGCTGTCGGTGAGCGAGGTCGAGTCGCGCGGGTCGTGGCCGCCGATGACGTCGTGCAGGAGGGCGGCGTCGAGGACGGAGCGGCTGACGGGGCCGACCTGGTCGAGCGAGCTCGCGAGTGCGATCGCCCCGTAGCGGGACACGCCGCCGTACGTCGGCTTCATGCCGACGGTCCCGGTGACGGCCCCCGGCTGGCGGATCGAGCCGCCGGTGTCGGAGCCGAGCGCGAACGGCGCCTCGAACGCGGCGACCGCCGCCGCGGAGCCACCGCCGGAGCCGCCGGGGATGCGATCGAAGTCCCACGGGTTGCGGGTCGGGCCGTACGCGGAGTGCTCGGTCGAGGAGCCCATCGCGAACTCGTCCATGTTCGTCTTGCCGAGCGGCACGAGCCCGGCGGTCCGCAGCCGCGCGACGGTCGTCGCGTCATACGGCGGCACCCAGCCCTCGAGGATCCGCGAGCCCGCGGTCGTGGGCATGTCGATCGTGCACAGCACGTCCTTGATGGCGACCGGGACGCCCGCGAGGTCGCCGAGCGGCTCGCCGGTCGCGCGGGACGCGTCGACCGCGGCGGCCGTGTCGAGCGCATTCGTCGCGACATGGAGGAATGCGTGCACGTCGCCGTCGACGGCCTCGATGCGGTCGAGGTGCGCACGCGTCGCCTCGACGGCGGAGACCTCGCCGTCGGCGAGCAGGCCGCCGAGCTCGGCGGCGGTGAGACGGGTGAGGTCGGTCATGCTCACTGCTCCTCGCCGAGGATCGCGCTCACGATGAAGCGGGTGCCGTCGTGCTCCGGCGCGCCCGCGAGGGCGGCCGCCGTGCTCAGGGTCTCGCCGGGCTCGTCGGCGCGCTGCACGTTCGCGAGCGGGATGGGGTGGCTCGTCGCCGGGACGTCGGGCGTCGCGACCTCCTGCACCTTCGCGACGCTGTCGACGATGGCGCCGAGCTGGCCCGTCAGGGTCTGGATCTCGTCGGCGTCGAGCGCGATGCGCGCGAGGCCAGCGAGGTGCTGCACGGTCTCCGGGGTGATCTCCGACACCCATCGATCCTAATTCAGGCCTGCCGAGCGGATCGGCCGCCGGCCGGCCCGTGAAACCCCCGCCGCGCCTGAGAACCGGGCGATCGACCTGAAGTACGGGTCAGCGGGGCTCGTGGTACTCGGCTTCGCCGCGCTTCCAGTAGCCCTTGACGACCGCGCGGTCGAGGTCGATGCCGCGCGCGGCGAGGAATGCGCGACCCGGCTTGACGATCGACTGCTCCGCGGCGATGAATGCGAAGCCCGCGCCGGCCCGCGACGGCACCGTCTCGAGCGCCTCGGCGAGCGCCGCCTGCGAGCGGACCCAGGTGACGGTGAGGTCGCCGGCCGACTCGAGCAGCTGCTCATCGGCGGGGTCCTCGGCCACGAGCAGCACGTCGACGGGCGTCCCCGCGCGGACGGCGGAGAGGTGGCGGCGGATCGCCGGGAGCGCCGTGCGGTCGCCGGCGAGCAGCCAGAAGTCCGGCGACCCGTCGATCTGCATCGAGCCGCGCGGGCCGCCGATGAGCGCGACCGAGCCGACCCGCGCATTCATCGCCCAGGTGCTCGCCGGGCCATCCCCGTGGATGACGAAGTCGAGCGTGAGCGTGTCCGCGGCCCAGGCGACCGGGGTGTACTCGCGGGACGGATGCTCCCGGATCGCCTCGACGCGCGCCTCGTGCTCCTCCGGCAGCGGTGTGCCGTTCGGCACGGGGAAGATCCGCAGGTGGTCGTCGGCGCCGAGCGATTGGAAGTCCGAGAAGTCGCCGGCCAAGGTGATGCGCCGATACGTCGGCGTGAGGTCCTCGATGCGGGCGACGGTGACCGGGCGCGGCCGGTTCTCCACGCGGGTGCGTTCGAGGCGGAAGGCAGCGGAGGTCGTCATGTCCGTCACCCTATCCGCGAAACCTCTTGCGCGGACCGGAGGTGATTAGGGTAGCCTTACCTATTACAGACGGGCCGCGAGTGGTATTCACAGACATCACCCCGGCACGACTGCGAGCGTCGCGGACCCTGCTGCAGGGGCCCACGGAGTTCGACCTCGGGTCATCCCCCTGGGGTGCGCGGGGGCCGTGCGCGGTGCGCGGCCCCCGCCGGCCCCGGCCCGGCATCTCGCCCGCCGCCGGTCACGACGCAGCTACTCGCCCGTGCCGAGCACGGCGATCCCGCGCTCGAGGAGCTCGCCGAATCGCTCCGCCGGCAGGATCGGCACGCCGAGGGCGATCGCCTTCGCCTCCTTCGATCCGGCCCCGGGGCCGACGACGACGACGGACGTCTTCTTCGACACCGAGCCGGCCGACTTCCCGCCGGCGGCGAGCACGGCCTCCTCCGCGCCCTCGCGCGTGTAGCCCTCGACCGTGCCGGTCACGACGACGGTGAGTCCGCTGAGCGGGCCCTCCACGGCGGCGGTCGCCGCACCGGGGCCGGGATGGCCCGGGATGGCGAACTGCACGCCCGCCGCCGCCCACCGCTCGACGATCTCGACGTGCCAGTCGACCTGGAACCACTCGACGACCGCCTCGGCGATGATCGGCCCGACGCCGTCCACGGCGGCGAGCTCGGCCGCCTCGGCGGCGCGGATCGCCGTGAGCGAGCCGAAGTGCTGCGCGAGCGCGCGGGCGGCGACGGGGCCGACGTGCCGGATGTTGAGCGAGACGAGCTGCCGCCACAGGTCCTTCTGCTTCGCCCGCTCGAGCTCGGCGATGAGCTCGACGGCCGCCGCCGAGACGATCGAGTGCTCGTCGCCGTCGAACGGTCCGTCGGGGTCGTACGCGGGATCCGGCTTCGACTTCGTCGCCGGCTGCCCGGGCGCGGGCGCCTTCCGCTGCCGCCGGAACGGGGTCTCGCGCCGCGGCCGACCGTCGGCGTCCGACTTCGGCAGGCCGGTCTCGGCATCGGAGACGATGACCTCGATCGGGAAGAGCTCCTCGAGGCGGAGGTCGAAGAGCCCCGCCTCCGTCGTGAGCGGCGGCGTCTCGGGATGCTCCGGCTGGGTGAGGGCCGCGGCGCTCACCTCGCCGAGCCCCTCGATGTCGAGCGCGCCGCGCGAGCCGATGTGCTCGACCCGGCCGCGGACCTGCGCGGGGCAGGACCGCGCATTCGGGCACCGCAGGTCGATGTCGCCCTCCTTAGCGGGCGCGAGCGCCGCGCCGCACTCGGGGCATGCGGTCGGCATGACGAACTCCCGCTCGCTCCCGTCGCGCAGCTCGAGCACCGGACCGAGGATCTCGGGGATGACGTCGCCGGCCTTGCGCACGACGACGGTGTCGCCGAGCAGCACCCCCTTCGCCCGGACGACGTCCTGGTTGTGCAGCGTCGCGCGGGCGACGACCGATCCCGCGACGCGCACCGGCTCGAGCACGGCGTACGGCGTCGCCCGGCCGGTGCGCCCGACCCCGACCTCGATGCCGAGGAGCCGCGTCTGCACCTGCTCGGGCGGGTACTTGTAGGCGATCGCCCACCGCGGCGCCCGCGAGGTCGCCCCGAGCTCCCGCTGCAGCGCGAAGTCGTCGACCTTGACGACGACGCCGTCGATCTCGTGCTCGACCGAGTGCCGGTGCTCGCCGAAGTGCTCGATGAAGGCGACCGCCTCCTCCGCGCCGGCGACGACCCGCGCATTCGTGCTCGTCGGCAGTCCCCAACCGGCGAGGAGCTCGTAGATGCCGGACTGCGAGTCCGCCGTGGGCCGCGGCCAGGCGCCGATGCCGTGCACGAGCATCCGCAGCCGCGTCAGACGCCGCGTCATGAGGTCGAGCTCGGTCGCCGACTTGCCGTCGGACTTCTGCCGGAGCGAGCCGGAGGCGGCGTTCCGCGGGTTCGCGAAGACGCGCTCGCCCGCGGCCGCCTGCTCCGCGTTGAGGGACTCGAAGGCCGCGACGGGGAAGAAGATCTCGCCGCGCACCTCGACGAGCTCCGGGTGGCCGCTGCCCTCGAGGCGACGCGGGATGCCGGGGATGCGCAGCACGTTCGCCGTCACGTCCTCCCCCGTGACGCCGTCGCCGCGCGTCGCCGCGCTCACGAGCGCACCGGCGGCGTACCGGAGCGAGATCGCGAGCCCGTCGATCTTGAGCTCGCAGAGCAGCGCGGGGTCGCGGCCGGCGTCGCGACCGACGCGCGCGGCCCACTCCCGGAACTCGTCGACGGAGAAGACATTGTCGAGCGAGTACATCCGCTCCGCGTGCTCGACGGGGTCGAAGAGCTGGGAGCGCCGACCGCTCACGCGCCGCAGGACCGAGTCCTGCCCGATCAGCTCGGGGAACGCGGCGCCGAGCTCGCGGAGCCGCGCTTTGAGCGCGTCGTACTCCTGGTCGGGCACGAGTGTCGCGTCGCGCCCGTAATACGCCTCGTCGAGCTCGTCGAGCCGCCGCTCGAGGGCCTCCGCTGCCTCCCGGGCGCGGTCGAAGTCCTCCAGGTCTGATGGCGATGCGGCGGACACGCTCCAAGCCTAGGCAGGCCCGCCGACGCCGCACAGCGGGCAGCCGAAGACGCGTGCTCGGTCATGACCGAGCTGCCACACGGCAGCAGGATGCATGCGCCGGAGCAGGACGAAACCTCCTGATCGATCCTGCTCCCGCGCATGCATCCTGCCCTCAGCCGCGGCCCGCGCAGGCGGCCCCGCGATCAGCCGCGCTTGCGCGCCGACAGCCTGCCGCTGACAAGGTCTCAGACGAGCGCCGCGGCGACCGTGCGGTCGATCGTCACCTGGCCGAGCACTCGGGTGCCGCGGTACAGCACCGCCGACTGGCCGGGAGCGACGCCCTCGACCGGGGTCGCGAGCCGGACCCGCACCTCCCCATCGAGACGCTCGACCGTGCAGCCGACGGGCTCAGCATGCGCGCGCACCTGGACCTCGGTCGCGCTCGTCAGGTCGCCGAGCTCACTCGATCGCGCCCCCGCGAGCTCCGCGATCGTCAGCGCCTCGCGCGGCCCGACGACGACCTCGTTGCGCGCAGCCCGCACCTCGAGGACGAATCGCGGGCGGCCGTCCGGCGAGGGGACCGTGAGCCCCAGCCCGCGGCGCTGTCCGACCGTGTACGCGACGGCGCCGTCGTGCCGCCCGAGCACCTCACCGTCCGGGTCGATGATGTCGCCGGGCTCGAGCCCGATCTTGTCGTCGAGCCAGCCACGGGTGTCGCCGTCGGGGATGAAGCAGATGTCGTACGAGTCGGGCTTGGTCGCCGTGACGAAGCCGCGCGCCGCCGCCTCCGCGCGGACCGCCGCCTTCGACGCGTCGGCGCCGAGCGGGAAGTACGAATGCGCGAGCTGCTCGCGCGTGAGCACGCCGAGGACATACGACTGGTCCTTCGGCCCCGCGGCGGCGCGATGGAGCTCGAGCCCGTCGGCGCCGTCGACGACGCTCGCGTAGTGCCCCGTCGCGAGCGCGTCGAAGCCGAGGGCGAGGGCCCGCTCGAGGAGCGCGGTGAACTTGATCTCCTCGTTGCAGCGCAGGCACGGATTCGGCGTGCGGCCGGCGGCGTACTCCGCGGCAAAATCGGCGACGACGGTCTCGGCGAATCGCTCGGAGAAGTCCCAGACGTAGAAGGGGATGCCGAGCCGGTCGGCGACGCGCCGCGCGTCCATCGCATCCTCGATGGTGCAGCAGCCGCGGCTGCCCTCGCGAAGGCTCGCGCGGTGGCGGCTCAGCGCGAGGTGCACGCCGACGACGTCATGCCCGGCCTCGACGGCGCGTGCAGCGGCGACGGAGGAATCGACTCCCCCGCTCATCGCGACCAGCACCTTCACGGGGACATTCTCCCCGCTTCCCCTGTGCGACACGAAGGAGGATCGGGCCGTATCGGCGCACTGTGCGCTCGAACGGTCCGATCCTCCTGCAGTGCGCACGCCCCGGTCGTCATCCGGCCAGGCTCGAGCTCACGGGATGTCGTTGATCGCCTTCTCGACGCTCGCGAGGCGGTGGTCGATCGAGTCGAGACGGGTGCGGATCGCGGCGACCTCGTCGTCGGCGGGCCGGCGGCGCCCGACGATCGTGCCGACGGTTGTGATGACCGCCCACGCGATGATCGCGACGATGACGATCCAGGCCCACCAGGGGAGCATGAAGGCTTCCATCTCACTGCTCACTTTCGGTTGATTCGGCGGTCGGCTCCGAGGCGACCGCCGTGCGGATCGACTCGGGGGTCACGATGATCTCGAACGGCACGACCTCGAAGATCTTGAGCGCCTTGCCGTCCTCGGACAGCTCGAAGCGTCCGACCAGCAGGCCGACCTCCTCGAGTCGCTGCAAGTGCATGTAGAGGAGCGCCCGTGACATCCCGACGCGGCGCGCGAGCTCGCTCACGTGCGTCGGCTCGGTCGCGAGCTCCGCAAGGATGCGGAAGCGCTGCGGGCTCGCGACGGCAGTGAGCCGGGCGACCTCCTCGGCGATTCCCATGCGTTCCTCCTTGCACCTGTCAGAGAACTATAACAGGTGCAAGCTCCCACGCAAACACCCGTCGCCGAACGTCTCGGCGCGATGCCCGAGGCCGCCGCGGCGGTCACCCTGTCGGGCCGTCAACCCGCCGGGGTCAGCGGCGCGGACTCAGCCGGCGCCCCAGCCCAGCCCAGCCCGGAGGAGTAGAGCCACGGGAACGTGTTGAAGCTGACCAGCCCGTCCCCGAGCGGCACCACCTGGCCGAGGAATGGGATCGCATCCATCCCCGTGAGCTCGGTGGCCTCCAATTCCGCGGCGTCGTCCGAGCGCAGCAGCACGGTCGTCGTCGAGGCGTCGGCCGGCGAGCGCATCGCCTCGACCACCGCGTACACGCCATGGGCGGTGGCGGCGAGCAGTCGCAGATCGGCGTCCGCCCGCTCGGCGAGCCGCACCGCCGGGCTCCAGGTCGCCCCATCGGGGCTCGACCAGCTGTAGAAGGAGCACTCGTCGCCGTGGTCGCCGGGCCCGTCGTACGCGCTCGCGATCACGAACGCGCCGGCCGCGCCGCGCACCGCCCAGACCCGATTCGCCGCTCGGTCGAGCCCGGGGAGCACCTGCCGCTCCCAATGCGCCGCGTCGGCGCTGCGCTCGACGACGACGCCCTCGCCCGTGGCGGACAGCAGCAGGACCGCGTCGTCGAGCGCGACGGTCGCGTCGATGGGGGCCGACAGCGCCACCGATGCCGCCTGGTCGCGCAGCGGCTGGATCTCCCAGCGCCCGTCGGCGCCTTCGATGGCGACGAACGGGTGGTGCCCGCCCGTGTCGTAAGGCCGCCACCACTGCCCGATGCCCACCGCGACGCGCCGGTCGCCGAGATCATGGACGCCGGCGAGGCACGATGTGCGGAAGTCGAAGCCGTTCTGCGCCGTGGGCATCGACTCCCAGCCCGCATCGGTGCCGGAGCGCACCACCGGCACCTCGCTGCCGAGCGCGACGAAGAAGTACTCGCTGTCCAGACCCAGCGGATGCGAGTTGTTGTAACTGCTCGCGTAGACGAGCTCGACGCCGCCCGGGACGTCCCGCACTAGGGAGCCGTCCCCGCAGCGGTTGGTGTCGACGGAGAGGCGCGCTCCGGCGGGGACGCCGACGTCCGTGAGGCGCAGCGTCGTCCACGTCGACCCGTCGTCGGTGCTGTGCAGCGTCGTCTCCTCACCCCGGTCGTAGACCCAGAACCGTCCGCCGGCGCTGAAGATTTCGTAGTAGGCGCCGCTGACGACGAACTCGGGCACCGTGTGCTCCACCCAGTCGACCGCGTAGTCGTCCGGCACGGCGGCCGGCGCGCTCGACTCCAGACCTGGGGTCGGCACCGGATCCCTGCTCGCCGCCACCGACGGGGCCGGCGCGCTCTGGCAGGCGGCGAGGACGCCGAGCACGACCAGGGCGGCCGCCCCGGCCAGCACCGGTCGGCCGACGCGCACTGCGACCTGGGTCGGGATCATCGCCTCACCTCGCACTCCGTCGGGGGACGGGGCGGGGTGCCGCGCCCCCGTCTGCACCGCCTGTCGCCATGATGCCACGCACCGCGATCGGGCGCACGGGTCGGAATCATCGGGAGGGCACGCCGAGACTCGCGACCGCCGAGGAATCAGTCCGTGGCGCGAGCGGCGTGGCGATCGAGGAATTCGTAGAGCTCGCGATCGTCGACACCCGGGAAGGTGCCCTGCGGCAGCGGCGCGAGGATCTGCGCGTGCAATCGCGCGGAGCTCCACGCCTTGTCGCGCCACCGCTGGGTGAGCCGCTCGTCGGGACGCTTGCAGCACGCCTCGTCCGGGCACATCGAAGTCCGGCGGATGACGGAGTCGCGACCGCGGAACCACTTCGAGGCCTCGAACGGCACGCCGATCGTGATCGAGAACTCCTCGGACTCCGTCGTGCCGGTCTGCGCGGACTCGAAGAAGGTCCCCTCCGGCGTGTCGGTGTACTGGTAGAACTCGGTCGTGCGGTTGACGCGCGTGAAGGCCGTCCGCCCCGCCCACCGCCGGCAGACGAACTGCCCCTCGATCGAGCCGGTTACGTCGACCGGCAGCCGCAGCCCGTCGTTCTCATACGCCTTCTGCACATTCCCGTCGCCGCCGACCCGGAGGAAGTGCAGCTCGAGATCGAGATACGTCGTGAGCAGGTTCGTGAGCCGGAGTCCCGCCGCCTCGTGCGTGACGCCGAACGCGTCGCGGAAGTCCTCGACGGCGATGTTGCGCTCGGCCTTCGCGGCCTTGAGGAATGCGACAGCCTGCCGCCGCGGCATGAGTACGGCCGCCGCGAAGTAGTTGATCTCGAGCCGCTGCCGGAGGAAGTCGGCGTAGTCGACCGGCTCCTCGTGCCCGAGCACGCGGTGCGCCATCGCCTGCAGCGCGAGCGAGCGCAGGCCGTGCCCGCCGGGGATCGATGCCGGCGGGAGGTAGATCCGGCCGTTCGCGAGGTCGGTGACGGAGCGTGCGTTGTGCGGCAGGTCGTTGACGTGGACGAGCTCGAAGCCGAGCCGCTCCCCCATGATCCCGACCGTGCGGTGCGTGAGCGCGCCGGTCGTGTGCCCCGTCTCGGCGAGGAGCCGCTCGGCGACGTCCTCGATCTCGGGCAGGTGGTTCTGACGCTCGCGCATCCGCACCCGCAGCTCCGTGTTCGCCCGCCGCGCCTCCTCGGGGCTCGCGATCGCCTGGCGGGCGCGGCGCTGCAGCTCGCGGTGGAGGCCGACGACGGATCGGAGCGTCTCGTCGCTCATCGATCGACCCGCGCGGATGGGCGGTAGCCCGAGCGAGGCGTACAGGCTGCCGCGCTGGGCCCGGTCGAGCTCGATCTCGAGCGCCGCGCGCTCGGACGGCGGCCGCTGGTCGAGGAGCGCCTGGAGCGGCACCCCGAAGGCCTCGGCGAGCGAGGTGAGCAGGCTGAGCCGGGGCTCGCGCTTGCCGTTCTCGATGAGCGAGAGCTGCGAACTCGCCGCGCCGACCCGGTCGGAGACGTCGTCGAGCGTGAGTCCGGCGGCGACCCGGTAGTGACGAATGCGCTGGCCCAGCGTCACGAGATCCTGCATGAAATTCATTCTATGGAAAGAATTCACAATCTTTCCTGTTGAGATGGTCAATGGGACCCCGGACCGGGCCCGCAGAATTGAGGAACCACCACTTCTTCTGGAGGGGACATGAGCATTCTCGAGTCGACATCGACGACCCAGTACGCGGGCGACTACCGCTTTCGCACCGAGGCCCCTGCCGGCACGCCGCAGGCCCTCGTCGACTGGGTCGCGTCGATCGCCGAGCAGACGAAGCCCGACTCGGTCGTGTGGTGCGACGGCTCGCAGGAGGAGTACGACGCGCTCACCGACCTCATGGTCGCCCAGGGCACGCTCATCCGGCTCAACGAGGAGAAGCGGCCCCGCTCATTCCTCGCGCGCAGCAACCCCGCCGACGTCGCCCGCGTCGAGGCGCGCACCTTCATCAACTCCGAGCGCAAGGTCGACGCCGGCCCGACGAACAACTGGGTCGCGCCCGCCGAGATGCGCGAGACGCTCGACGAGCTCTTCGACGGCGCCATGCGCGGCCGGACGATGTACGTCATCCCGTTCTCGATGGGCCCGCTCGGCTCCCCGCTCAGCCGCTACGGCGTCGAGCTCACCGACTCCCCGTACGTCGTCGCGAGCATGCGGATCATGACTCGCATGGGCGACCAGGCCCTCGCGAAGATCAAGGACTCGACGCCGTGGGTCAAGGCCGTGCACTCGGTCGGCGCCCCGCTCGCCCCCGGCGAGGCGGACGTGCCGTGGCCGTGCAACGAGACGAAGTACATCACGCACTTCCCCGAGACCCGGGAGATCTGGTCGTACGGCTCGGCCTACGGCGGCAACGCGCTGCTCGCGAAGAAGTCGTTCGCGCTGCGGATCGCCTCGGTCCTGGCCCGCGACGAGGGCTGGCTCGCCGAGCACATGCTCATCATCAAGGTCACCTCGCCCGAGGGCCGGATCTACCACGCGGCCGCGGCCTTCCCGAGCGCGTGCGGCAAGACGAACCTCGCGATGCTCCAGCCGACGATCCCCGGCTGGAAGGTCGAGACGGTCGGCGACGACATCGCGTGGCTCGGCATCGGCGAGGACGGCCTGCTCCGGGCGATCAACCCGGAGGCCGGCTTCTTCGGCGTCGCCCCCGGCACCGGCTGGTCGACGAACTCCGTCGCGATGGAGACGATCACGGGCGACACGATCTTCACGAATGTGGCCCTCACCGAGGACGGCGACGTCTGGTGGGAGGGTGCGACGAAGGAGAAGCCCGCTAAGCTCACCGACTGGCAGGGCCAGCCCTGGACGCCGGACTCCGGCCGTCCCGCGGCGCACCCGAACTCGAGGTTCACGGTTTCCGCGGCCCAGGCCCCGTCCATCTCGGACGACTGGGAGGACCCGCGAGGCGTCGTCATCGACGCGATCATCTTCGGCGGCCGTCGTGCAACGACCGTGCCGCTAGTGGTGGAGGCACGCGACTGGGCGCACGGGGTCTTCCTCGGTGCGACCGTCTCCTCCGAGGCCACGGCGGCCGCCGAGGGCACTGTCGGGCGGCTGCGCCGCGACCCGTTCGCGATGCGGCCGTTCTACGGCTACAACGCCGCGGATCACTGGACGCACTGGCTCGAGATCGGCCGGCGCCTGCGCGCGGCCGGCGGGCGCGTCCCCCGCGTCTTCAACGTGAACTGGTTCCGCAAGGACGCCGACGGGAAGTTCCTCTGGCCGGGCTTCGGCGAGAACTCCCGCGTCCTCGAGTGGATGTTCCAGCGCATCGAGGGCAAGGTCCCCGCGACGGAGACGCCGATCGGCCTCATCCCCGCGGCGGGCTCGCTCAACCTCGAGGGTCTCGACATCACCGAGGCGCAGCTCGAGGAGCTCTTCCGCATCGACGTCGAGGGCTCCCTCGAGGATGCGAAGAGCGCCGAGGCGTACTTCCAGGAGTTTGGCGACCGGGTCCCGGCGGAGCTCACCGCCGAGGTCAAGGCGCTGCAAGGCCGACTGTCCGCATAGCGGCAGGCGTGTTCCGGAGGCCGGGTCCCTTGGGGCCCGGCCTTCGTGCGTCATCGGCAGGGTGCACGGTCGAACCTGGTGCTGGGATCCTGCCCGGGTGCTGGGATTCTGCGGGAGATGCACAGCACCCGGCCGGAATCCCAGCACGCGACCGCGCCGAGCCCCCAGCTGCCGCATGCGCCTTAGCCTGTGACCATGTCCCGACCGCGACCGACCCCGCGCCGCCTCATGCGCTCGGTGCGCCGCGGCGCGATCCGCGTCGCGATCGACCCGGTCGTCGCGGTGCCGGGCTTCTGGGCGGCCACCGCGCTCGGCGGCCTGTGGGGGCTCCTCGCCGGACGCGGCCCGCTCCGCGACCGGCTCCGCCGGGAGGGCGGGCTCGTCGTCGCGGACCGGCTGCCGTCGTGGGCCTTCGGGCGCGGCGGCACGGTCATCGGCGGGGTGCTGCTCACCTCGCCGGACCTGCGACTCACCCCGGAGGTGCTCCGGCATGAGCGCGTGCATCGGCGCCAGTGGCGGCGGTACGGGCTCGCATTCATCCCGCTGTATCTCGCGGCGGGACGCGATCCGCTCACCAACCGCTTCGAGATCGAGGCCGGCCTCGTCGACGGCGGCTACCTCCCGCGTCGCTGACGCGTCGTGCGTGAGGAATGCGCGGGGCGCGCCGGTCAGTCCGCGGTGAGCACGCGCGCGGGGCCGCGTCCGGCGACCCAGGCGTAGACCGCGGGGCATTCGCCATAGGTGAGCCACTCCTCGCACCACGCGTCGACGGCGCGGCCGAGCTCCTGGCCGTGGTCGCGCAAGAGGAACCGGACCTCGAAGCGCGGCGGGGCCGCGAGCTCGACGATGTCCGCGGCGGTGCCGACCTCGATGAAGACGGTGCCCCGCGCCTTCGCGTCGAGGGTCGCCAGCAGGAGCCGCACGGTGGCGACTTCGTCCTCATGGGCGGCGAGGAGGATGCGCTCGGCATCCTCGGGGGCCCAGGCGACGGCACTCGGGAGCTGCTGATCGAACATGGCCCACTAAGTTTAGGCAAGCCTTACCTTTCACGCAAGGCCGAGTTCGTCACCAGCCCGGCGGCCGCCTCAGATCCCACCGCAGGACGCCCTCGAGCTGCGCCCCGAGCCCGAGCAGCGTCGTCTCGGCGCCAGGCCGGCCGATGAGCTGCACACCCATCGGCAGCTCGGGCCGCGAGTCGGTCGCCTCGGTCCAGTGGACGGGCAGCTGGATCGCCGGCAGGCCCGTCACATTGACGAAGCTCGTCCACGGGGTCACCTGGCACTGCTGCTCGAAGTTCCGCTCGCCGTCCTCGGCGTCGTAGTGGCCGACGAGCGGCGGCGGCACGGCGAGCGTCGGCGTGAGGACGGCGTCGTAGCCGGCGAATGCGGCGATCGTGTCCCGCTCGAAGCGGGCGAGCCAGCCGATCGCCGCCGCGAGCTCTCCCGCGTGCCGTCGCCGACCCTCGCCGCGGAGCCACGCAGTGAGCGGCTCGAGCAGGCCGACGGCCTCGTCGGGGATCGGCAGCGAGGCGGGCCCCGCCTGCCAGATGACGCGGAAGTGGTCCGGATACTCGGGGCCGGGGGCCCAGTCGAGCTCCTCGACATGGTGCCCGAGGCCGCCGAGCTCGGCGATCGCGACGTCGAGCGCCGCGCGCGCCTCGGGCGAGACGGTGATGTCGTACCAGGACGACCACGGCGAGACGGTCGTCACCCCGATCCGCAGCGGCGCGCCCGGCTCTCGTCGGCTCGCCGCCGCGAGGAACGGCCCGTCGCCGGGGGGCGCGGTCGCCCAGGTCGGCGCGGCACCCGCGGGCGCCATGGCCTCGAGCAGGAGCGCGGCATCGGCGACGTTGCGCGCGAGCGGCCCGCCCGTGACGAGCCCGCCCGGGAAGTCGAATCCCGCGGCCGAGGGCACTCGCCCGCGCGAGGGCTTCAGGCCGACGAGCCCGCACGCGGCGGCAGGAATGCGGATCGAGCCCCCGCCATCGGAGCCGGGCGCAAAGGGCAGCAGCCCCGCGGCGACGGCCGCGGCCGCGCCGCCCGAGGAGCCGCCTGCCCCGCGCGTGAGATCCCACGGCGTGCGCGCGGGCACGCCCGCGAGCGGCTCGGTGTACGCGGGCGTCCCGAACTCGGGCGTCGCCGTCTTGCCGAGCG
>CAKUJB010000009.1 GCA_934661165.1 uncultured Microbacteriaceae bacterium | reverse complement strand
GTCGTAGCTCGAGTAGTGGTACGGCGTGAGCGCCGGGAACTCCCCCGCGCACGTGTCGACCGTCTTGTAGACCGGCCGCAGCTCGAGGGACCAGCGGAGCTCGCGGACGGCCTGCTCGGTCGTGCCGCGCAGCTGGGCGAGCTGCGCGTCGCTGAAGCCGTGGCCCTTCGCCTGCCGGAGCAGCTCGCGGTCGAGCGCGGGCGCGGCGGCGACCTCCGCGGCGATCTCGTTGATGAGCACGATCTGGTCGAGGAACCACGGGTCGATGCCGGTCGCGGCGTACAGCTCCTCGACCGTGGCACCGGCCCGCAGCGCCTGCTGCACCGTGACGATGCGGCCGTCGGTCGGGGTGCTCGACCGGGCGACGAGCTCGATGCGGTCCTCTGGCTCGCCGAGCCAGTGGAACGAGCTGCCGCGCTGCTCGAGCGAGCGCAGCGCCTTCTGCAGCGCCGTCGCGTAGTTCCGGCCGATGGCCATCGCCTCGCCGACCGACTTCATGGTCGTCGTGAGCGTCGCGTCGGCGGCAGGGAACTTCTCGAAGGCGAAGCGCGGCACCTTGACGACGATGTAGTCGAGGGTCGGCTCGAAGCTCGCGGGGGTGACCTTCGTGATGTCGTTCGGGATCTCGTCGAGCGTGTAGCCGATCGCGAGCTTCGCGGCGATCTTCGCGATCGGGAAGCCCGTCGCCTTGGACGCGAGGGCGCTCGAGCGCGAGACGCGCGGATTCATCTCGATGACGATGACGCGGCCGGTGTCCGGCTCGACGGCGAACTGGATGTTGCACCCGCCGGTGTCGACGCCGACGTCGCGGATGATCCGGATGCCGATGTCGCGGAGGTGCTGGAACTCGCGGTCGGTCAGCGTGAGTGCGGGCGCGACGGTGATCGAGTCGCCCGTGTGGACGCCGACCGGGTCGACGTTCTCGATCGAGCAGACGACGACGCAGTTGTCGACCTGATCGCGCATGAGCTCGAGCTCGTACTCCTTCCAGCCGAGGATCGACTCCTCGAGGAGCACTTCGCGGGTCGGCGACTGGTGGAGGCCGTCGGCGACCATGCGCTCGAACTCCTCGACGGTGTGCGCGAAGCCCGAGCCGAGTCCGCCCATCGTGAAGGACGGGCGCACGACGAGCGGCAGCTTGAGGTCGGCCATCGCGGCACGCGCCTCGTCGAGGTCGTGGACGACGTACGAGCGGGCGACGTCGGCGCCCGCGGCGATGACGAGGTCCTTGAAGAGCTGGCGGTCCTCGCCGCGCTGGATCGCCTCGACCTTCGCGCCGATGAGCTCGACGCCGTAGCGCTCGAGGATTCCCTGGTCGTGCAGCGCGATCGCGGCGTTGAGCGCCGTCTGGCCGCCGAGCGTCGGGAGGATCGCGTCGGGGCGCTCCTTCGCGATGATCGCCTCGATCGCCTCGGTCGTGATCGGCTCGACGTAGGTCGCGTCCGCGAACCCGGGGTCGGTCATGATCGTCGCGGGGTTCGAGTTGACGAGGATGACGCGCACGCCCTCCTCGCGGAGGACGCGGCACGCCTGCGTCCCCGAGTAGTCGAACTCGGCGGCCTGCCCGATGACGATCGGGCCGGAGCCGATGACGAGGACCGAGGTGATGTCAGCGCGCTTCGGCACGGGACTCCTTCACAAGCGCCGCGAAGCGGTCGAAGAGGTAGGAGGCGTCGTGCGGACCCGCCGCCGCCTCGGGGTGGTACTGGACGCTGAACGCGGGTCGGTCGAGCGCGCGGAGGCCCTCGACGACGCCGTCGTTGAGATTGACGTGCGTGACCTCGGCGCGGCCGAAGCCCGCCGGCGAGTCGACGGGGCCGTCGAGCGGCATGTCGACCGCGAAGCCGTGGTTGTGGCTCGTCACCTCGACCCGGCCGGTCGTGCGGTCCTGCACCGGCTGGTTGATGCCGCGGTGGCCGAATCCGAGCTTGTACGTGCCGAAGCCGAGGGCGCGGCCGAGGAGCTGGTTGCCGAAGCAGATGCCGAAGAACGGCAGTCCGGCGCCGAGCACCTCCTGCAGGATCGCGACGTGCCGGTCGCTCGCGGCGGGGTCGCCGGGACCGTTCGAGTAGAAGACGCCGACGGGCCCGATCGCGGCGATGTCCGCGAACGTCGAGGTCTGCGGCAGCACGTGGACATCGAAGCCGCGCGCGGCGAGCGAGTCGAGCGTCTTGCGCTTGATGCCGAGGTCCATGACGGCGAGGGCACCGAGGCGCTCCGCGCCCGTGCTCGGCACGACGTACGGCTCGGCCGTCGAGACCTCGGCGGAGAGGTTGCGGCCCGCCATCCCGGCCTGCTCGTTGACGAGCCGGAGCTGCTCCGCCGCGGGCAGCGCGGCCGCCTCGCCGGAGAAGATGCCGCCGCGCATCGAGCCGGTGTCGCGCAGCCGCCGGGTCACGGCGCGGGTGTCGATGCCGGCGATGCCGACGATCCCCGCCGAGACGAGCTCATCGTCGAGGGATCCGGTCGCCCGGTGGTTCGAGACGACGCGGGAGGCGTCGCGGACGGCGAAGCCGGCGACCCAGACGCGCGAGGACTCCTCGTCCTCGCGGTTGACGCCCGTGTTGCCGATGTGCGGCGCGGTCATGACGACGATCTGGCCGGCGTAGCTCGGGTCGGTGATCGTCTCCTGGTAGCCGGTCATGCCGGTCGCGAAGACGACCTCGCCGAGGGTCTGCCCGACGGCGCCGTAGGCGACGCCCTCGTGACGGCTGCCGTCCTCGAGGACGAGGAGTGCGGGGATCCTGGCGGTCACGATGCGATCAGCTCCAGTTCGGCGAGTGCGGTGTCGAATGCGATGGGCGCGTCGAGCCGCAGGTACGTGTCGACCTCCTGGTCGCCGAGGCGCCAGCGGACGAGATGGAGTCCGTCGCCCTCGACGACGCGGTCGATCGTCCAGGTCGCGCGGTCGACCCCGACGAGGTCCTCGCGCGGGATCCACAGGTCGACCTCCCCGGCGCGCTCGACGAGCACGCCCTCGCGGTGGACGCTCGCGACCGCGTCGCCGCGGAAGCCGAGGCCGGCGACGGCGATCCGGTCGTACGGGTCGCCCGCGGTCGTCGTCGCGACGTACTTGCCCCGCAGGCGCGCGGCCCCCGCCGCGAGAACCGGTGCGGGGTTCGGCGTCGCGAGCCCGCGCTGGCGGGCGACGCGGCGGCGCCAGCCGACGACGAGCAGGACGAGGAGCGCGAGCCCGATGAGGATCGTGACGACGAGCAGGATCTCGCGGATGAACGGCATCAGTCGGTCCCCTCGGTGAGCTCGACGAGCGCCGCCCCGGCGACGGTGCGCACTCCCCCGTGCCAGACGTGCTCGACGCGCCCGGGGAGGCTCCGCCCGAGGTACGGCGAGTTGCGGGAGCGACCGCAGAGGTCGCTCACCGCGATCTCGCGGCGCGCGCTCGGGTCGACGAGCGTCAGGTGCGCGGCCCGGCCCGGGCCGAAGGCGCCGCCGTAGCCGCGCAGCCCGCCGATCCGGGCGGGCGCCGCGGACATCACCCGTGCGACGTCCTGCCAGCCGAGCAACCCGGTGTCGACCATCGCGGTCTGCACGACGGACAGCGCCGTCTCGAGGCCGACCATGCCGTTCGCGGCCTCGGGCCACGCGCACTCCTTGTGCTCGGCCGGGTGCGGGGCGTGGTCGGTTGCGACGATGTCGATCGTGCCGTCGGCGAGTCCGGCGCGGAGCGCCTCGACGTCCTCCTGGCGGCGCAGCGGCGGGTTCACCTTGTACCGCGGGTCGTAGGTCTCGGCGAGCTGCTCGGTGAGCAGCAGGTGGTGCGGGGTCGCCTCTGCGGTGACGGCGATGCCGCGGGCCTTCGCCCACCGGATGACCTCGACGGCGCCCGCGGTCGAGACATGGCAGATGTGCAGCCGCGCACCGACGTGCTCGGCGAGCAGGACGTCGCGGGCGATGATCGACTCCTCGGCGACGGCGGGCCAGCCCGCGAGGCCGAGCCGCGCGGACACCTCGCCCTCGTGCATCTGCGCGCCCTCGGTGAGTCGCGGGTCCTGCGCGTGCTGGGCGATGACGCCGCCGAACGTCTTGACGTACTCGAGCGCGCGTCGCATGAGCAGCGGGTCGTGCACGCAGAAGCCGTCGTCAGAGAAGACCCGGACGGCCGCCCGCGAGGACGCCATCGCGCCGATCTCCGCGAGCCGCTGCCCCGCGAGGCCGACCGTCACCGCGCCGATCGGCCGGACCGTCGCGTACCCGGCGCGCTCGCCGAGCGAGAGCACCTGCTCGACGACGCCCGCGGTGTCCTGCACGGGGAGCGTGTTCGCCATCGCGAAGACGGCAGTGAACCCGCCGGCCGCAGCTGCGCGCGTCCCTGTCAGCACGGTCTCCGACTGCTCGTAGCCCGGCTCGCGCAGGTGGGTGTGAAGATCGACGAGGCCCGGCAGCGCGACGAGGCCGGCCGCGTCGACCGTCTCGTCCGCCCGCGATGCGGGCTCGATGAATGCGCCGTCCGCGATCCAGAGATCGCCCGCGGTCCCGTCGGGGCGCGTCGCCCCGACGATGCGGGTGACGCGCGGCTGGGCTGCGGTCCCGGTCATGCGGCCTCCCCGGTCGCGAGCAAGTGGTAGAGCACCGACATCCGGACCGACACGCCGTTCGCCACCTGGTCGAGCACTGTCGACTGGGCGCTGTCGGCGGCGGCCGCGGAGATCTCCAGGCCGCGATTCATCGGGCCCGGGTGCATGACCATCGTATTCGCCGGGAGCCGCGCGAGCCGCGCGTCGGTGAGGCCCCACTCCCGCGCGTACTCCCGCTCGCTCGGGAAGTACGCGGCGTGCATCCGCTCCGACTGGATGCGCAGCATCATGAGCACGTCGGGCGCGTCGGCGATCGCGGCGTCGAGGTCGACGCCGACCGTCGCCGGCCAGGAGTCCGTGCCGTACGGCAGCAGCGTCGCGGGCGCGACGAAGCGGACCTCGGCGCCGAGCGTGCGCAGCAGCCAGAGGTTCGACCGCGCGACGCGGGAGTGGAGGATGTCGCCGACGATCGTGACGCTGACGCCCTCGAGGTCGCGGCCACGGCTCGCCTCGCCGTGCAGGCGCCGGCGGATCGTGAAGGCGTCGAGGAGCCCCTGCGTCGGGTGCTCGTGCGTGCCGTCGCCCGCGTTGATGACGCCCGCGTCGATCCAGCCGGCGTAGGCGAGCGTGTGCGGCGCGCCGCTCGCGGGGTGGCGGATGACGACGCCGTCGGCGCCCATCGCGTGGAGGGTCTGCGCGGTGTCCTTGAGCGACTCGCCCTTCGACAGGCTCGAGCCCTTCGCCGTGAAGTTGATGACGTCCGCCGAGAGCCGCTTCGCCGCGACCTCGAAGGACACCCGGGTGCGGGTCGAGTCCTCGAAGAACAGGTTGACGACGGTGCGGCCGCGCAGCGTCGGCAGCTTCTTGATCTCGCGCCCAGACACGGCCGCCATGTCTTCGGCGGTGTCGAGGATGGCGACAGTGGTGTCCCGGTTGAGCGTCTGCGTGGTGAGCAGATGCCTCACTGGATGGTCACTTCTTCGTACGCGTCGATCTCCTCGAGGCGCACGTGGATGCGCTCCGTCGTCGCGGACGGGAGATTCTTGCCGACGAAGTCCGGGCGGATCGGCAGCTCGCGGTGGCCGCGGTCGATGAGGACCGCGAGTCGGACCGCCTTCGGCCGGCCGAGCGCGGCGAGCGCGTCGAGCGCGGCGCGGATCGTCCGGCCGCTCATGAGCACGTCGTCGACGAGGACGACCGTCTTGCCGTCGATGCCGCCCGCGGGGATCGACGTCGGATGCGTCGCACGTGTCGGCTGCTTGCCGAGGTCGTCGCGGTACATCGTGACGTCGAGCGAGCCCGAGGTCGCGCAGCCAGGCTGGATGCTGTCGAGCGCGGCGGCGAGCCGCTTCGCGAGGATGGCGCCGCGCGTCGGGATGCCGAGGAGGACGAGATCCGAGGAGCCCTTGCTCGACTCGATGATCTCGTAGGCGATCCGCTTGAGCGCCCGCTGGATCTCGTCGGCCTGGAGGACGACGTGCCCGTGGACCGTCAACGGGACTCCCTTCTTCGCCTTCTCCGCCTCACGGGACGGGCTTCAAGGCTGCGCGGACGAGTATAGACCCGCGCGTCCGTGCGTCCGCCGTCAGGCGCGCGCGCCCGCGATGCGGGCGAGCACGCCGTTGACGAAGCGCGCCGAGTCATCCGTCGAATGCAGCGACGCGGACTCGACCGCCTCGGCGATGACGGCCGAGGCGGGGACGTCCTCGTTGTGGAGGAGCTCCCAGACGCCGATGCGCAGCAGCGCCCGGTCGACGGCGGGCATGCGCTCGAGCGGCCAGTCGAGGGCGTAGGTCCGGATCGTCTCGTCGATCTCGTCGGCATGGTCGATCACGCCCTGGACGATCGTCGCCGCGTAGTCCCACGAGGCCTTCCGAGCGGGCTCGCGCGCCGCGCGCGAGGCCTCGACCTCAAGGGCGTCGGTCAGCGCCTGCCCGCGCACGTCGGCGCTGTAGAGGACGTCGAGCGCGCGCTTGCGGGCCTTGGTGCGGGCGGACACGTCGCGTCAGTCGTTGACGCGGCCGAGGTACGACCCGTCGCGGGTGTCGACCTTGACCTTCGTGTTCGACTCCAGGTAGAGCGGCACCTGGATCTCGTAGCCGGTCTCGAGCGTCGCGGGCTTCGTGCCCGCCGAGCTCCGGTCGCCCTGGAGACCCGGGTCGGTGTGCGTCACGAGGAGCACGACGGAGGCCGGCAGCTCGATGTACAGCGGCTCGCCCTCGTGGAGCGCGAGCATGACGGTCTGGTTCTCGAGCATGAAGTTCGCGGCGTCCCCGACGATCGCGCTCGACACCGTGAGCTGGTCGTAGTCGGTGAGGTCCATGAAGACGAAGTCGGCGCCGTCCTGGTACAGGTACTGGAAATCGCGGCGGTCGACCGTCGCGAAGTCGATCTTCGTGCCGGCGTTGAAGGTGCGGTCGAGGGTCCTGCCGGTCACGACGTTCTTCAGCGTCGTGCGGACGAAGGCGCCGCCCTTGCCCGGCTTCACGTGCTGGAAGTCGGTGACGTTCCAGAGCTGGCCCTCGAGCGCGAGCACCGAGCCCTTCTTGATGTCGTTCGTCGTCGCCATGCGCATTCCTCTCGCCGAAAAGACCCGCGCAAGTCTAGCGGGGCCTATGCGCCCGCGAGGATCGCCTCGACCGCGAGTCCGTAGCCGCCGAAGCCGAAGCCCGCGATGACGCCCGTCGCGACCCCGGAGATGACGCTCCGGTGGCGGAAGGACTCGCGGGCGTGCGGGTTCGAGATGTGCACCTCGATGAGCGGCAGCCCCGCCTTCGTCACGAGCGCTGCGGCGTCGCGCAGCGCGTACGAGTAGTGGGTGAACGCCGCGGGATTGAGGACGACCGGGCGGGCCGCGTCAACGGCCTCGTGCAGCCAGCGCACGAGTTCGGCCTCATCGTCGGTCTGCCGTACCTCGATCTCGGCGCGACCCGCGGCGAGATCCCCGAGCAGCTCGCGGAGCGCATCGAGGTCCTGGTGGCCGTACACCTCGGGCTCGCGGCTGCCGAGCCGGCCGAGGTTCGGCCCGTTGAGGACGAGGATCGAGACCATCCCCCGAGCCTACCGGCCGCGGGTCACCAGCGGCCGAGGAGCACGTCGAGCGCGGCGATCGCGGTGGGGCCGGCCGTCGAGGTGCGAAGGACCTCGGGACCCAGCCTGGCGAGCCGCGCCCCCGCGAGCTCGAACTCCCGCAGCTCGATGGGGTCGATCCCGCCCTCCGGGCCGACGATGACGTCGATGCGGCGCACGCCGACGATCGCCGAGGCGACGACGATCTCGCGCAGCGGCGCGGGCGCGCTCGGCTCGAGCACGATCGCCAGTGCGCCCGGCTCCCCCGCCCGCGCGGCGATCTCCGCGGTCGTCGCGAGCGGCCGGACCTCGGGCACGCTCGCCCGGATCGCCTGCTTCGCCGCCTCGCGCGCGATCGAGGTCCAGCGCGCCTGCCCCTTCGCGGCCTTCGGGCCGCTCCACCGCGACACGGATCGCGCGGCCTGCCAGGGGATCACCCCGGTGACGCCGAGCTCGGTCGCCGCCTGCACGGCGAGCTCGTCCCGGTCGCCCTTCGCGAGCGCCTGGACGAGCCACAGCTCGGGTCGCCGGCGCTCCTCGACGACGACGTCCTCGACCTCGATCGCGACGGCGTCGCTCGCGACGTGGACCACACGCCCCCACCCGATGCGACCGCGTCCGTCGCCGATGCCGATGCGCTCCCCCGTCCGGACGCGCGCGACCTGCGCCGCGTGCCGTGCCTCCGCGCCCGAGACCGTGAGGCGCCGACCCGGTGCGAAGGCGAGCTCGTCGAGGGACTCCTCGAGGTAGAGCGAGGCCACGGTCAGAAGAATCCGTGGAAGCGGTCGCGCAGGCGCGCGAAGAGCCCCTGGCGGAACGTCGAGAATGCGGGGGCCGCGTCCGAGCGCAGCTCGCGGAAGCGCTCGATGAGCTCGCGCTCCTTCGCGCTGAGCCGCTCGGGGGTGATGACCTGGACCGCGATCCGCAGGTCGCCGCGGCCGCCGCCGCGCAGCCGTCCGACGCCGCGGCCCTTGACGACGATCGCGTCGCCCGCCTGGGAGCCCTCCGGCAGCTCGACGTCGACCTCGCCGTCGAGGCCCTGCAGCGTCATGCGGCGACCGAGGACGGCATCGGCCATCGCGACCTCGAGCGTCGCGAGCAGGTCGTCGCCGCTGCGGCTGAAGACATCGTGGTGGCGCACCGTGATCTCGGCGTAGAGATCCGCGTTCGGACCGCCCGCCGGCCCCGCCTCGCCCTGGCCCGGCAGCTGGATCCGCATGCCCGTGTCGATGCCGGCCGGGATCTCGACCGAGACGGTCTTCGTCGCGCGCACGCGCCCCTCGCCCTGGCAGCTCGTGCACGGGTACGGGATGAGGGTCCCGTAGCCGCGGCAGGTGCCGCACGGCGCCGAGGTGACGACGGTGCCGAGCAGCGAGCGCATCTGCCGCTGCACGTGCCCCGAGCCGCCGCAGATATCGCAGGTGACCTCGCTCGTGCCCGGCTGCACGCAGGCCCCGTCGCAGGTCGCGCAGACGACGGCGGTCGCGACCTCGACATCCCGGACGGTGCCGGCGATGACGTGCTCGAGGTCGATCTCGATGCGCAGCAGCGCGTCCTGGCCGCGTTCGCGGCGCGACCTCGGCCGATTGCCGCCGCCTGCGCCGGCGGCCGCGCCGAAGAAGGTGGAGAAGACGTCGCCGAAGCTCCCGAAGTCGCCGAAGCCGCCGCCGCGCCCGCCGAGGTCGTAGTCCTGCCGCTGCTGCGGGTCGCTGAGGACGTCGTAGGCGTGCGTGACGAGCTTGAAGCGCTCCGCGGCGTCGCCAGAGGGGTTGACGTCGGGGTGGAGCTCGCGCGCGAGGCGGCGGTACGCCTTCTTGATGTCCTCCTGGCTCGCGTCCCGGGACACGCCGAGCGTCTCGTAGTGGTCGACCGACACCGTCACTCCTGTTCGCCGAGCAGCCGCGAGAGGTACCTGGCGACCGCGCGGATCGCCACGATGTTGCCCGGATAGTCCATCCGCGTCGGCCCGATGAGGCCGAGGCGCGAGTGCCCGCCCGGAGCGGCGTACTGCCCCGCGAGGACGCTGGTGTCGTCGAGCCCGAAGCCGTCATGCTCGTGCCCGATGGACACCGCGATGCCGTGCTGCTCCGCCTCGAGCTCGCTGAAGAGGCGCAGGAGCGTCACCTGCTCCTCGATGGCCTCGAGCACGGGCGTGATGGAGCCGGGGAAGTCGGGGCCCGTGCGGGCGAGATTCGCGGCGCCGGCCATGACGAGTCGGCGTTGCCGGTCCGCGCTCACCTGCTCACCGAGCTGCGCGGCGAGCTGCGTGACGAGGTCGCGTCGCGTCGGCGCGAACTGCGCGGCGAAGCCGCCGAGCGCGACGAGCGCCTCGTCGAGCGCGAGTCCGCCGAGCAGCGCGTTCGCCTTGGACCGGACCTCGCCGAGGAACGCCTCGTCGACCGCCTCGCCGAGGTCGAGGATGCGCTGCTCGACGCGGCCGCCGTCGGCGATGAGCACGGTCATCGCCCGGGTGCCGCCGAGCGGCAAGATCTCGACGTGCCGCACCCGCTGCACGTTGAGGGTGGGGTACTCGATGAGCGCGACCTGGCTCGTGAGCTGGCTGAGCAGCCGCACGGTGCGCGCGAGAACGTCGTCGAGGTCGACTGCCTGCCCGAGGAAGGACTCGATCGCGTGGCGCTGCGCGCTCGTGAGCGGCCGGAGCGAGCTGATCTGATCGACGAATGCGCGATAGCCCTTGTCCGTCGGGATGCGACCGGACGAGGTATGGGGGGCTGCGATGAGCCCGTCCTCCTCGAGCGCCGCCATGTCGTTGCGGATCGTCGCGCTCGACACCCCGAAGCCGTGGCGCTCCACGATCGCCTTCGAGCCGACCGGCTCACGCGTCGCGACATAGTCCTCGACGATGACGCGCAGGACCTCGAGGCCGCGTTCCGAGACCATGTCGCCTTCCTGCGTCGAATCCGGGGACCCGAACTGGCACTCCAGCCCGGTGACTGCCAACTCTAGCAAGCGCGCCTGCGCGACCCTGCGCATTCCTGCGCGTGGGAAATGCGGCAGGGCCCCGCGAGATCGCGAGGCCCTGCCGGGAATGCTGGTCGACTCAGACGGCCGGCGGCGGCGGCGCCTGCGACGGCGTGGCGGGCGGGGCCTGCGGCGGGGCGGCGGGGCCCTGCGGCAGCGGGTAGCCCTGGTGCGGGATGCCGCCGAACGTCGTGGTGTCGTGGAAGAACGCGCCCCACTTGTGCCAGAACGGGGCCGGCACGCCGTTCGCGGCGCCGGTGCGCCACGTGAGGCTGTTGCCCTGCACGAGCAGGACGATCATCCAGATGAGCGAGAGCAGGACGCCGAAGATGGTCCAGCCGACCGGGTCCTTGCCGAGCTTCTGGTTCGTCCGCAGGATCATGAGCACCATGAGGATGACCGGCAGCAGCGCGATGATCCAGCCGAGCACCGGGATGCCCGAGAGGATGCCCGAGCCGAGCACGACGATGAGGTACACCCACGGGCTGACGTCCGTGAGCTTCGCCCAGAGCATGCCGTTGAAGACGGGGATCCACGCGAGGTTCGGGCTCGGCGAGCCCGCGAGCACCAGGAGCTTGCGGATGAAGAGCGCGCTGATGACGTAGCTGACGATGAAGATGATCGGGAAGATCAGGAGCCACATGACCAGCAACAGGGCCAGGGCGTCGTTATCGTACGAATACATGGCTTCGGAGTTCCTCCTTGATCCGACGATCGGTTTGCCCGACCGCTGTCCCCTTGGGTGACGGACTCAGGATAGTCACAGCCTGGGGCCATTTGGCGGAACATCGCACGTTTTCTTCCCGCGCGTGTCACACCAGCAGCGCGCGCACCACCGCATCCGCGAGGAGCCGGCCCCGCAGGGTCGGCACGACGCGCCCAGCGATCGCGGCGGCCCCGTCGACGAGGCCGTCCGCGATGAGCTGCGGGACGGCGCGGCGGCCGTGCGCGTCGAGGCGGGCGATCGGCAGCCCGTCGGCGATGCGGCTGCGCAGCAGCACGTCCTCGCGATACCGATCCTCCGCTCCGAGCAGCTCCCGCGCCTGCGCGGGCGAGACGCCGTCGGCGATGCGGCGCCCGTAGGCGCTCGGGTGCTTGACGTTCCACCAGCGCACGCCGCCGATGTGGCTGTGCGCGCCAGGCCCGATCCCCCACCAGTCCTCGCCGGTCCAGTACGCGAGGTTGTGGCGCGAGCGCTGCGCGGCATCGCGCGACCAGTTGCTCACCTCGTACCAGGCGTAGCCGGCCGCCGCGAGGCGCGCGTCCGCGCATTCGTACATGTCGGCATGGAGGTCGTCGTCGGGCGCGGCGAGCTCGCCGCGTCGGATCCGGGCGGCGAGCTTCGTGCCCTCCTCGACGATGAGGGCGTACGCCGAGACATGGTCGGGATTCAGCGCGAGCGCAGCGTCGAGGCTCGCCTGCCAGTCCTCGAGCGACTCGCCCGGCGTGCCGTAGATGAGGTCGAGGCTCACCGCGAGACCCGCCTCGCGCGCCCACTCGACGACCTGCGGCACGCGGTCGGGGTCGTGGGTGCGGTCGAGCGTCGCGAGCGCGTGCGGGACGGTGGACTGCATGCCGAAGGACACGCGCGTGACGCCGCCGTCGGCGAGGCGTCGGAGCGAGTCGGCGTCCACGGAGTCGGGGTTCGCCTCGGTCGTCACCTCGGCACCGGGCGCGAGTCCGAACGCGTCCCGCACCGCCCCGAGCATCGCGACGAGGTCATCGGCCGGCAGCAGCGTCGGGGTGCCGCCGCCGAAGAACACCGTCGTCGCGGGACGCTCGGGCAGACCCGCGCGGTCGAGCACCTCGCGCGCGAAGCCGACCTCCCGCGTCGCCTGACCTGCGAAGTCCTCCTGCCTGGCGCCGAGCAGCTCGGTCGAGGTGTACGTGTTGAAGTCGCAGTAGCCGCAGCGCACGCGGCAGAACGGCACGTGGAGATAGACGCCGAATGCGCGGTCCTCGGCATCCTCGCGGGCGCTCGCGGGGAGCGCGCCGTCGGCGGGCGCGGGCTCGCCCTCCGGCAGCTGGGCCCCCATGGGCCGCCTAGAGCTCGACGGCGTAGAGCTGCGCGGCGCCCGCGGTCGCGGCCGGGGCCTGCGAGTGCACCTCCGGCAGCAGCTGCGCGGCGTAGAACTCGGCGAGGGCGAGCGCGTCGGCGGGCGCGTCGTCGCGGAGCGCCGCCTTGGCGAGCAGCCACGCGCAGACGTTGAGCGCCCAGATGCGCTGGTACGGGACGGAGCCAGCGAGGACCGACGCCGCGTCGCCCGCGGCGCCCGTCTTGAGCATCCAGCCCGTCGTCTGCTCGAGCACCCCGAGCGCGGCGGCGAGTGCGTCCGCGATCCGAGCCTGCGACTCGCCCGCGGCCTTGAGCTCCGGGAGCACCTCGCGCATCTCCGCGATGAACTCGAGGAACGACTGGCCGTCACGCACGGCGAGCTTGCGGCCGGCGAGGTCCGCGGCCTGCACGCCGTTCGTGCCCTCGTAGAGCAGCGTGATGCGCACGTCGCGCCAGAACTGGCTCGCGCCGGTCTCCTCGATGTAGCCGTGCCCGCCGTGGATCTGGATGTTGATCGAGGCGTTGTCGAGCCCCATCTCGGTGCCGTAGGACTTGCACAGCGGTGTGAGCAGGCCCGCCATCTCCTCGGAGCGGGTGCGCACCACCTCGTCCGGGTGCTGCTCGGCGAGGTCGATGTGCACCGAGTTGAGCAGGAGCAGGTGCCGCAGTGCCGCGATCGTCGCGCGCTGCGTCATGAGCATGCGGCGCACGTCCGGGTGGCCGATGATCGTCGGCTCGCCCGTGACGGTGCGGCCCTGGACGCGGCTCTTCGCGTACTCGAGCGACTGCTGGTGGGCGCGCACCGACTGCGAGAGCCCCTGCATGCCGACGGACAGGCGCGCCGCATTCATCATGACGAACATCGCGCGCATGCCCTTGTGCTCGTCGCCGACGAGCCAGCCCTTCGCGCCGTCGAACTGCATGATGCACGTCGGGGAGCCGTGGATGCCGAGCTTGTGCTCGATACCGACCGCGCTGACGGGGTTGCGCTCGCCCGGCTCGCCCTCCGGCGTCGGCAGGAACTTCGGCACGACGAAGAGCGAGATGCCCTTCGTGCCCGCCGGCGCGCCGGGAGTGCGGGCGAGGACGAGGTGGATGATGTTGTCGGTGAGGTCGTGCTCGCCCCAGGTGATGAAGATCTTGCCGCCCGTGATCGACCAGCTGCCGTCGTCGTTCGGCACGGCCTTCGTCGTGAGGGCGCCGACGTCGGTGCCGGCCTGCGGCTCCGTGAGGTTCATGGTGCCCATCCACTCGCCGGAGATCATCTTCGGCAGGTAGAGGTCCTTGAGCTCGTCGGAGGCGTACGCGAGGAATGCGTCGGCGAAGCCGTGGGTGAGCAGCGGCCCGAGCGAGAACGCCATGTTCGACGACTGCACGAGCTCCTGGATCGCGGAGCCGACGGTCGCGGGGAAGTCGCCGCCGCCGTACTGCGACGGGAACGCCGGGGTGAGCCAGCCGGAGGCCATGAGCTTGTCGTACGCGGGCTTGAAGCTCGGCGGGGTGACGACGACGCCATCGCCGGCGTACTTCGAGCCGACGACGTCGCCCTCGCGGTTCGTCGGTGCGATGACCTCGGCCATGAATGCGCCGGCCTCCTCGATGAGACCGCCGACGGTCTCGAGGTCGGCATGCTCGTACTGCTCGAGCTCGGCGAGGCGGTCGTAGCCGGCCACCTTGAGCGAGAAGATGATGTCGTCGACGGGCGGGCGATAGTCAGTCACGCGTCACACTGTATCCGGGCCCGCCGAGCACGCCGCCCCACTTGGCGCTCGCCCACAATCGCGCGGCACCTGCGGGCGCCGCGAGTCGTCGAGTGTGCATGTCTGCGCCGAGTTTGCATGCCATTTCGTGCACGTTCAGCGACTTCCTGCACACTCGGCGCTGCCCGGCCGCGGGGCCGTCGCCGGGGTCAGTCCGGCGCGCCCCAGTCGGCCTCGCGCGGGTCGGCGCCGATCCGCTCGCCAGTCTCGAGCGACGCGAGCTCGGCGAGGTCCTCGGCGTCGAGGTCGAAGTCGAACACGTCGATGTTCTGCGCGATCCGCTCGGGATGCACCGACTTCGGGATCGCGATGAGGCCGTGCTGCAGGTGCCAGCGGATGAGCACCTGCGCGGGGCTGCGCCCGCGACGCGCCGCGAGCGCGGCGACGATCGGGTCGCCGAGCAGCGTGTTCGGCTTGTCGCCCCAGGACTGCGGGGTCCCGCCGAGCGGGCTCCACGACTCGATCGCGATGCCGTGCTCGATTCCGAATGCGCGGAGCTCGTGCTGCGGGAACCGCGGGTGCAGCTCGATCTGGTTCACCGCCGGACGAACGCTCCCGGCCGCGATGAGCTCGTCGAGCTGCTCGGCGGTGAAGTTCGATACGCCGATCGCGCGGGTCTTGCCCGCGGCGAGCGCGTCCTCGAGTGCGAGCCAGGTCTCGATCCGCCGCGCCGCGTCCTGCAGCGGCCAGTGAATGAGATAGAGGTCGACGTGCTCGAGGCCGAGGCGCCGGAGGCTCGCGTCGAGCGCCTTGCCGGCGCGCTCGGCGCCGTGATCGGCGTTCCACAGCTTCGTCGTGACGAAGACCTCGTCGCGCGGCACGCCGCTCGCGGCGAGGCCGCGGCCGACGGCCTCCTCGTTGCGGTACACCGCCGCCGTGTCGATGTGTCGGTACCCGGCCTCGGCGATCGCGAACCGCACTGCCGACTCCGTCTCAGCCGGGCTCGCCTGCCAGACACCGAGCCCGAGCTGCGGGATCTCGACACCACCGGACAGCGTGATCGTCGGCACGGCGCGCATGGCTCAACGCTACCGGGGCATGCGCGTGGCGCGAGGGCCTACTTCTTGTCCTTCTTCTCCACGTCGCCGGACAGCGCGGCGATGAACGCCTCCTGGGGGACCTCGACGCGACCGACCATCTTCATCCGCTTCTTGCCCTCCTTCTGCTTCTCGAGGAGCTTGCGCTTGCGGCTGATGTCGCCGCCGTAGCACTTGGCGAGGACGTCCTTGCGGATCGCCCGGATGGTCTCGCGCGCGATGACCCGCGCGCCGATCGCGGCCTGGATGGGCACCTCGAACTGCTGGCGCGGGATGAGCTTGCGCAGCCGCTCGGTCATCATCGTGCCGTAGGCGTAGGCCTTGTCGCGGTGCACGATCGCGCTGAACGCGTCGACCTGCTCCCCCTGCAGCAGGATGTCGACCTTGACGAGGTCGGCCGCCTGCTCCCCCGCGGGCTCGTAGTCGAGCGACGCGTAGCCGGCGGTGCGGGACTTCAGCTGGTCGAAGAAGTCGAAGACGATCTCGCCGAGCGGGATCGTGTACCGGATCTCGACGCGGTCCTCCCCGAGGTACTCCATGCCAATGAGGCTGCCGCGGCGCTGCTGGCACAGCTCCATGATCGTGCCGACGTAGTCCTTCGGCGCGAGGATCGCGGCGCGGACCATGGGCTCGAGGACCTCCATGACCTTGCCGCCGGTCGGGAACTCGGAGGGGTTCGTCACCTCGGTCTGCTTGCCGTCCTCCATCCGCACGTTGTAGATGACCGACGGCGCGGTCGTGATGAGGTCGAGCCCGAACTCGCGAGACAGCCGCTCGGTGATGATCTCGAGGTGGAGGAGGCCGAGGAAGCCGCAGCGGAAGCCGAAGCCGAGCGCGACCGACGTCTCCGGTTCGTACTGCAGCGAGGCGTCGGAGAGCTTGAGCTTGTCGAGCGCCTCACGGAGGTCGGGATAGTCCGAGCCGTCGATCGGGTACAGCCCGCTGAAGACCATGGGCTTCGGGTCGGTGTATCCCGGCAGCGCCGCCGCGGCCGGCTTCTGCGCATTCGTGATCGTGTCGCCGACCTTCGACTGGCGCACGTCCTTGACGCCCGTGATGAGGTAGCCGACCTCGCCGACGGCGAGCCCCTTGGACGGCACCGGCTCTGGCGCCGAGACGCCGATCTCGAGGAGCTCGTGCACCGCGCCGCTCGACATCATCTGGATCCGCTCCCGCGGCTGCATCCGGCCGTCGATCATCCGGACGTAGGTGACGACGCCGCGATACGCGTCGTAGACGGAGTCGAAGATCATGGCGCGGGCGGGCGCCTCGGCGTCGCCGACGGGCGCAGGAATGCGCGCCACCACCTCGTCGAGCAGGCCCTCGACCCCGACCCCCGTCTTGCCCGACACTCGGAGGACCTCGTCGGGCGAGCCGCCGATGAGCTGCGCGAGCTCCTTCGCGTACTTGTCCGGGTCGGCCGCAGGCAGGTCGATCTTGTTGAGGACGGGGATGACGGTGAGGTCGTTCTCGAGGGCGAGGTAGAGGTTCGCGAGCGTCTGCGCCTCGATGCCCTGCGCGGCGTCGACGAGGAGGATCGCCCCCTCGCACGCGGCGAGCGAGCGCGACACCTCGTAGGTGAAGTCGACGTGCCCAGGCGTGTCGATCATGTTGAGCGCGAAGGTCTGCGAGCCGACCTGCCACGGCATCCGGACGGCCTGTGACTTGATCGTGATGCCGCGCTCGCGCTCGATGTCCATCCGGTCGAGATACTGCGCCCGCATATCCCGATCGGCGACGACCCCCGTGACCCCGAGCATCCGGTCGGCGAGCGTCGACTTGCCGTGGTCGATGTGCGCGATGATGCAGAAGTTCCGGATCGCCTCGGAGGGCGTCGCGGCGGGGATGAGCGGGGTCGTGGCGCGTGGCATGGCGTCGTCCATCATCCCAGACCCGGCGGGGAAACCTCGACTCGTCCGCCGGGTCGCGCCGCCGGGCGCGGACCGAGTCGGCGGCGCTCGATAGCCTTGCTGTCGTGCCGCTGCCCCGCTTCGTCCTCGTGCACGGGCTCATCACCTCGAGCTCGATGTGGCGGCCGCAGCGGGTCGCCCTCGAGGCGGCGGGTGCGGTCGTCGTCGCGCCGGACCTGCCCGGCCACGGGATGCGGGACGACGCATTCACCCTCGATGCCGCGATGGCGACGATCGACGACGCGATCGACGCGCTGCCCGGCGAGGGGCCGGTCGTGCTCGTCGGGCTGTCGCTCGGGGGCTATCTCGCCATGGAGTACGCGGGCCGATGCCCGGAGCGGATCGACGGCCTCATCGCGATGGGCTGCACGACACCCCCCGTCGCCTTCGGCCTGCAGGTCTACCGCGCAGTGAGCGAGTCGCTGCTGCGGCAGGGCGCGCTCGCGCTGCGCACCCAGCGCCTCGCGCAGACGATCGCGCTCGGCCCGGAGGGCGCCGAGGACTTCCTCGCCGGCGGGATCGGGCTCGGGGCGGCGCTCGATGCGATCAACACCGTCGCCGAGCTCGACCCGATCGACTCGGTGCGCCGCGCGGCGGACGCCCAGGTGCCCGTGTGGTTCGTCTCCGGGCAGTTCGACCAGATGCGACTCGGCGAGCGGCGATTCTGGGAGGCCGCGCCCGATGCGTGGCATTCGATCGTCCCGCTCGCCCCGCACGTCGTGAACCTCGCGAACCCGGCGGCGATCAACCGACTGCTGACCGACGTGGCGAAGGCGATCCTCGATGGCGAGTGAGCCGCGCGCCTGGTAATGTTGACCCTTGGCTTTCGCGCGTCCCACCGCGCGACACCTCGGCAGGACCCCTCTACCCGGCCGGGACCGTCCATTGCCGATCAACCACGAAGGATCCTTCCTTGGCGAACATCAAGTCCCAGATCAAGCGGAACAAGCAGAACGAGAAGGCGCACGAGCGCAACAAGGCCGTGAAGAGCGAGCTGAAGACGGCGATCCGCCGCACCCGCGAGGCCGTCGCGGCCGGCGACAAGGCGAAGGCCTCGGAGGCGCTGCAGACGGCGACGAAGAAGCTCGACAAGGCGGTGTCGAAGGGCGTCATCCACAAGAACCAGGCCGCGAACCGCAAGTCGGCGATCGCGACCCAGGTCGCGTCCCTCTGAGCATCCCGACGAGCCGCTGACGGCTTCGTCGATCCGCGAAGGCCCCGCTCCGGCGGGGCCTTCCGCATTCGGCGAGGAATGCGCGGGGTCGCCTACATCCCCCGGTCCGCGATGACCCTGACCATCCGCTCGAGCGCGTAGACGGGGTCGCGCCCCGCGCCTTTCACGGCGGCATCCGTCGCGGCGACCGTCTCGACCGCGACCGCGAGCCCCGCATCGGTCCAGCCTGCGGCGTCGCGCCGCGCGCGGTCGACCTGCCAGGGGGCCATGCCGAGTCGGCCGGCGAGCGCGCCGCCGCCGCCACGCATCCCCGCGACCTTCGCCATGCCGCGCACCTTCATCGCGAAGGCCGCGACGACCGGCACGGGATCCGCGCCGGAGTCGAGGGCGTGGCGCAGCAGCACGAGGGCGTCGCCCAAGCGCCCGGCGAGCGCCGCATCGGCGACGTCGAACGCCGTCGTCTCGATGCGTCCGCCGTGATACCGCTCGACCTCGGCCTCGGTGATGTCCCCCTCGACGTCGTCGAGGAGCTGCTGCATCGCGCCCGCGAGCTCCGCGAGGTCGCCGCCGAACGCCGCGACGAGTCGGCGCACCGCGCCCGGCGCGATCCGGCGTCCGGCGGTGCGGGCCTCGGCGCTCACGAACTCCGCGCGGGCCTGGTCGCCCTTGAGCTCCGTGCAGGCGACCTCGATCGCGCCGCCGGTGCCGGCTCGGATCGCGTCGAGCAGCCGCTTGCCCCGGACGCCGCCGGCATGCCGGATGAGCACGACCGTGTCGTCCGCGGGCGCGGCGAGATACGCCACCGCCTCCTCGAGGAATGCGTCGGTGCACCGCTCCGCACCGCTCACCCGGATGAGTCGCGCCTCGCCGAAGAGGGACGGGCTCGCGAGCGTGAGCAGCTCCCCCGGCGCGTAGGCGGCGGCATCGATGTCGCTCACCTCGAGGCCCGGGTCCTGCTCGCGCAGACGATCACGCAGCAGGCGGCTCGCGCGGTCGGCGAGGAACTGCTCCGGCCCGCTCAGCAGGACGATCGGGGCGGGCCGGATATCGTGCCACGGGATCCCGCTCGGCGCACTGGCGCCGCCGCGGCCGGACCGTGGTGTCGTCGCGCGCGCCATGCCGTCCAGAGTACTTCGCGCCACCTACGTCGCGGCTCCGGAGCCCGAGCGCAGGACGCATGCGCGAGGCGAGGATGAACCTCGTCCCACTCTCCTCCCCTCGCGCATGCGTCCTGCGTTCGTGCACGCCACGCGACTCCCCGCGGGAGCGCCACAGCACGGGCTCGCCATCGACGCCTGCGGCCACGAGCAGGAGTCCCTCGTTGTCGGTGCGGCCGACGAGCACGTCCTGTGCCGCCAGGTCGTCGAGGATCGTCGCGGCCGGATGCCCGTAGTCGTTGTCGCGGCCCACCCCGATGAGCGCGATCCGCGCGTCGAGCCCGGCATAGAGCGCGGCGAACTGGTCGGCGCTGCCGTGGTGACTCACCTTGACGACGTCGACCGGGCCGCCGACGCCCCGCCCGAGGAGCCGGGCCTGTGCCGCCTCCCCGAGATCGCCGAGGAAGATCGCACTCGGCTCGCTCCCGGACGGACCGAGCTCGACCCGCCAGACGAGGCTCGCGTCGTTGCCCGGGGCGGGGCTGCCCCGGGCGGGCGGCCACAGCACCCGCCACGTCGCGGCGCCGAGCGTGCCGCGGTCCCCCGCGAAGCCGTGCACCATCACCGCGCCGCTGGCCTCGAGCGGCTGAAGGACCTCCGCGACGGAGGCGGGGTCCGCCGGCCCGGAGAGCACGGTGCCGACGCGGCCGAGCACCGCATTCATCCCGCCGACGTGATCCCGGTCGAAATGGCTGAGGACCAGCAGATCGACGCGAGAGATGCCGAGGTCGCGAAGGCAGCCGCGCAGCGCCGCCGGGTCCGGCCCCGTGTCGACGAGGGCCACGGCGCCGGCGCTGCGCACGAGCACCGCATCGCCCTGGCCGACGTCGCACATCGCGATGCGCCAGTCCCCCGGCCGGCCGGCGCTCGACACCGCGCCGGCGCCGAGCAGCGCGCCGACATATGCGAACCCGGCGCCGACGACGAGGAGGCTGGCGACGAGACGCCTCGTGCCGAGCGCGAGCAGGGCGATGACGACGGCGAGCAGCAGCCCCGCGTGAAGCGCGACACCGACGAGCCCCTCCGGCCAGGGCAGTCTCGCGGCGGGCCAGCCCGCAAGCGTCGTCGCGATTGAGCCGATCCACTGCGCCGGCAGCCAGCCGAGCCACGCGATGCCGGCCGCGACCTGCGGCAGCGCGGGCGCGATCAGACAGGCGAGCATGCCGAGCACCGTGGCGACCGGCGCGGCGGGGACGGCGAGCAGATTCGCGACGATGCCGTACGTCGGCAGCTCGGGCTGGACGAGCGCGATCGCGGGCTGCACCGCGAGCTGGGCGGCCACCGGCACGGCGAGGGCGAGCGCGAGCCGCCGCGGCAGCACACGCCCTGCGAGGTCCGCGAGCGGACCGCTCAGCACGAGCAGACCCGCGGTCGCCAGCACGGACAGCAGGAAGCCGAGCTCGAGCCCGGCGGCCGGCACGACGCCGACGATGCCCACGATCGCCGCGCACAGCAGCGGGAGGCCCTGCATGGGCCGGGCGGCCGCGAGACCACCGAGCGCGAACGCCGCCATGACCGCCGCGCGCACGACCGACGGCTGCGGCGTGACGAGCGCGACGAATGCGGCGAGCGCGAGGAGCGCGAGCACGATCCGCGCGCGCCGCGGGATGCCGAGGAGCGCCCCGCCGACCATGACGGCGCCGACGACGAGCGCGCAGTTCGCCCCCGACACGGCGGTGAGGTGCGTGAGCGAGGTCGCACGCATCGCCTCCCGCAGCGCGGGCCCCACCATGGCCTCATCGCCGATCGCGAGCCCAGGCAGCAGGGCGCCGCCCTCCCCCGGCAAGTCGGCGACGAGCTCCCGGAAGCGCGCCCGGAGCGGCTCGGCGGCCATCGCCCAGTCGGGGACGTCGTCGTACCGTCCCTCACCGCCGAGCGCGATCGTCGTCGCGGGCCACGCCGCGGCGATCCCCGCGACGGCCGCGGCCGGCAGGAATGCGAGGGCCCGCCCCCGAAACCCGGCACTGTCGCCGAGCGCAGGCGGTTCCGCCGGGATTCCGCCTGCGCTCGGCGACACCGCCTGCACTCCCGACGCGACGCGCGACGCGACGCGCGGCGCGCGAGCCGCCACGGCCAACGCGCAGCACCCCGCGGCGAGCAGCCAGGCGACCACCGCGACGACGGGCGCCGCAGCCTCGGCTCCGCGCGTGCCGGTGAGCACCGCCGCGACGCACCAGCCGAGGATCGCCGCGGGCACGAGTCGCAGGTCCCGCAGCCCCGCGCGCACGGCTCACACCGTCACGAGGTCGCGCAGGGCTTCGAGCGTGCGCGCCCCGATGCCGCTGATCGCGAGGAGGTCCTCGACGGCGCGGAAGCCGCCGTTCGCCTCCCGCCACCGGATGATGCGCTCGGCGGTCGCCGGGCCCACCCCCGGCAGCGTCTCGAGCGCGTCGGCGTCGGCGGTGTTGAGGTCGACGCGACCGTCCGCGCGCACGCCGGACGGTCCGGCTGGGGCCGCGGGGAGCACCTCGCCGACGCGCGGGACGACGAGCTGCTCGGCGTCGACGACGGGTCGCGCGAGGTTGACGCCGTCAGGCGCCGCCTCGGCGGTGAGACCGCCCGCGGCCGCGATCGCGTCGAGCACCCGTGCCCCGGGCGTGAGCCGGTAGACGCCCGGGCGCGCGACCGCGCCGAGCACGTGGACGAGCGCGTCCTCGTCCGCCGGCGCGGCGGTCTCGATCGTCACCGCCGGGCCGGTGATCGCCTCCGCGACCGCGCCGCGCGGGCTGAGCATCGCGGCGAGGACCGTCGCGACGAGCCCGACGATGACGAGCACGACGGCGGCGCCGACCGCGATGCGCAGGCGGGAGCCAGGCGGCGGGCCGAGTTCGATCGTCACGCCCGCAGGCTAGGGCCGAACGGCGACGGACGCCGCCGAGGGCCTCCAGACCTGTGGAGAGCTCAGCCCTTCGTCGCGATGTTGACGAGGGATGGCGCCCGCACGATGACCTTGACGATCTCCTGGTCGCCGATCGCGCGCTGCACGTTCTCGGACGCGCGGGCGAGCGACTCGAGCTCGGCGCCGTCGATCTTCGCCGGCACCTCGAGCCGGTCGCGCACCTTGCCGTTGACCTGCACGATCGCGGTGACCGTGTCGTCGACGAGGAGCGCCGGGTCCGGGCGGCGCCAGCCCGCGTAGGCGACTGAGGGCGCGTGCCCGAGCCGCTCCCACATCTCCTCCGCGGTGTGCGGGGCGAAGAGGGAGATGCCGACGGTGAGCACCTCGACGGCCTCGCGGACGGCCGGGTCCGCGCCGCCGACCGCGTCGAGCGTGCGGCGGATCGCGTTCGACAGCTCCATGAGCCGCGCGATGAGGACGTTGAACTTCAGCCCTTCGGCGAGCTGCACGCCGTCGGCGAGGAAGCGGTGCGTCGCGCGGCGCAGCGCGAGGTCGCCGTCCTTCCACACGACGTCGGTCGGCGAGGTCACCTCGGTCGCCAGGCGGAATGCGCGGCCGAGGAATCGCGCCGCCGCGCCCGGCTGGACGTCCGCCCAGTGGATGTTCTCCTCCGGCGGCCCGGCGAACGCGAGCGCGAGGCGCAGCGCGTCGGCACCGTGCTCCTCGAGCTGGCCGGCGAACGTCGCGCCCTTGCCGGAGCGCTTCGAGAGCTTCTTGCCGTCGGTGCCGAGGACCATCCCCTGGTTGAGCAGCGCGGAGAACGGCTCGGTGAAGCTCACGAGCCCCATGTCGAAGAGCACCTTCGTGATGAATCGCGCGTAGAGCAGGTGGAGGATCGCGTGCTCGACCCCGCCGACGTACTGGTCGACGGGCGCCCAGCGCTCGGCCTTCGCGGGATCGAATGCGCGGGTGTCATCATGCGCGTCGAGGAAGCGCAGGAAGTACCACGAGGAGTCGACGAAGGTGTCCATGGTATCGGCGTCCCGGCGCGCGGGGCTGCCGTCGCGCGGGTCAGGCACCTCGACCCAGTCGGTCGCGGCGCCGAGCGGGGACTGCCCCTTCGGCTTGAGGTCGAGGCCGTCGGTCGGCGGGAGCACGATCGGCAGCTGGTCCTCCGGCACGGGCACGAGCTCGCCGTCGGCGCCGTGGATGATCGGGATCGGCGTGCCCCAGAACCGCTGGCGGGAGATGAGCCAGTCGCGCAGCCGGTAGTTCTTCGCCGCCCGGCCGGTGCCCCGCTCCTCGAGGAGCTCGACGACGCGGGTGATCGCGTGCTGCTTCGAGAGGCCGTCGAGCGGCCCGGAGTTGACGAGCCGACCGTCGCCCGCGAGCGCCTTGCCGGTGATCGCGGGGTCGATCTCGGCGAGATCGATGGGCACCATCGGCTCACCGGTCTCGGGGTCGAGCGGGATGACCGGGACCGCGCCGGTGATCGGCGCCGTCGTGTCGACGACGATGCGCACCGGGAGGTCGAACTTCCGCGCGAAGTCGAGGTCGCGCTGGTCGTGGGCCGGCACCGCCATGACCGCGCCGTGCCCGTAGTCGGCGAGCACGTAGTCGGCGGCCCAGATCGGCAGGCGCTCACCGCTGAGCGGGTTGATCGCCCAGCGCTCGAGCGGGATCCCGGTCTTCGGCCGCTCGGCGTCCTGCCGCTCGATCTCGCTGAGCCGGCCGGTGCGCTCGAGGTAGTCCTGGAACGCCATCCGCACCTCGGCGCTCGAGCCGGCGGCGAGCTCGGCCGCGAGGTCGGAGTCGGGCGCGACGACCATGAACGTCGCGCCGAAGAGCGTGTCGGGGCGGGTCGTGAAGACGGTGACGGGCTCCTCGCGCCCCTCGATCACGAAGTCGACGTCGGCACCGATCGAGCGGCCGATCCAGTTGCGCTGCATCTGGAGGACGCGGCTCGGCCAGGTGCCTTCGAGCTGGTTGAGGTCGTCGAGCAGCCGGTCGGCGTACTCGGTGACCCGGAAGTACCACTGCGTGAGCTTCTTCTTCACGACGAGCGCGCCGGTGCGCTCGCTCGTGCCGTCGGCGAGCACCTGTTCGTTCGCGAGGACGGTCTGGTCGACCGGGTCCCAGTTGACCCAGCTCTCCTTGCGGTAGGCCAGTCCCCGCTCGAAGAGGCGGAGGAAGAGCCACTGATTCCACTTGTAGTACTCGGGGTCGCTCGTGTGCAGGACGCGCGACCAGTCGAAGCTCACGCCATAGCGGTGGAAGGACTCGCGCTGCTGGGCGATGTTGTCGTACGTCCAGGTGACGGGGTTCGCGCCGCGCTGGATCGCCGCGTTCTCCGCGGGCAGCCCGAAGGAGTCCCACCCGATGGGGTGCAGCACGTTGAAGCCGCGCTGACGCCAGTACCGCGCGACGATGTCGCCGAACGCGAATGCCTCCGCGTGCCCCATGTGCAGGTCCCCCGAGGGGTACGGGAACATGTCGAGGACGTACTTGCGCGGCCGCGGGTCGTCGTCCCGGGTGACGAAGGTGCCCTCCGCCTCCCAGTAGGCCTGCCACTTCGCCTGGATCGACTGAATGTCGTAGCCCGCAGCCTCCTGCGTCTCGCCCGCGTCCGTCACGGCCATCCACCCTACCCGCGCTCAGCCCGCGCCGAGCGCGCGCAGCAGCACGGCGGCCTTGAGCCGGGCCTCCTCGACCTCCTCGGCGGGGTCGGACAGGGCGGTGATGCCGCCGCCGGTGCCGATCGTCGCCCCCGCGGCATCGATGACGATCGAGCGGATCGTCATCGCGAGGTCGACGCGGCCGTCGTAGCCGAGATAGCCGAATGCGCCGCTGTAGACCCCCCGCGACCTCGCCTCGAGCCGCGACAGGATTGTCACCGCCGAGCGCTTCGGCGCGCCGGTCATGGAGCCGGCCGGGAAGCACGAGCGGATGACGTCGACGGCGTCGAGGCCCTCGCGGATCCGGCCCGTCACTGTCGACACGAGCTGGTGGACGGGCGGGTAGGTCTCGACGTCGAGCAGCTTCGTCACCTCGACCGAGCCGACCTCGCTCACCCGCGACAGGTCGTTGCGCATGAGGTCGACGATCATGACGTTCTCCGCGCGCTCCTTCTCGCTCGTGCGCAGCTCCTCGGCCAACGCGGCGTCCTCCTCGGGGGTGCGCCCCCGGGGACGGGTGCCCTTGATGGGCTTCGTGGAGGCGATGCCGTCGGGCGTGACGAGGAGGAACTGCTCCGGCGTGGCCGACAGCAGCGCGACCCCGTCCGCTCGGAGGTAGGCGCCGTGGTGCGTCGGGCTCGTGCGACGCAGCCGCCGGTACACGTCCCATGGGTCGAACTCGCCGTCGACCGCGACTTCGGTCGTCAGGCAGAGCACGTACGCGTCACCGTCCGCGATCGCCTGCTGGCACGCGCGGATCCGCGCCTCGTAGTCCGCATCGCTGTAGCGCCACCGGACCGGACTCGGCGCGGCGGCCGCGTCCCGCGCATTCGTCGCATCCGGGAGGAATGCGCCGGAGGACTGCGTGCTCGCGATCGACTCGAGCATCGCGTCGCGCCATGCGGCGAGCTCGCCCGTCCAGTCGTCGCCGCGGGCCATGAGCCGCGCCTGACCCGTGACGTGGTCGACGGCGAGCGCGCGGTCGACACGCATGAAGAGCGCCTCGGGATGGCGACGGCTGTGCGGCGCGGACAGCCCGAGCGTGTCCGCGTACATCTCGTAGCCGAGCCAGCCGACGAGGCCGAGGGCGAAGCCGGCCGGCGCCTCGGCCGTGTCGACGTCCCACCGGGCGCGCTCGGCGCGCAGCCAGCTGAAGACGTCCTGGCCGGTCTCGCGGATCTCCTCCGCGGTCGTCGACCAGCTCGCCGCGCCGAGGTAGCTCGTGCCGGCGACCGGGCCGCCCGTGTCGAGCCAGAACGCGGCGGGGGCGTCGCGCCAGCGCGCCGCGAACACCGCTTCGGGGTCGACGGCGCCCGGCACCGGCCACGTGAGCACCCGCATCACACCATTGTGGGGTGTGTCGACCGCCACAATGGTCCGGTGAACCCGTTCGAGCTGCTCGGTGTCTGGCTCGGTCAGGTCATCCTGTGGGCGCTCGATGTCGTCGCGTTCGTCGGGCCGGTGTGGGGCACGGTCATCGCGGGGGTCGCGATCCTCCTCGAGACGACGCTCTTCGTCGGACTCGTCGTGCCGGGCGACACGCTCGTCGTCGCCGCGGCGACCGGCGTGCGGGACCCCGTCCACTTCGTCGTCCTGCTCGTGACGGTCATCGTCGCGACCCTCGTCGGGCAGTCGCTTGGCTTCCTGCTCGGTCGGCTCGCGGGGCCCGCGATCCGCCGGTCGCGACTGGGTCGGCGGCTCGGCCCGTCCTGGGATCGCGCCTCGGCGCTCATCGAGCGGCGCGGCGGCATCGCGGTCTTCGTGAGCCGGTTCCTGCCCGTGCTGCACGCGCTCATGCCCGTGACGGTCGGCATGAGCACCATGCCGTTCCGGCGGTTCCTCGGCTGGGCGGCCCCCGCCGCGGTCATCTGGGCCGGTGCCTACGTGACGGTCGGCATGCTCGCCGCGGAGTCGTTCCGGGCGCTCGTCGACCGGCTCCATCTCGCCGGCTACGTCTTCGTCGCGGTCATCATCGTCGCCGCGCTCCTCGGCCTCGTCGCGAAGCGCCTGCTCGCGCGAGCCGCGGAGCCTGGCAGACTGGACGGCGATGCCGGAGACGACGACGCCTGAGCCTCGCCAGACCGCGGTCCGTTCCGCGGCCGAGGTGCAGGCGAAGGCGAAGCATTTCGCGGCGCGCATCGAGGACTCGATCCAGCGGCGGCGCCAGCGCCGTCGGCAGCGCCGCGGGCATGTCCCGACGATCATCCCGTACGCGGGGTACGGCTCGCCCGGCTGGATCCGGGTGCTGTGCCGGGTCGTCTACGAGCGGCCGCGCGACAACGGCGAGTCGCGCGCCGAGCAGGTCCGCGGCTGGCGGAGTTTCTTCTCGGTGCCGGTCGCGAACGCGACGATCGAGGTCGACGTCGGCGGGACGGTCACCGAGCTGCCGATCGATCGCGGCGGCGTCGTCGACGGCCGCGTCGAGGCGCTCCTGCCCCCGGGTCGCCACCTCGTGTCGCTGCGCACCGTCGGCTCGGAGCCGACCACCGCGGAGATCTTCGTCGTCGACCCCGCCGAGCGCTTCGGGGTCATCAGCGACATCGACGACACCGTCATGGTCACGGCCCTGCCGCGGCCCGTCCTCGCGGCGTGGAACACGTTCGTCGTCGACGAGCACGCGCGGCGCCCCGTGACCGGGATGGCCGTCCTCTACGACCGCATCCGGCGGCAGCACCAGAGCACGCCCTTCATCTACCTTTCGACGGGGGCGTGGAACGTCGCGCCGACGCTGCGCCGCTTCCTGAGCCGCAATCTCTACCCGAGCGGACCGCTGCTGCTCACCGACTGGGGTCCGACGCACGATCGGCTCTTCCGCTCCGGCCGGGAGCACAAGCGCGAGCAGCTCAGGCGGATCGCCGGCGAGTTCCCCGAGGTCCGCTGGCTGCTCTTCGGCGACGACGGCCAGCACGACGAGGACATCTACGGCGAGTTCGTCCGCGAGCACCCGCGCAATGTCGCGGCGGTCGCGATCCGGCAGCTCTCGGCGGGCGAGGCGGTGCTCGCGGGAGGCCGGTCGAAGGCCGCGGTCCGCGAGCGGGAGTCCTCCGCGCGCTGGTTCTTCGGCCAGAACGGCGCCGACCTCTGGGAGCAGCTCACCGCCGCCGGCATCGTCGCGCCGCGCTGAGTCTCAGGCCTCGGCCCGGTCGTCGACGATCCGGTCGAGGAGTCGGGTGAGCTCGTGGACGTCCGCCTCCGACCACGTGGACAGGATCCGCGCGTTGAGCATCCGCACCGAGCCTCGCGCCGCGGTCGACCGCTCGAGCGCGAGCTCGGTCGCCTCGACGAGGATGACGCGGCGGTCCTGCTCGGAGCGGCGCGTCGTGATGAGCCCCCACTCGGCGAGCTGCCGGAGCTGCCGGGAGACGACCGACTTGTCCTGCGCGGTCTGCGTGATGATGTCGCCGACCGACACGGGGGGCTCGCCCGCGCGGCGGGCCCGGATCGCGACGCGCAGCACCTGCATCCCCGCCGCCCGCATCTCGGGATGAATGTGCGCGGCGATCGCCCGCAGCTGCTCGCGCACGAGGGGCACGAGTCGCCCGAATGCGGCCTCGAGCGCCTCGATCGACTCCTGCCCCGCGATCCGCTCGCGCTCCGACTCAGCGGTCATCACGACTCCCATTGTCGCCGGGGGCCGCGTCGGGGTCCGCGTCGGCGTCGACCACGGCGGCCTCGGGCGACGCACCCTGCGCGACGGGCTGCAGCTTGACGAACTCGGCGCCGAGCTCCTCCTCGAGCTGCTGCATCGCATTCTTCTTCGAGAGCGCCCGGTTCGGCAGCAGGATCGTGGCGACGAGCCCGATGACCGCGAGCGGCACGATCCAGAGGAAGACCTCGGCGATGCCGTCGCCGAAGACGCTCTCGACGGCGATCTGCAGCGGCGCGCACAGCTCGCGGACGTTCGGCAGTGCGCCGGAGCGGACGACCTCGAGGCCGGGGGCGCAGGCCGGGCTCTCGAGCACCCGCTCGCCGAGCGGCGGGATGTCGACCGCGAGCCGCGAGGCGACGCCCGCGCTGAGGATCGCGCCGAGGATCGTGATGCCGACGGTGCCGCCGAGGCTGCGCACGAAGGTGTGCGTCCCGGTCCCCGCGCCGAGCTCGCTCGCCCTGAGGTCGTTCTGCACGACGAGCACGAGATTCTGCACGAGTCCGCCGGTGCCGATGCCGACGAGCAGCAGGTAGATGCCCACGAGCCAGATCGAGGTGTCGTAGCGCAGGGTGCCCATGAGCGCGAGGCCGACGACGTGAACGGTCGCCGCGACGATCACCCACGACTTCCAATGGCCGGTGCGGGAGATGATCTGGCCGAGCAGCACCGAGGTGAGGAGCGAGCCGATGACGAGCGGCATCTGCAGGAATCCGGACTCGGTCGGGGTCAGCCCGCGCGCGATCTGCAGGTACTGGCTCACGAAGACCGAGGCGCCGTACATCGAGATGCCGACCGAGAGCGAGGCGATCGTGGCGAGGGCGAATGTCGGACGCCGCAGCAGCCGCAGCGGCACGATCGGCTCCTTGACGAGGAGCTCCCAGACGATCGCCGCGAGGCACAGCGCCCCGCTGATGACGGCGAGCGCGATGCTCGTCGCGGAGTCCCACGCGAATTCGGCGCCGGCGAGGCTGAGCCAGATGAGCAGCAGGCCGAAGCCGGCGACGACGAGCAGCGAGCCGAGGTAGTCGAAGCGCCCTCTCGGCTGCGGCTTCGGGCTCCGCAGGGTGAAGGCGATGAGCAGGCCCGCGATGATCGCGATCGGCACGGGGAGGAAGAAGTTCCACCGCCAGCCGATGAGGTCGGTGACGACGCCGCCGAGCAGCGGTCCGCCGAGCTGCGCGACGCCCATGACGGCGCCCATGACGCCCATGTACTTGCCGCGCTCGCGCGGGCTCACGACGTCGGCGATGGCGACCTGCCCGAGCGCGACCATGCCGCCGACGCCGACGCCCTGGAGGAGGCGGCAGACGATGAGCCAGCCGGTGTCGGTGGCGAAGCCGGCGGCGGCGGTCACGAGGGCGAAGAGGACGAGGGCGGTGAGGATGAGCCGCTTCCGGTTGTAGCGGTCGGCGAGCTTGCCCCAGATCGGGGTCGTGATGGCCATCGTGAGGAAGTTCGCGGTGACGACCCACGTGTAGTCGGACTGCGTGCCCTGGAGCTCGCTGATGATCACCGGGAGGCTCGTGGCGACGACGGTGCTGGAGAGCATGACGACGAAGAAGGCGGCGAAGAGGCCGGAGATCGCCTGGAGGACCTGACGGGATGTCATCGTCGAGGAGGTAGCGGTCGACGAATCAGTTGACATACATCAACTATAGCGACATGGCCGGGGTGCGCGACGCATGCCGCACCGAGTCATCCGCCGGACGGAAGGCCTATCCCGCCATCGAGCGACCCGCGGCGCGTCCCGAGAAGAGGCAGCCGCCGAGGAACGTGCCCTCGAGGGCGTTGTAGCCGTGGACCCCGCCGCCGCCGAAGCCGGCCGCCTCCCCCGCGGCCCACAGCCCGGGCAGGACCGCGCCGTCCGGTCGCAGCACCCGCGAGTCGAGATCCGTCTGCAGCCCGCCGAGCGACTTGCGCGTCAGCGTGTGGAGCCGGACGGCGATGAGCGGTCCCGCGGCGGGGTCGAGGATGCGATGTGGCTTCGCCACCCGGAGCATCCGGTCGCCGCGGTACGACCGCGCGTTGTGGATGCCCTGCACCTGCGCGTCCTTGGCGAAGGGGTTCGCGAACTCGGCGTCCCGCGCGGCGATCTCCCGCCGGATGCCCGCGACGTCGAGGAGGTCGTCGCCGGTCAGCGCATTCATCCGCCGCACGAGCGCGTCGAGGTCGTCCTCGACGAGGAAGTCCTCGCCGCGCGACTTGAAGGCCTCGACCGGCGCCGGCGCCCCCTTGCCGAGCCTCGAGCGCAGCACGCGCAGGAGCGAGCCCGAGGTGAGGTCCGGGTTCTGCTCGGAGCCCGACAGCGCGAACTCCTTCTCGATGATGCGCTGGTCGAGGAGGAACCAGGAATGCGCGTGGCCCGCGATCGCGGGATCGGTGCGAAGGTGGCGGAGGGTGCCGAGCGTGTCGTAGCCAGGCAGCAGCGGCGCCGGGAGCCGCCGGCCGATCGCGTCGAACCACATCGAGGAGGGGCCGGGCAGGATCCGGATGCCGTGACCGGGCCAGATCGGCGCGAAGTTGCGGATGCCCTCGGTGTAGTGCCACATCCGATCCCGGTTGACCGTCCGCGCCCCGGCCGCGCCCGCCGCGGCGATCCCCGAGCCGTCGACGTAGGCGGGCACGCCGGTCACCATCGACTCGGGCGCCGTC
>CAKUJB010000008.1 GCA_934661165.1 uncultured Microbacteriaceae bacterium | reverse complement strand
GCGCCCGGGAGGCACGGCGGAGGACAACCTGCCATTCTTCGAGCAGACCATCGCCGACTACGTCGGCGCCTACGGTCGCGGCGAGCGCGCGATCCTCGTCGGGCACCTGCGCAGCGTCGGCTTCGACGCCGCGATGATCGAGGCGGGCTGGGCCACGACGCCGAACGGCCTCCAGGAGGTCTCGATCGAGGCCGCCGTCCGCTTCGGCGAGGACTGCCTCCTCGCGACCGTCCGCGAGGATCGCTGGGCGACCGCCGTCATGCCGGTGCTCAGCACGGGCCACTGCCTCATCGGCGAGGGATTCACCGAGCCGGGCTGAGCGTGCCGGGCGGGCTGACCGGGCTGAGCCGCTGAGCGGGCTGACCGGGCTGTCGCGAGCACGGGCGCAGGATGAATGCGCGGGGACAGGATGCTTTGCCGCGATCGGTCCTGCTGTCGCGCATTCGTCCTGCTGTCGTGCGCGTAGCACGCCCGGGTCTGTGCCTGCGCGCCGCAGGCCTTCACCGCTGCGCCCGCACACCGCACGCCACCACCGCGGCGCCCGGCCGCAGGCAGACCGGGTACCGTTGTGGCGGCGATCCAAGGCTTCTCGAGTAAGGCGGTTGGCAACTAGTGGCCGAGTACATCTACACCATGTCCAAGGCGAGGAAGTCGGTCGGGGACAAGGTCATCCTCGACGACGTCTCGATGTCGTTCTATCCCGGGGCGAAGATCGGCATGGTCGGCCCGAACGGCGCGGGCAAGTCGACGATCCTCAAGATCATGGCGGGCCTTGACCAGCCGTCGAACGGCGAGGCGAAGCTGAGCCCCGGCTACACCGTCGGCATCCTGCTGCAGGAGCCGGAGCTCGACGAGGAGGCGACCGTCCTCGAGAACGTGCAGGCGGCAGTGAAGCCGCTCATGGACAAGATCGCCAAGCATGCCGAGATCGGCATGGCGATGGCCGAGCCGGACGCGGACTTCGACACGCTGCTCGCCGAGATGGGCGTCCTCCAGGAGGAGATCGACGCGGCAGACGGCTGGGACCTCGACAATCAGCTCGAGCAGGCGATGGATGCCCTGCGTACGCCGCCCTCGGACGCCGTCGCGAAGCATCTCTCCGGCGGTGAGAAGCGCCGCGTCGCGCTCGCGAAGCTCCTCCTCGAGAAGCCCGACCTGCTGCTGCTGGACGAGCCGACGAACCACCTCGACGCCGAGAGCGTGCAGTGGCTCGAGCAGCACCTGCAGAAGTACCCGGGCGCGGTCATCGCGATCACGCACGACCGGTACTTCCTCGACAACGTCGCGCAGTGGATCGCCGAGGTCGACCGCGGCCACCTCTACCCGTACGAGGGCAATTACTCGACCTACCTCGAGACGAAGGCCAAGCGCCTCGAGGTGCAGGGCAAGAAGGACGCGAAGCTCGCGAAGCGCCTCGCCGAGGAGCTCGACTGGGTCCGCTCGAATGCGAAGGGTCGCCAGGCGAAGTCGAAGGCCCGCCTCGCGCGGTACGAGGAGATGGCCGCGGAGGCGGAGAAGACCCGGAAGCTCGACTTCGAGGAGATCCAGATCCCCGCGGGTCCGCGGCTCGGCTCCGTCGTTATCGAGGCGAAGGGCCTCAAGAAGTCCTTCGGCGACCGCGTGCTCTTCCACAACCTGTCGTTCTCGCTCCCGCCGAACGGCATCGTCGGCATCATCGGCCCGAACGGCGTCGGCAAGACGACGCTCTTCAAGACGATCGTCGGCCTCGAGCCGCTCGACGAGGGTGACCTCAAGATCGGCGAGACGGTGAAGATCTCGTACGTCGACCAGACGCGGGCGAACATCGATCCGAACAAGTCGCTCTGGGAGGTCGTCTCCGACGGGCTCGACATCCTCGTCGTGAACAAGACCGAGATCCCCTCGCGCGCGTACGTCTCGAAGTTCGGCTTCAAGGGACCGGACCAGCAGAAGAAGGCGGGGGTGCTCTCCGGCGGTGAGCGCAACCGCCTCAACCTCGCGCTGACGCTCAAGGAGGGCGGCAACCTGCTCCTCCTCGACGAGCCGACGAACGACCTCGACGTCGAGACGCTCCAGTCGTTGGAGAATGCGCTGCTCGAGTTCCCAGGCTGCGCCGTCGTCATCACGCACGACCGGTGGTTCCTCGACCGCGTCGCGACCCACATCCTCGCCTACGAGGGCGACGAGACGGACCCGGCGAAGTGGCACTGGTTCGAGGGCAACTTCGAGGCGTACGAGGCGAACAAGATCGAGCGCCTCGGCCCCGACGCGGCGAAGCCGCACCGCACAACGTACCGGAAGCTCACGCGGGACTGAGCATGGGCGAGCGCATCACGATCCCCATCCAGCTGCGGTGGGGCGACCTCGACGCGCAGGCGCACGTCAACAACGTCACGATGCTCAAGCTCCTCGAGGAGGCGCGCGTGCGCGTCCTCTGGGACGGCGACGACTGGACGGGCGACGGCATCGTCACCCTCATCGCCCGGCAGGAGGTCGAGTACCTCGCGCCGATGCCGTACACCTCGGAGCCCGTCCGGGTCGAGCTGTGGATCTCGCGCCTCGGCGGCTCGAGCATCGAGCTCAGCTACGAGATCCTGCCGCCGGCCGGCCACGGGGATGCGCCGTATGCGAAGGCGACGGGTGTCATCGTCTTCGCGGACTCGGCGACGGGGCGCCCGACCCGTCTCACGCCGGAGCAGCGGGCGAGGTGGGAGCCGTATCTCGGCGAGCCGGTCGCCTTCCGCCGCTGAGCGCATTCCTCCGCCGCGCGGCGTCCGCCGCGAACGACGGCGCCGGCCGCCCCATGACGGGACGACCGGCGCCGCGATGCGACTGCGGGGTCAGCTGGTGAGGCCGGCCACGTAGTCCTGGTGCTCCGACATCCACTGCGTGACGATGTCGGTGAAGTCGCTCGGGACCTCGGGAATGTTGAACATGACGTTCTCGAGCGAGTAGAGCAGCTCCGAGTCCATCCGGAATGAGCCGAGCCAGCTGCTCAGCTGCGGGAAGTCCGCCTCGAAGCCGGGGCGCGCGACGGTGTGGATCGACTCCTCGGTGCCGAGGGTGCCCTCGGGGTCCTCGAGGTCGCGGATCGGGAACTCGTCGTAGGCCCAGTGCGGGCGCCACAGGGTGACGACGATGTTGCGGTCCGCCTCGATCGCGCCCTGCAGCTCGGCGAGCATCGCCGGCGTCGACGAGGTGATGAACTCCATGCCCTCGAGGCCGTAGGTCGGGATGACCTGCTCCTGCGTCGCCTTCGTGAGGCCGGCGCCCGGCTCGATGCCGATGATCTGGTTCTCGAACTCGGCGGCGTGCTCGGCGAGCTCGGCGATCGAGGTGATCGGCGAGTCCTCGTTCACCGCGAGGGTGAGCACGGCGTCGTCGTTCCACGAGCCGAGGTCGACGATGTCCGGGTACTCCTCGAGGTAGTGCTGGTGGGTGAGGGGGAACCAGCCGTCGAGCGCCACGTCGTAGTCGCCCTCGGACAGACCGAGGAAGACGGTGCCGGCGTCGGCGTACTCGAGGGTGACGTCGTAGCCCTGCTCCTCGAGCACGATCTTCCACAGGTACGAGGCGGCCTCGCCCTCGGGCCAGCCGTTGAACACGCCGATGGTGAGCGCGGTCTGGTCGGCACCGGAGGCGCCGTCGGTCGCGGTGGGCTCGGGCTCGGCAGGGGCACCGGCGCAGGCGCCGAGGCCGAGGGCCGCGGCGGCGCCGATCGCGAGACCGGCGAGCAGTCGCTTCTTCATTCTCTTCTTCCTTTCGGCTCCCCTGCTGTGCGGGGAGTGATTGGGGGCGTGATGCCGCGCCGCGCCTCGGTCAGGCCGAGGGCGCCGTCGACACCGGGTCGACCGACGTGGCGTCGGCCGAGTCAGCGGGGGCCGCACCGCGCGCCTCGGCGGCCTTGCGGCGGCGGTTCGCGAAGAAGCCGCGGCGGCCGGAGCCGAGGGTGGCGGTGAGCCGGTCGAGCAGGATCGCGAGGATGACGACCGCGAGGCCGGCCTCGAAGCCGAGGCCCACGTCGATCCGCTGCAGGGACTGGATGATGTCCTTGCCGAGGCCGGGAGCGCCGACCATGCTCGCGATGACGACCATCGAGAGCGAGAGCATGATGACCTGGTTGACCCCGGCCATGATCGTCGGCAGCGCGAGCGGCAGCTGGATCTGCCGCAGAATGCGCCCGGGCGCGGCCCCGAATGCGTGGCCCGCCTCGACGACCTCGCGATCGACCCCGCGGATGCCGAGCTCCGTGAGCCGCACGCCCGGCGCCATCGCGAAGACGATCGTCGCGACGATGCCCGGGACGACGCCGACGCGGAAGAGGATGATCGCTGGGATGAGGTAGACGAAGGCCGGCATCGTCTGCAGGAAGTCGAGGATCGGGCGCATGACCGTCGAGACGACGCTCGACTTCGCGGCCCAGATGCCGAGCGGGATGCTGATGAGCACGGCGATGAATGCGGCGACGAGCGTGAGCGCGAGGGTGTCCATCGCGTTGTCCCACTGCCGGATCGTCACGATGAGCAGCAGGCCGACCGCGGCGCTGATGCCGAAGCGCCAGCCGCGGGCCCAGACCGCGAGGGCGACGACGAGCAGGATGACGAGCCAGAACGGCGGGGCGCTGAGCACCCAGTCGAGGCCGCTGAACATGCCGCCGAACACGGCCCGGACGAAGTCGAAGACGCCGCCGAGGTAGGTGGTGATGAACTTGACGACGGCCTCGACCCAGTCGCCGAGCGGGATGCGGAGATCGATCACGAGGGCACTCCCGCCGGTTCGGTGCTCGCCCCGTCAGGGTCCGGCCCGAGGATCTCGGTGATGACGGCCATCGGCACGGTGGGCGGGGGATCCACGACGGGCACCTCGTCGGTGTTCGTGACGTTGCCGAGGGCTGCGAGGAGCGTGACGCGCGGCACGACACCGAGGAGGCGGCCCCGCGCGTCGGTGACGGCGAGCGGCAGCGGGCTCTCGACGGACGGCACGAAGAGGTCGACGAGCGCGGCGTCGACGTCGACGGCGGAGAACTCGTCGGTCGTGATCGACTCGAGCGTGCCGGCGCCCCGGCGCACGAGGCGCATCGCGTCGCCGTCCCGCACGACGCCCTTGAGCACGCGGTCGCGCCCGGTGACGAACACGGCCGAGGTCTGCAGGTCCCGCATGATGCGCAGTGCCGCGCGCGGACCCGCGGCCTCCGACACCGTCGCGAGCGCGGGCGCCATGACGCCGCCGGCCGTGAGGACCCGGGCGCGGTCGACGTCCTGCACGAACTGCGCGACGTAGTCGTTCGCCGGGTCGGTGAGGATGTCCTCCGGGCTGCCGATCTGGACGATCCGGCCGCTGCGCATGACGGCGATCCGGTCGCCGAGGAACATGGCCTCGTTCAGGTCGTGCGTGATGAAGATGATCGTCTTGCCGAGCTTCGACTGCAGCTCGACGAGCTGCTCCTGCATCTCGCGGCGGATGAGCGGGTCGAGGGCGCTGAACGCCTCGTCCATGAGCAGCACGTCGGTGTCGGCCGCGAGGGCGCGGGCGAGGCCGACGCGCTGCTGCATGCCGCCGGACAGCTGCGACGGCAGCTTGTCGCCCCAGCCGCCGAGGCCGACGAGCTCGGTCACCTCCTCGGCGCGGGCGAGGCGCTCCGCCTTCGGCATGCCCTGCAGCTCGAGCCCGTAGGCGACGTTCTGCAGCACCGTCCAGTGCGGCAGCAGTGCGAAGTGCTGGAAGACCATGGAGATGCGCGAGCGCCGGATCTCGCGGAGCTTGGCGGGCGCGATGCCGGTGATGACGTCGTCGCCGATCGTGACGGTGCCGGCGGTCGCCTCGAGGAGGCCGTTGAGCATCCGGATGAGCGTCGACTTGCCCGAGCCGGACAGGCCCATGACGACGAAGATCTCGCCGGGGCGGACGTCGAAGGAGGCGTCGATGACCGCGGCGGTGGTGCCAGGGCCGAGCTCGGCGGCGTCGGCGCCGCGGCGCAGTCGCTCGACCGACTCGCTCGCCTGCCGGCCGAAGATCTTGTACAGTCCGGCCGCGCGCAGCGCGATGGGTTCCGTCACGTGGGTCCTGTGCCGGACGGGTCTCGCGTGTCCGGTCTTGGGTCGCGGTCCGGGCCGGGGACGGCGGGCCGATCGGGCGGCCCGGGGGAGCCTGCTGCGTCCCCCTCGTCACCTGCCATACGACCTCGCTCGGGAGCGAGGGCGCGGCCTGGGCGTCGCGCTCCCGGCCGTGTCGGACGCGTCACCGGGAAGCTCGGAACACCCTAGCGAAGCCCATCGGGCGGGACAAGTCGCGCATTCCTCCGAATGGATCTGAAAAGACCTGATCAGAGCCATGATTCCGACAGTGGGCCGCTGATCGCGACCGTTACCCGATCGTGACCACCCGGTCCGGTCGCCGGCTCAGCCCGCTCGCGGGACGCGGATCATGCCCTCCTGCGCGACGCTCGCGATGAGGGTGCCGTCGATGCCGTAGAGGCGGCCGGCGGCGAGCCCGCGACCGCCGATCGCGTTCGGCGACTCCTGGACGTAGCAGCACCACTCGTCGGCCCGCGCCGGGCGGTGCCACCACATGGCGTGGTCGAGCGAGGCGATCTTGAGCCCCGGCGTCGACCACGGGACGCCGTGGCGGCGCATGACCGACTCCAGGAGCGTGTAGTCGCTCACGTACGCGAAGATCGCGCGGTGGAGGACCGGGTCGTCGGGCAACCGGGTGCGGCAGCGGATCCACACCGCCTGCCGCGCCGCGGGCTCGGCGACCTCGACGTAGATGGGCCCGCCCACGTGGCGGAAGTCGAACGCGTTGTCGGTCCAGAACGAGGTCGCGGTCGGCGGGTACGCCGCGAGCAGGTCGGTGACGCTCGGCAGGGACTCGGGATCCGGCAGGTCGCTCGGCATCGTCGACTGGTGGTCGAGCCCCGGGTCGGCGTCCTGGAACGAGGCGATCGCGGAGAAGATCGGCACCCCGTCCTGGTAGGCCTGGGTGCGCCGGGCCGAGAACGAGCGGCCGTCGTGGATCCGGTCGACGGCGAAGGTGATCGGCTGCGCCGTGTCGCCCGCGCGGAGGAAGTAGCCGTGCATCGAGTGGATGTCTCGGTCGGGGGCGACCGTGCGGTACGCGGCGAGCACGCACTGGGCGAGCACCTGGCCGCCGAAGACCCGGCCGTGGGTCATCCGCTGGCTGCTCGCGGTGAAGATGTCCTCGCTCGTGCGCGCGCCCGTGTCGACGAGCGTGAGCGCCTGGAGCATCGATGCGTACGGGTCGAGGGGCTCGGTGTCGGCCATGCGCCAAGGCTATCCGCCGCCGGGTAGCGTGGCAGTCGCCATGTCCCAGCGCCTCCTGCTCACCGACCCGACCGCGACCGCCGACCTCGACACGTACCTCGGCCGCGCCGCCGCGGTGCAGGACGCCTCGGTCCGCGTCATCGTCGAGGGCGGCGTCCTCGCCGTGTACGCGCCCGTGCTCCAGCCGGCGAGCCTGCTCGACGACTCGGCGACCGTGCTCGGGCTGCGCGTCTTCGGCGTGCAGGATCCGGGCGAGGCGATCGACACCATCGTCCCCATCGCCTCGCTGCGGGCCCGGGCCGCGGCGGCCACCGCGGTCGAGGAGGGGTTCGAGCTCGGCATGCCGACACCGGTGTACTCCGTGACCTGGGCGGGCGTCGTGCCGCCGCGCGGCGGCTGGGCCCCGATCGGCGAGGTGTCGACCGCGCTGCTCGCCACCGCGGCGACCGAGGGAATCGCGGAGGTCGCGCAGGCGCTGCCCGCGAACGCGGGCGAGCCCGTCGTGCGCAGTGTCCGCGGCCTCGTGTGGAATGCGCCGGTGCCCGGCGCCGAGTCGCTGCCGAAGGGCGCCGCGCTCGCCGCCCACGCCCTCGGCTTCCTGCCGCCATCCGGCGAGGAGATCGGCACGATCCACGAGGTCGGCCCATGGACGCGCCTCAGCCTGCGGCGCGGTCACGTCCTCGTGAAGCGCCGTGCCTGGTCCCTCGCCGGCTGATCAGTCGTCGAAGCTGTTCACGAGGGCGTGGGCGGCACGGTCGAGGTAGTCCCAGAGCTCAGCCTCGTCCATGGGCGACAGCTGCATCGCGTCGACGCCCGCGCGCATGTGACGCAGCCAGCGGTCGCGCGCGTCCGGGGTCACCCGGTACGGCTGGTGACGAATGCGCAGCCGCGGATGGCCTCGCTCCTCCTGATACGTCGTCGGCCCGCCCCAGTACTGCTCGAGGAACGTCAGGAGCCGGTGGATCGCCGGCTCGAGGTCCTCCTCGTACATCGGCCGGAGCACCTCGTCCTGCGCGACGCCCGCATAGAACGTGCGGACGAGGGTCTCGAACGCGGGCCGACCTCCGACGCGCGCCCAGAACGAGCGGTCGGGGCCGGTCGGCACGACGCGGAGCTGCTCGCTCACGTCACACGCCCTTCGCCGGCGGGCCGGCGGGCCACGCCTCGTCGAGCGCGCGCTTGATCCGCGCCCGCAGCTCCCGCGCGACGTCGTCCCGGGCGCTCGTGCGCGTCCGCGCGACCGCGCGGAGCACGATCGAGTCGGGCGACACCGACTGGATGCCCCACACCTCCGGCGGCTCGAGGAGCACCTGCTTCCACCTCGACTCCGTGCGCAGCGCGGCCGCGGCCTCCGTGATGACCCGCCGGACCTCGTCGACATCGACGGAGACCGGGACCGCGTAGTCGACGATCGCGCGCGCCCAGCCGTGCGACTGGTTGCCGACGCGGTCGATGTCGCCGTTGCGGATGAACCAGAGTGTGCCCTGCACGTCGCGCACCTGCGTCGTGCGGATGCCGACGTCCTCGACGACGCCGACCGTGTCGCCGATCGTCACGACGTCGCCGATGCCGAGCTGGTCCTCGATCGCGAGGAAGATGCCGTTGAGGATGTCCTTGACGATGCCCTGCGCGCCGAAGCCGAGGCCGGCGCCGAGGGCCGCCGTGATGATGGCGAAGCCCGCCGTCGCGCCGGGGAACAGGATGTAGATGACGAGCAGGATCGTGACGATGCTGACGGCGACCGTGACCGCATTCGAGAAGACGCGCCCGAGCGACTGCGTGCGCCGCACCCGCCGCACCGCCGAGATCGGGGAGGCCGCGGTGAGCTGCCCGGTGTCCTCGACGTCGTAGCGGGTCTTCACCCCCGTGACGACTCGGCCGACGCCGCGACGGATCATGCGCAGCAGGATCCAGCGGACGAGGATCGCGCCCGCGATGACGAGGAGCAGCTTCGCCGGGACGCCCCAGCCGGAGGCGAAGAGCCAGTCGAACCAGGCGGCGAGCGCGCCCCACCAGCTCTGTGCGACCGCCTCGAGGTCCTCGACGCCGTTCATCCCTCAGTCCTCCGCCCGGTCCCGCTCCTGCGCGGCGAGCGCCCGCTCGACGCCTGCGACGTGCTCGGCGACGAGGCGCCGCAGCGCCGGGACGTCCTGGTGCGTGGCGAGCCACGCATTCGTCGCCGCGGCGAGCTCCGCATTCGCAAGCGCCCCGGGGTACAGCCCGCTGATGTACGTCTCGGCGAGCTGGTAGCTCCGGTCCGCCCAGACCCGCTCGAGCGCCTCGTGGTAGGGCTCGACGAGTCCCGCGAGCGGGGCGGGGTCGTTGACGTGCCCGAAGCCGAGCGTGATGGCGCGCTGGATCTCGTTCGACTCCTGCCCGCCGACGATGGCGCGGAACGCCGCCGCCTTCGCCTCGGGCGTCGGGATCGCGGCGCGGAGCCGGGCGGCGGCCTGCTGCCCCTTCGCGGTCGCATCGCGACGGAGCTCCTCGGCGATGCGGGCCTCGTCGGCGACGCCGAGCACGACGAGTCCCTCGAGGAGCACCCAGCGCAGGTCGGTGTCGATCTCCAGGCCCGGCAGCTCGAGCTCGCCGCCGAGGAGCTCGGTGAGCACGGCGGCGTGCGCGTCCGTCGTCGCGATGCCCGCGAAGGCGGTGACAAACTGGAATTGCGCGTCCGAGCCCGGCTCGGCCGCCTTCGCGAGCTCCCAGAGCGCCGTGCCGACGCTCGTCATCGTCTCGCGGCGCACCGCCGGGTCGACGTACGAGCGGGCGGCGAGGGCGAGCTGCGCGAGCGTCGTGCGCAGCGTCGTCGACTCGGTCTCCGCCGCGATATTGCCGAGCACGAGACGGATGTAGTCGGTCGGTCGGGTCTCGGCATCGCGGGTCGCATCCCAGACGGCACCCCAGATGAGCGCGCGGGCGAGCGGGTCGGCGATCCGCGACAGGCCGGCGATGGCCGCGTCGAGCGAGGCGGCATCGAGCCGGATCTTCGCGTAGGCGAGGTCGTCGTCGTTGATGAGGATGAGCGCGGGCCGGCGCCGGCCGACGAGCTCGGGGACGACCGTGCGCTCGCCGTCGACGTCGATCTCGATGCGGTGCACGCGGATGAGGCGGGATTCGTCGTCGCCGGTCTCCGCCCATTCGTACAGGCCGATCGCGAGTCGATGCGCGCGGAGCGTCGGGTGCTCCGCCGGCGCCTCCTGCAGCACCGCGAACCACGTGATCGTGCCGTCGTCGTCGAGGGCGAGCTCGGGGCGCAGCGTGTTGACACCGGCGGTCTCGAGCCACTGCGCGCTCCAGCCGCTCAAGTCCCGGCCGCTCGCCGCCTCGAGCTCGGCGAACAGGTCGCTCAGCTCCGTGTTGCCGTACGCGTGCTTGCGGAAGTAGTTGCCGACGCCGCGGAAGAACGCGTCGACGCCGACCCAGGCGGCGAGCTGCTTGAGGACGGAGCCGCCCTTCGCGTACGTGATGCCATCGAAGTTGACCTGCACATCCTCGAGGTCGTTGATCGTCGCCGAGACGGGGTGCGTCGAGGGCAGCTGGTCCTGCCGATAGGCCCAGGTCTTCTCCATCGCCTGGAACGTCGTCCACGCCTCGGTCCACTCGGTCGCCTCGGCGGTCGCGATCGTCGAGGCCCACTCGGCGAACGACTCGTTGAGCCAGAGGTCGTTCCACCACTTCATCGTGACGAGGTCGCCGAACCACATGTGGGCGAGCTCGTGGAGGATCGTGACGACCCGGCGCTCGCGGACCGCGTCGGTCACCTTCGAGCGGAAGACGTACGTCTCGGTGAAGGTGACGGCCCCCGCGTTCTCCATCGCGCCGGCGTTGAACTCGGGGACGAAGAGCTGGTCGTACTTCTCGAACGGGTAGGGGACGCCGAACCTCTCCTCGAAGTAGGCGAAGCCCCGCTTCGTGATGTCGAAGACGTAGTCGGCGTCGACGTGCTCGGCGAGCGAGCGGCGCGCGTACACGCCGAGCGGGATCGTCCGCCCGTCGGAGCTCGTGAGCTCGTCGCGCCACTCCTGGTACGGGCCGGCGACGATCGCGGTGATGTACGAGGAGATCGTGTCGGTCGGGGTGAAGACCCAGCGCCGGTCGGCGACGCCGGAGGCCTCGATGCTCGCGGCCGGCTGGTTCGACACGACGGTCCAATGCGCCGGAGCGGTGACCCGGAACGCGAAGCTCGCCTTGAGGTCCGGCTGCTCGAAGACGGCGAAGACGCGCCGCGAGTCCGGCACCTCGAACTGCGAGTAGAGGTACACCTCGCCGTCGACGGGGTCGACGAAGCGGTGGAGGCCCTCGCCGGAGGTCGAGTACGCGAAATCGGCGATGACCTCCAGCACGTTGTCGGCGGCGAGCCCGGGCAGCTCGATGCGGGTGCCGTCCGCGACGTCCTCGGGGTCGAGGGCGACGCCGTTGAGGACGACGAGGTGGACCTGCGCGGTGATCGCGTCGATGAAGGTGCTCGAGCCTGGCCTCGCCGTGAATCGCGCGATCGTCGAGGACCGGAACGTATCGGGTCCCGTCGTCAGGTCGAGCTCGACCTCATAGGACTGCGTCTGGACGACGGCCTTGCGCTCGATCGCCTCGGCCCGGGTGAGATTCTCGCCTGCCACGGCCCCAAGCCTAGAGTGGCTGACATGCGGATCCACGTCGCCACCGATCACGCCGGCCTCGACTTCTCGCAGGCGCTCCAGGAGCACCTCGCGCGCGCAGGGCACGACGTCGTCGACCACGGGCCGACCGAGTACGACGCACTCGACGACTACCCCGCCTTCTGCATCAACGCCGCCCGGGCCGTGGCGCGCGACCTCGCGGCGGGCGTCGAGGCGCTCGGCGTCGTCTTCGGGGGCTCCGGCAACGGCGAGCAGATGGCGGCGAACAAGGTGGCCGGCATCCGCGCCGCGCTCGTCTGGAGTCTCGCGACCGCCGAGCTCGCCCGCGAGCACAACGACGCGAACGTCATCTCGATCGGCGCTCGCCAGCACACCATGGACGACGTCTTCGCCTTCGTCGACCGCTTCGTCGCGACCCCGTTCTCCGGCGAGGCGCGGCACGTGCGCCGCATCGGCCAGCTCGCCGAGTACGAGGCGACCGGGGCGATCGCCGGCCACGAGATCGTCTGAGTGCAGGAATGCGCATGACGTACGATCCCACGGCGCGGCATGCCTGAGGGGCACTCCGTCCACCGGATCGCGCGGCAGTTCCGGCGCCACTTCGTGGCGGCGGGACCGGTCGAGGTCACCTCGCCGCAGGGACGCTTCGCGGGCGACGCGCGGCTCATCGACGGGCACGAGCTCGTCGAGGCTGCGGCCCTCGGCAAGCAGATGTTCCTCCGTTTCGACCACGAGCTCTGGCTGCGCGTCCACCTCGGCATGTACGGGGCCTGGGACTTCGCGGGCGAGATCACGGCCGACGATTCGACGGCGTCCGCGGGCGGCAGGATGGGGCAGACGAATCAGCGGGGGACCGTCGTCGGGGCCGCCGTGACGGGGGAGCGCGGCGTCTCCGCGAACGCCCGGCCGCGCGTCGACGGCGCGTTCGAGGACTCCGTGTGGTCGATCGGGGCGCCGCGGCGCACCCGCCTGCGGATGAGCGAGGACACGAAGGAGCTCGGGGGCGCGGGCCGCGAGCCGATGCCGGGCGACGCGGAGTGGCCGCCGGCGCCCGTCGGCCAGGTGCGGGCGAGGCTGCGCACCGCGACGGCGCTCGCGGACCTCCGCGGGCCGACCGCGTGCGAGGTGCTCGAGGTCGATGCGGTCGCCGGTGTCGTCGAGCGGCTCGGCCCCGACCCGCAGGTCGCGCCCGACTTCGCGCGGACGTTCGGTCTGCCGCGCGGCAAGGCGGCGGAGCAGCGCTTCGTCGAGCGCGTCGCCGCGCGCGCCACGCCGATCGGCCTGCTGCTCATGGACCAGGAGGTGGTCGCCGGCATCGGCAATGTCTACCGGGCCGAGCTCCTCTTCCGGGCGCGACTGTCCCCATTCGTCGCGGGGAGGTCGCTGCCCGAGGAGCTGATCCGTGCGCTGTGGCGGGACTGGGTGAAGCTGCTGCGGATCGGTGTCGAGACCGGTCAGATGCTCACGATGGACGGCCTCCGCGGTGACGCCTACGCCGCGGCCCTCGCGCACCGCGCCGACCGGCACTGGGTCTACCACCGCGCGGGCGAGCCGTGCCGCGTGTGCGGCACGCCGGTCGCGATGGAGCTCGCCGCGGGACGCAAGCTCTACTGGTGTCCGAGCTGCCAGGGCTGAGCCGCGCGACGCGGCCAGTCACGACGAAGCGCCCTCCCGCGTAGCCGAGAGGGCGCTTCGAGTCGGGCCGGATTACTTCGCGATGTGCGCGAAGAGGAACCAGCGGTCCTTCTCGAGCTGCTGCTGGATCTCGATGGCGATGTCCTGGCTCGCCTGATCGATCTCGTCGAGCTCGGTCACGGCGGTGCGGACCTGGACGAGCGTCGCGTCGATCGCCGCGATGACGTGCGCGACGGCATTGCCGGTCGCGATGAACCCCTCGGGGAAGGCCGGGGTCGTCGTCTTCGCCGCGACGGTCGCGGTGCGGGCGTCGAGCGGCAGCCCGAGCGCGATGATCCGCTCCGCGGCGGTGTCGGCCGCCTCGCGCACGTGGTCGACGACCTCGTCGAGCAGCTCGTGGATCGCCTGGAAGTTCTCGCCCCGCACGTGCCAATGCGCCTGCTTCGCGTCGATGGCGAGGGCCGTGAGGTCGACGACGACGGGGGCGAGGAACTGCGCGACCCCGGTGGCGATGTCGGGGTCGACGGCGCTCGCGGTGACGTTCTTGGTCTGGGTCATGGTGTTCGTCCTCTCGTGGAAGTCGGTGAATACAACGATGCGCCCCGCGGCGTTCTTCCGCAAGGAAGCGAAGGCTCTGCTCAGGAAGGGAAGGCTCTGCTCAGGAATGGGGAGGCGAGCCTCAGGGCCGCGCGCCCGCTAGGATGGACGCCATGAAGGTCGTCGGTTTCATCATCTGCTTCGTGATCTTCCTCGCGAGCCTTTACCTCTTCAGCCTCGCCTTCCAGTTCGAGGGCGACGTGCTGCCGTTCCTCACCTTCCTCGGCGGCATCATCGGCGTCTGCATCGCGTTCGCGATCCCGATCCACCTGCTCAAGCGCACCGCACCGTAGGCCCCGGGCCGCATCCCGACTCGCGCGGCGCGAGCGGTCGCGACCGGCGCTGATACCCTCGCCGGGTGCAACGCATCGAAGCCCCCTCGAAGGTCTACGTCGACCAGTCCACCATCCCCGGCGCCGGGCGCGGCGGCTTCGCGAAGGAGCCGATCGCCGCGGGCGAGGTCTTCGAGGTCGCACCCGTCATCGTCATTCCGTTCGACGACATCGCGACCGACGAGGCGCGCAGCGTCGTCCCGCACTACTACTTCACCTTCAAGGAGTGGTACGGCTTCGCGCTCGGCTTCGCGACGATCTACAACCACGCCTACGAGCCGAACGCGCTCTACGAGAAGGACGACGAGCTGCAGGCCGTCGTCTTCCGCGCCCGCCACGACATCGCCGCGGGCGAAGAGATCTTCATCACGTACAACAACTCGGACCCGAGCGACAAGTCGACGCCGATGAACTTCGGCGTGCCCCCGTACGAGGGCTGAGCGCGCGGCACCGCGCATTCCTGCCGCCGTCGGCGAGGAATGCGAGGGGCGATTGATCAGCGCACCCCGGCGAGCGCCTCGGTCTCGCGGCGCAGCCGCATCGTGAGGTCGTCGGGACGCGCCTCGACGTCGGCGGCCGTGATGACCTCGCCGCGGGCGACCGGCCGGAGGACCTTGCGGCCGTGCGCGAGTCCCATCGGGACCGCCCCGCGGGCGACGGAGTCCTCGGCGGGCATGAGCCGGCCGTATGCGGCGTAGCCGCCCTCGCCGTCGAGGTCGTCGCCGGGGGCGAGGTCGCGCTTCGCCGTCGCGACGACGTCGCCGCGGAACCAGCGGGTGTGCCCCGTGGGCTCGCCGCGGAGCGCGACCGAGAGGATCGAGACCCCGAGCTCGAGTCCGACGATGTGGTACGGCTTGTACATCGCCGCGAAGCGCCCCGTCGGGTCGGTCGTGAGGTGGCAGTACTGGAACTGCTCGGCGACGAACGCGCTCGGCGCCTCGAACGTCACGTAGACGCCCCAGCGCAGGTCGCGGAAGACGGGGCGGCCGTCGCGCTCGAGAGAGGAGAGCGTCTCGACGACGCCGGCGCGCTCGAGCACCCCGCCGACGTCGCGGGGACGCAGCACCCGGGCGAGGTCGTCGACGCCGCACGGGTGGAAGGAGAGGCCGGCGGCCGGGACGGCGAGGTCGCAGGCGTTCGCGATCGCCGCCATCTCGATGGCCGACTTCGTGCCGTCCGTGAACGAGGTGAGCATGCGGGGGTTGACGTCGTGGCCGAGCTCGGGCGTCATGCCGAACTCCTCCCACACGTCGTCCGGGGTCACCTCGGGGAAGTGGGGGAGGAACTTGGTGCCCTTGCCGGCGGCCTGGATCTCGAAGCCGCTCGCGCGCGCCCAGTCGACGAGCTCCGCGGTGAGCGCCGGCTGATCGCCGTAGGCGAGGGAGTAGACGACGCCGGCCGCACGGGCGCGGGCGGCGAGGGCCGGACCGGCGATCGCGTCGGCCTCGAGGTTGACCATGACGATGTGCTTGCCGTGCTCGATGGCGGCGAGCGCATTCTCGATCCCGACCTCCGGGATGCCCGTCGCATCGACGACGATCTCGAGGTCGTCGCGCGCGGCGAGCTCGACCCCGCGCTCGGGGTAGGCCGTCGCGGCGATCTGCTCGTCCGACCACCCTGCGTTCCGGCACACCTGGCGCGCGCGGTCGGGGGAGAGGTCGGCGATCGCCGTCACCTCGATGCCGCGAGTCGTGAGCACCTGCGCGAGGAACATCGCCCCGAACTTCCCGGCCCCGATGAGCCCGACCCGGACCGGTCGGCCCTCGTCGACGCGGGTCTGCAGCATGGCGTACAGGTTCATTCGTGCTCCTTGAGATGTGGCCCCCGGGTGATGCTAGCCGCGGTCGCGCGCGGAGGACTTGGCTTCCGGTGCACGGCTCGCGGTGACTACCATGCCCTGCATGCGCACGCGCGAGTCATGGACCGGTCGGAGCCTCGGATGAGCGGGGAGGCGCCGCGGCTGCTGTCGGGCGGCAATCCCCAGATCCCGAAGGGCGATGGCCCAGGCCCGGTGCGCGACTACATCGCGGCGATGCCCGAGTGGAAGCGGTCGATCGGGGAGCGCCTCGACGCGCTCATCGAGGCCGAGATTCCCGGCGTGCAGAAGATGGTGCGGTGGAATCAGCCGTTCTACGGCGTCGACGGCGAGACCTGGCGGCTGTCGTTCCGGTGCTTCACGCACTACGTGCAGATCGCCTTCCACTCCGGCTCGTCGCTGCAGCCCGAGCCGCCGAAGGCGTCGAAGCACCCGGAGGTCCGCTACCTCGACATCCGCGTGGACGACGAACTCGACGAGGCGCAGCTCCGATCGTGGTTCGCCCAGACCGCGGCGCTGCCGGGCACGAAGCTCTGAGCCTCAGCGGATCCGCTTCGACGGCCACCACATCGCGCGGCCGAGCTCCTCGCCGAGCGCCGGGACGAGCAGCGAGCGCACGATGAACGTGTCGAGCAGCACGCCGAACGCGACGATGAATGCGAGCTGCAGGAGGAAGAGGATCGGCAGCACCGCGAGGGCCGCGAACGTCGCCGCGAGCACGAGCCCCGCGGAGGTGATGATCCCGCCCGTGATGCCGAGCCCGCGCCGCATGCCGATGCGGGCGCCGTGGACGAGTGCCTCCTCGCGGACGCGGCTCATGAGGAAGATGTTGTAGTCGACGCCGAGCGCGACGAGGAAGACGAAGCCGTAGAGCGGCACCGCCGGATCCGCGCCGGGCAGCCCGAGGAGGTCCTGGAAGACCCATGCGGACACGCCCATCGTCGCCGCGAACGACAGCACGACGGTCGCGATGAGGATGATCGGCGCGACGATCGAGCGCAGCAGCAGCGCGAGGATGACGAGGATGACGACGAGCACGATCGGAATGATGAGCGTGCGGTCGTGGATCGACGCCGTGTTCGTGTCGAGGGCGACGGCGGTCGTGCCGCCGATGAGCGCCTGACCCGCGAGGTCAGCGCGCAGCTGCGTGACGAGTGCCGTCGCCGCCTCGCTGTCCGCCGCCACGTCGAGCGTGCCCTGCAGCAGGACGCGCCCGTGGACGACGGTCGGGGCCGGCGGGTCGGTGCCGGGAGGGCCGATTGCGGTGATCCCGTCCGCGGTGATCGCCGCGGTGCCGCTCGGCGAGTCGGCCGCGACGACGGAGACCGAGGCGATCTCGTCGGTCGCCAGGAGCAGGTCGGCGGTCGCCTGCAGGTCCTCCGCGGCGACGAGGACGTACACCGGGGCGCCGGAGCCGCCGGGGAAGTGCTCGGCGAGGTACTCCTGGCCGGTGCTCGCCTCCGCTTCGCCGAGGACGAGCTCGCTCGAAGCGACGCCGTCGGCATCGAGCCGGAGCAGGCCGAGCCCCGCGAGCCCGAGCAGGACGACGGTGATGATCCACACGGGGCGGAAGCGCTTTGCGATGAATCGGGGGAGCCGCGCCCAGATGCCCTTCGTCGGCATCCCGTCCGGCGTCGCGACGAGGCGGGTCGGCCAGTACGCGGCCCGGCCGGTGAGGGCGAGCATCGCGGGGAGGAGGGTCAGTGCCGAGAGCATGGCGAAGCCGATGCCGATCGCCGCGACCGGCCCGAGTCCGCGGTTCGACTCGAGGTCGCTGAGCAGGAGGCACAGGAGCCCGGCGATGACGGTGCCGCCGGAGGCGAGGATCGGCTCCCACGCACCGCGCCATGCGGCCTTCGTAGCGCGGAGGCGGTCGGGGTCGACCGCGAGGGCTTCGCGGAATCTCGCGACGTACAGCAGCGCGTAGTCGGTCGCGGCCCCGATGACGAGGATGAAGAGGATCCCCTGGATCTGGCCGTTGAGGAGGAAGATCTCGGCCTTCGCGAGCCACCACACGGTCAGCAGTGCGGCGCACAGCGCGAAGACGCTCGTGGCGAGCACGAGGAACGGCAGGAGCGGGGATCGGTAGACGATGATGAGGATGATGAGCACCGCGCCGAGCGCGACGGCGAGCAGCAGGCCGTCGATGCCGCTGAATGCCGAGATGAGGTCGCCGCTCTGGCCCGCGGGGCCCGTGACGTAGACGCTCACTCCATCGATGGGCTGCGCGGCGATCGTCGCCCGGAGCTCGTCGACGATCTCGCCCACCGCCTCGTCGGTGCGGATCGTGAGGAAGACCTCCGCGGCGATGCCGTCGTCGGAGACGATTGCGGGGCTCGGCTCGCCCCCGAGTCCGTCCTGCTCGCCGAGCACGGAGGCGAGCTCACCGATCTCCTCGAGCTGCGCCTCGGTCAGCGCCTGCTCGCCGACGAAGAGCACGACGGCCGGCAGCGCGTCCTCGCCGAGGAATGCGCCGAGCTGCTCCTGGACCTTCGTCGCCTCCGCGCTGCTCGGCAGATACGCCGTCGGGTCGTTCGACGCGACCTCGCTCACCTTGCCGAAGTATGGTCCGCCGACCCCCGCGGCGGTGAGCCACGCGAGGATGATGAGGGCGGGGACCATCGCCCGGAGCCAGGTGCGCGCGCGCATGCCGATCCTTCTTGCTAGATGGGTTAGTAATTAACCTACCTAGCGTTTATAGCACGCTTGCGCAGTCGGCGGAATCGCGGTGCCGGGGCGCCGGAATGCACGACGCCCCGCCCGGCTGGGCCGGAGCGGGGCGTCGTGCGTGCGTCGGGCGTCAGCGCCAGACGGTCGCGATGACGACGTTCGCGACCGTGAGGCCGCCGATGACGGGGAGCACCCACGTCGCGACGGGGGCCTTCTTGCGGTTGACGAGGCCGATGACGACGATCGCGATGAGGATGACGAGCTTGACGGCGACCTTCGTGTTGTCGAGGTCGTCGCCGCGCCCGAGCGGGTACTGCAGGCCCACGAGGATGAGCCCCGTGACGAGCATCGTCCAGGCGCCGTGCATGATCGCGGGCAGGACGCGCGCCTCACCCGTCCTGATCGCCTTCATCTGGAAGAGGACTCCGCCGAGCAGGGCCGCGACGCCGATGATGTGCAGGGCGAGGACGACGTTCTTCAGGATCTCCATACCGGCATGGTATCGGGGTTCGCGCGGCCGCCTCAGACGACGTCGAAGAGCACCGTGAGGGCGACCATCGCCATCCCGACCCCGGCGACGAGCAGGCCGGCGACCCAGCGCGGGAAATCGGTCCAGCGGGCCCAGAACCAGCCGACCCAGAAGAGGGTGAGGATGGCGATCGCATTCGACACATCGGTCTGCACGTCCCGCTCGAGGGGGAGCAGGTACGGGACGACCGGCGGCAGTGTCGCGAGCAGCATCGCGAGCACGGCGGCGCTCGCCGCGATCCAGTCGTCGCCCGTGAGCCGCACCCTGCGCATCTGCAGCGCGGCGCTGCGCGAGATCATCCCCGCGACGCGGTCCACCTCCTCGGGCGTGAGGAGATCCTGGAGCGCGCCGCCCGCGATCGCGCGCACCTCGGCGAGCGACTCGGTCGAGTCGGGACCCGACGCGGCGACGAGCCGCGCCAGGCGTCGGAGGCGTCCCTGGCGGAACCACGAAGCGAGCAGTACGAAGCCCCCGTCGATGCAGGCCCACACCACGGCGACGAGCAGCGCGGTGAGCAGGACGGCATCGACCCCGAGATCCGGGTCGATGAACCCGATCCGCTCCGAGCTCGTCACCCCGATGATGAGGACGAGCCCGACCATGACCTCGATGAGGCTGTCGCCCGCGTCGAGCGCCGTCCAGATCCGGCCCAGCATCAGCCCGCCGTGGCCTCGCGGTCCTCGCGACCGGCCCATCCGCATTCCTCACACATTAGGGGCAGGGGCCCTCCGGCGGGAGGGGTCGTGCCGCCCGGCTACGCTGGCCGGATGAGTCCCGAGGCCCGTCTGACCGAACTCGGCATCGTGCTGCCCCCGCCGCGCGAGCCCGGCGCGAGCTACCTCCCGCACAAGCAGGTCGGACAGCTCCTCTATCTCGCGGGCCAGGGCTGCCGCGAGGCGGGCGGCCCGCTCCTGACGGGCCGGCTCGGCGAGGACGTCGACGTCGCCGAGGGCGCCCGCCGGGCGCGACTCGCCGCCCTCATGCTGCTGACGACCGCCCGCGAGGCGCTCGGCACGCTCGACCGCGTCGAGTCCGTCGTCAAGCTCACCGGTATGGTGAATGCGACGAGCGACTTCGTCGAGCATCCGGCGGTCGTCAACGGGGCGTCGGACCTCTTCATCGAGGTGTTCGGCGATGCCGGCCGGCACCCCCGCTCCGCCTTCGGCGTCGCGACGCTCGTGCGGAATGCGACGGTCGAGATCGACGTCATCCTCCAGGTGCGCGACTGACCGCGGCCCCGCCGCGTACGAAGTACTGAGGAATGCGCGAAGTACGCATTCCTGCCCGGCAATGCTCAGTACTTCGCGCATTCCTCAGTGCTTCGACCCGTGCCGCGGGCCGCTGCCGATAGCGCGAGGACCACCCCAAGAAGCCCCGCCAACGCGGGTTCAGATGTCAACGATGTCCCGACACATCACACGGAGGGGCGGACGGGAATCGAACCCGCGTAATCAGTTTGGAAGACTGAGGCTCTACCATTGAGCTACCGCCCCGCAGCCCCTCGAGGGAGGCCGACGGACAGCCTAACGCCCCTGGCGGCATCGCTCCCAGCTGGCCTGCGTTCGCGCCCCCGTCGGTCCGCTAGACTTATTCGTCGGTAAGCGGGGCGTAGCTCAGCTTGGTAGAGCGCCCGCTTTGGGAGCGGGAGGCCGCAGGTTCAAATCCTGTCGCCCCGACGGCTTCGACCGCCGGACTCGCACCTGGCACCGGCGTCGTCCGACCACAGACCCCCACCCCAGGAGTATCCACGTGAAGACCACCGTCGAGCAGCTCAGCCCCACCCGCTCGAAGCTCACCATCACCGTGACCCCGGAGGACCTGCAGCCCTCGATCAAGCACGCGTACGAGCACATCGGCTCGCAGGTGCAGATCCCCGGCTTCCGCAAGGGCAAGGTGCCCGCCGCGATCATCGACCAGCGCGTCGGCCGCGCCGAGGTCCTGCAGCACGCCGTGTCCGACGGCCTCGACCGCTTCTACCGCCAGGCGGTCAGCGAGGAGAAGGTCCGCCCGGTCGGTCGCCCCGAGGCCGACGTCACGGAGCTCCCGGACCTCAAGGACTTCTCGGGCGACCTCGTCATCACCGTCGAGGTCGACGTCCGTCCCGAGTTCGAGGTGCCGAAGCTCGACGGGCTCAAGCTCGAGGTCGAGACCGCGAAGGTCACCGACGCGGACGTCGAGGCCGAGCTCGAGCAGCTGCGCACCCGATTCGGCACGCTCGTCACCGTCGAGCGGCCCGCGGCCAAGGGCGACTTCGTCACCCTGGACCTCGTCGCGACGATCGACGGCGCCGAGGTCGACCGCGCCTCGGGCCTGTCGTACGAGGTCGGCTCGGGCGAGCTCCTCGAGGGCACCGACGAGGCGATCGAGTCGCTCACCGCGGGCGAGACGACGAGCTTCGAGTCGACGCTCCTCGGCGGCGAGTTCGAGGGCCAGACGGCGCTCATCGAGGTGAGCATCACGGCCGTCAAGGTCCGCGAGCTCCCCGAGCTCGACGACGAATTCGCGCAGCTCGCGTCCCAGTTCGACACGGTCGCGGAGCTCAAGGAGGACCTCAAGGCGCAGGCCGCGCGGTCGAAGTCCTTCGAGCAGGGCGTCCAGGCCCGCGACAAGGTCGTCCCCGCGCTCCTCGAGGGCCTCGAGATTCCCGTGCCGCAGGGCCTCATCGATGACGAGGTGCACCGTCACCTCGAGTCCGAGGGCCGGCTCGAGGACGACGAGCACCGCGCCGAGGTCATCGAGGCGAGCGAGAAGGCGTTCCGCACCCAGTTCCTGCTCGACGCGATCGTCGAGCAGGAGGAGATCAAGGTCTCCCAGGGTGAGCTCTCGACGCACCTCATCCGCGCCTCGCAGCAGTACGGTATGAACCCGAACGACTTCGTGCGCACCCTCGACGAGGCCGGCCAGATCCCGGCCATGATCGCCGAGGTCGCGCGCAACAAGGCGCTCGCGGTCGTGCTCGAGAAGGCGAAGGTCGTCGACGGCAAGGGCAAGGCGGTCGACGTCTCCGAGTTCGTCAAGGCCTTCGTCGGGGAGCCGGGCGGCGACCTCATCGAGGCCGAGGACCACGCGGGCCACGACCACGACCACGAGGGCCACGACCACTGAGTCGCGTTACCGCGCGTGACGGCGTGATCCGTCGCCCGCGGTGCTCGTTCCATACCATCGACGAGTGACTGCCGACGCGACCCCGGACCCCGTCGACCCGTCGACGATCGGCGACGGCACGATCGCCGTGCACGTCGGCAACTCGATGGACCCGACGACCGGTGCCGTGCGGACCCCGCTCACCTTCAGCAACTCCTACGGGCTGCCGTATGACCCGCGCGAGGTCGACTGGTCGGTGACCGACCAGCTCCTCTACACGCGCGTGTCCGGCGTTAACCAGCTCGCGCTGCAGCGGCGGCTCGCCGCCCTCGAGCGCGCCGAGGACGCGGTCGTGCTCGCGAGCGGGGTCGCCGCGACGCACGCGGTGCTCTTCACCTACCTCAACTCGGGCGACCACGTCGTCGTCTCCCGCGAGGTGTACGAGGCGACCTACAACCTCTTCGTCGAGCTCCTGCCGCGCAAGTTCGGCATCACCGCCGACCTCGTCGACATCACCGACCTCGACGCGGTGCGTGCGGCGATCCGGCCGGAGACGAAGCTCCTGTTCGTCGAGTCGATCGCGAACCCGACCACGACGATCGCCGACCTGCCCGCGCTCAGCGCCATCGCGCATTCGCATGATCTCCTGCTCGTGGTCGACGCGACCTACACGCCGCCGCCGCGCTTCCGCGCCCTCGCGCACGGCGCCGACCTCGTCATCCACTCGCTCACGAAGTACATCAACGGCCACGGCGATGCGCTCGGCGGTGCGGTGATCGGCCGCACGAGCCTCATCGACCCGATCAAGCAGCAGGCGATGGTCGACGTCGGCGGCATCATCTCGCCCTTCAACGCGTGGCTCATCCAGCGGGGGGCCTCGACGCTGCCGCTGCGCATCGCCCGGGTCGTCGAGACCGCGCAGCACGTCGCTGAGTGGCTCGAGGCCGACCCCCGCATCGAGTGGGTCCGGTACACGGGGCTTCAGGCGCATCCGCAGCGCGAGCTCGCCGCGCGGCTGTTCCCCGGCGGCGCGACCGGCATGCTCGCCTTCGCGCCCAAGGGCGGGCCCGACCGGTTCAACGCCTTCGTCGCGCGGCTGCGGATCATCCAGAGCGCGACGAGCTTCGGCCACGACGAGACGCTCATCGTCCACGTCGGCGCGAGCGGGCCGCGGCAGGACCTCTACGGCGAGCCGTTCACGACGACGGGGACGCTGCGGCTGTCGATCGGCCTCGAGGACGCCGCGGACCTCATCGCCGACCTCGACCAGGCGCTCGCCGCGACCGAGGGCTGAGGCCGGCGCCCCGGCCGCCACGCCATTCACCCCACGGCGAACAGCGGCATGGCGGCGAGTCGCCGACCGTTAGGGTCGAAGCGCACCGCACGTCAGAAGGAGCACCCCACCCATGGCCGAACCGGCATTCACGCCCAGCGTCTTCGACCGTCTGCTCAAGGATCGGATCATCTGGCTCGGCTCCGAGGTCCGCGACGAGAACGCGAACGAGATCGCGGCGAAGCTCCTGCTGCTCGCCGCCGAGGACGACAAGCGCGACATCTACCTCTACATCAACTCGCCCGGCGGCTCGATCACCGCGGGCATGGCGATCTACGACACGATGCAGTTCGTCCCGAACGACATCGTCACGGTCGGGATCGGCATGGCCGCCTCGATGGGGCAGCTCCTGCTCACCGCGGGCACGAAGGGCAAGCGGTACATCACGCCGAATGCGCGCGTGCTGCTCCACCAGCCGCACGGCGGCTTCGGCGGCACCGCGAGCGACATCCAGACCCAGGCGCAGCTCATCGTGAGCATGAAGCAGCGACTCGCGGAGATCACCGCGGCGGCCACCGGCAAGACGGTCGAGCAGATCCACGCCGACGGCGACCGGGACCGCTGGTTCACCGCCGACGAGGCCCTCGAGTACGGCTTCGTCGACCACATCCGCACCTCCGCTTCCGACGTCGTCGGCGGCGGCGGGACCCAGAACTGAGCCGGGAGCAAAGGGAACACCACGACATGCGCAATCTCCACCTGCCCGAGTCCCGCTACATCCTCCCGACGTTCGAGGAGCGGACCGCCTACGGCTACAAGCGTCAGGACCCCTACGCGAAGCTCTTCGAGGACCGCATCATCTTCCTCGGCGTCCAGGTCGACGACGCCTCGGCGGACGACATCATGGCGCAGCTCCTCGTCCTCGAGTCGCAGGACCCGGATCGCGACATCACGATGTACATCAACTCGCCCGGCGGCTCGTTCACCGCGATGACCGCGATCTACGACACGATGCAGTACGTCCGCCCGGACATCCAGACCGTCGTGCTCGGCATCGCCGCGTCGGCGGCCGCGGTGATCGCCGCCGGCGGCACGCACGGCAAGCGCCTCGCGCTGCCGAACTCGCGCGTCATGATCCACCAGCCGGCGTACGGCGGCTCCGGCCACGGCCAGGCGTCCGACATCGAGATCCAGGCGGCGGAGATCCTCGACATGCGCCGCTGGCTCGAGGAGACGCTGTCGCGCCACTCGAAGCAGACCGTCGAGCAGGTGTCCCGCGACATCGAGCGCGACAAGACGCTCTCGGCGCAGGAGGCGCTCGAGTACGGTCTCATCGACCAGGTGCTGTCGCCGCGCAAGCAGCAGCCGGAGATCACGAAGGGCTGAGGCTCAGCCCTTTCGGCGCCGGGCGAGGACGATCCAGACGAGGGCGCCGGCGAGGAGCACGATGGCGAGCACGATGCCGCCGATCACCAGCGCGATCGGTGTGGTGGGCTGCACGGGCGCGACGACGTCGGGGCCGTCGGTCGCATTCGTCCCGCTGTCGCCGTCGGGCGCCCAGATGAAGGCGATCTCGCCCGCGACGGGGTGCCCGTCCTCGCCGACCACCTGGTAGGCGAAGGTGTACTCGCCCGGATCGCCGACGACCGCGGGGGTCGAGGCCGTGCGGCCGTCGATGCGGACCTCGCCGGTTTCGAGGCGGGTCCCGTCGGGGCCGAGGATCTGCAGCGCGAAGCCCTCGCCGGTGCCCGTGAGGTCGTTGAGCTCCTCGGTCGCGGTGACCGAGAAGCGCTCGGGGAGGACCGTGATGGTCTCGCCATCGGCCGGGATCGTGCCCTCGATCCCGGTGTGCGCGGCCGCGGGCGCGGCGGCGGCGATGACCAGAGCGAGTGCGAGGGGGACTGCTGCGAGGAGGCGGCTGGACATGCCGTCATTCTCCCAGCGGGGCCTCCCGCGTGTCGTCAGGGGTTGCGTCTAGGCTCGGTGCGAGGTGTCGGATCGCGAGAGGAGTCGACATGGCGCGCATCGGTGAGAGCACCGACGTTCTGAAGTGCTCCTTCTGCGGGAAGAGCCAGAAGCAGGTCCAGCAGCTCATCGCTGGCCCCGGCGTCTACATCTGCGATGAATGCGTCGAGCTCTGCAACGAGATCATCGCCGAGCGCCTGGCGGAGTCCGGCGAGGCGGAGACCGCGGACTTCGAGCTGCCGAAGCCGAGGGAGATCTTCGACTTCCTCGAGGAGTACGTCATCGGGCAGGAGCCGGCGAAGCGCGCGCTCGCGGTCGCGGTGTACAACCACTACAAGCGGATCCGCGCGACCGGCGGCCTCCATGCGGCCGACGACGACGCCCCCGTCGAGATCGCGAAGTCGAACATCCTCCTCATCGGCCCGACCGGCTGCGGGAAGACCTACCTCGCGCAGACGCTCGCGAAGCGGCTCAACGTGCCGTTCGCCGTCGCCGACGCGACCGCGCTCACCGAGGCCGGCTATGTCGGCGAGGACGTCGAGAACATCCTGCTCAAGCTCCTCCAGGCCGCCGACTACGACGTGAAGCGCGCCGAGCAGGGCATCATCTACATCGACGAGATCGACAAGATCGCGCGGAAGGCGGAGAACCCGTCGATCACCCGCGACGTCTCGGGCGAGGGCGTGCAGCAGGCGCTGCTCAAGATCCTCGAGGGCACGGTCGCCTCCGTGCCGCCGCAGGGCGGGCGCAAGCACCCGCACCAGGAGTTCATCCATATCGACACGACGAACGTGCTCTTCATCGTCGCGGGCGCCTTCGCGGGGCTCGAGGAGATCGTATCCTCGCGCGTCGGGCGCAAGGGGATCGGCTTCGGCGCGGAGCTCCACGCGAAGCGCGACGAGGCGGAGCTCTTCTCCTCGGTGCTGCCGGAGGACCTCCACAAGTTCGGCCTCATCCCGGAGTTCATCGGCAGGCTCCCCGTCGTCACGACGGTGTCGCCGCTCGACCGCTCCGCGCTCATGCAGATCCTCACCGAGCCGCGCAACGCGCTCATGAAGCAGTACCAGCGGATGTTCGAGCTCGACGGCGTCGAGCTCGAGTTCGAGCCGGACGCCCTCGAGGCGATCGCCGACCTCGCGGTGCTCCGCCAGACCGGCGCGCGCGGCCTCCGCGCAATCATGGAGGAGGTGCTCGGCCCCATCATGTTCGACGTGCCCTCCGACGAGACCGTCGCCCGCGTCATCGTCACCCGTGCCGCCGTCGACGCGAACGCGGCGCCGACCATCGTGCCGCGCAAGCCGCGCCGCCAGGAGAAGAGCGCCTGACGTGCTGAAGGGCTTCCGTCGCGCGGCGATCATCGTCGTGATCGCCTCGCTGGTGCTCTCCGCGATCCTCGGCATCACCGCCCTGTTCGGCGCCGGGTTCGGCGAGGTGCAGGGCAAGGTGCTCCTCACGACCGTGACGATCGGGGTCTTCGGGATCACGATCCTCTGCCATCTCGCGATCGTCGGCAGGGCCGCGCGCCTCGTCGGACTCATCGGGCTCGTGACGAGCCTCGCCGCGATCGTGCCGCCGCTCGTGCTCATCTGGACGCCGTGGAGCTCGTTCACCTCGAGCGGGGAGTGGTGGAAGGCCTTCGGCGTGCTCACGGTCCTCGCCGTATCGCTCGCGCAGGCGAACCTGCTGCTCCTGCTCGTCGGCCGCCCGCAGCCGGCGATCCGCATCATCCTGTGGGTGACGCTCGCGATGATGGCGATCCTCGCGATCATGATCATCCTGCCGATCGCCACGGAAGGCGAGATCCCCGGCGGCGCTGGGGAGGACTACTGGCGCTGGTTCGGCGTCGTCGCGATCCTCGACGTGCTCGGCACCGTGACGCTGCCCGTCGTCGGGCTCGTCCTCAAGCCGCGGCGCCAGAGCGGTGTCGCGGCGGAGGCGGCGGCCGAGACGCTCGCGGCCCCGCGCATTCCCATCCCCGCCGATCTCGCCCGGCGCATCGCCGTGAGCGCCGCGGCCGTCGGCGTGGATCCCGAGCGCCACGCGCTCGACGCGCTTGACCGCGCGTTCCCACCGACCGCGGGCTGAGCACTCGGCGTCCTGCGCCGCAGCACGCCCGCGGCGGTGGTACCCAAAAGGTCGACGCCAGATGTCGACCGCAGGGTCACCGCGCGCGACTGCGTCGCTGCAGCTGCAGGGTCGCGAGGAGGACGCCGCCCAGCACAAGCGCCCCGCCGAACCACTCCGCCCAGGTGACGACACTGCCGATGAGCAGCTCCATGACGACGGTGAAGACCGGGATGAGGTTGAGGAAGATGCCCGCGACCGCGGCAGGGACGCGGATGAGCCCCAGATTCCAGCAGAGGTAGGCGAGGGCGGAGGACAGCACGACGATGACGGCGAGTCCGCCCCACGTCGCCGCGTCGGCCGGGAGCGCGAGCCCCGTGAAGGCGACGATGACGCCGAGGATGACCGCTGCGGCGCCCGCCTGCACCGCGGTCGAGGTGAGCGGGGGGAGTCCGATCGGGCGTCGGCTCAGCACCGTGTATGCCGTCCAGGCGATTGTCGCGACGACGACCCAGAGATCGCCGACCGCGAGGCCCCGGCCGAGGATCGTCTCGAGCGAGCCGCGGCTGATGACGAGGAGCACGCCGACGAGCGCGAGCGCGAGGCCGCCCCACTGCCGTGGGCCGGGTCGCTCGCGGAGCACGATCGTCGCGGTGATCGCGATGAGGACGGGTCCCATCGAGCTGACGAGCGACGCGCTCACCGGCGTCGTCGTCTGCAGGCCGATGTAGAGGAAGAGCGCGAAGCTCACCATGCCGAGCGAGGACAGCAGCACGAGCCGCGGCAGGCGCCGCAGCACGAGCCGCCAGTCGGGTCGCTCGAGCAGCTGCGCGAGCACGAGGAGGATGATCGCCGCGAAGCCCCAGCGGAGGAATGCGAGCGAGTAGGGGTCGAGCGCGCCGATGACGAGCCCCGCGACGACGTAGTTCGCGGCCCAGAAGAGGGCGGCGCCGGTCAGCGCGCCGGCGGCACCGAACTGCGCCCCGCGCATTGCGGTCAGTCCTCGTCGGCGTAGGGGAGGATCGCGACCCCGCCATCGGCGCCGAGCACGACCCGGGTGCCGTCATCGAGCTCGGCGATGGGGCGACGCTCGAGCCAGGTGAGCGTCCAGCGCCACGTCGACGCGTCGATGCCGTCCGCCTCGAGCTCCGCCTCCACCCGCACGATCGCGCGGTGCATCGCCTCGGGCAGCGACGCGGGCGGTTCGTCGCCCACGTCCCAGCGCGTGCCGAGCTGCATCACCGACCCCCGATTCCTAGTGCTCGGTCTCGTCGACGAGCACGACGTCGGTGACCGTCACGTCGTCCGCCTGGTTGAAGGCGATCTCGCGAATGCGGCCGACGGCGCGCAGATCGCCGAGACCGGCCTCGAGCACGGCGGGGCCGGCGATCGAGACGCTCGCGACGATCGCCTTCTGCGAGAGCTTCGCATCCGTCTTCGACCGCCGGATGCCGATGAGCGCCTCGCTCAGCGCGGGCAGCAGGCCGTTCGCGGCAGGTGCGCGCAGCTCGGCCGTCGTCGGCCACGCCGACGTGTGGACCGAGCCGTCATGCGACCACGACCACACCTCCTCCGTCGCATACGGGAGGAATGGGGCGAGCAGCCGGAGCAGCACGTCGAGCGCGAGACGCAGGGTCGCCGCCGCAGACGCCTGACCCGCGCCGTCACCGGAGTAGGCGCGCTCCTTGACGAGCTCGAGGTAGTCGTCGCAGAACGTCCAGAAGAACTGCTCGGTGACCTCGAGGGCCTTCGCGTGGTCGTAGGCGTCGAAGGCGGCGGTCGCCTGCTCAACGACGGCCGCGAGCGCCGCGAGCACGTCGAGGTCGAGCGGCTCGGTGACGAGCTCGCGCAGCGCCTGTGGCGAGGTCGCGTCGACGGGGAAGCCGTGCACGAACTTCGCGGCGTTGAGCACCTTGATCGCCAGGCGTCGGCCGATCTTGATGAGCTTCGGGTTCTGCGGGTCGAAGGCGGCGTCGGTGCCGAGCTTGGAGGAGGCCGCCCAGTAGCGGACCGCATCGGAGCCGTGCTGCTCGAGGAGCGCGCCCGGGGTCACGACGTTGCCCTTCGACTTCGACATCTTCTTGCGGTCGGGGTCGACGATGAAGCCGCTGATCCCGGCGTGCGCCCACGGGATCGAGCCGTGCTCGAGGTGGGCCCGGAGCGCCGTCGAGAAGAGCCAGGTGCGGATGATGTCCTGGCCCTGGCTGCGCAGCGAGTACGGGAAGACGAGGTCGAAGAGCTCGTCGTCCGTGCCCCACCCGGCGGCGATCTGCGGCGTGAGCGAGGAGGTCGCCCAGGTGTCGAGGATGTCGACCTCGCCGGCGAAACCGCCGGCCTGCCCGCGCTGCGCCTCCGTGAAGCCCGGAGGCACATCGCTCGACGGGTCGATCGGCAGCTGCGCCTCGTCCGGGACGAGGACCTCGCCCGTGCGCTCGCCGTCGGCGCCGAGGCGGTACCAGACGGGGATCGGCACGCCGAAGAACCGCTGCCGGGACACGAGCCAGTCGCCGGACAGCCCGCCGACCCAGTTCTCGTAGCGCACCCGCATATGCTCCGGATGGAATGCGATCTCGCGACCCCGCCCGAGCAGCGCGTCGCGGAGCGCCTCGTCGCGTGCGCCGTTGACGAGGTACCACTGCGGGGTCGAGATGATCTCGAGCGGCTTGTCGCCCTTCTCGAAGAACTTTACGGGGTGCGTGATCTTTCGCGGCTCGCCGATGAGCTCGCCGGACTCGGCGAGCAGCTCGACCATGCGGGCCTTCGCGCTGAAGACGGTCTTGCCCGCGAGCTCGGCGTACGCGGCACGGCCGGCATCGCTCGCGATCGCCTCCGGCGCCTCGGCCTTGACACGGCCGTCGGGGCCGAGGATGGTGCGGATCGGCAGGTCGAGCTCCCGCCACCAGACGACGTCGGTCGTGTCGCCGAAGGTGCAGATCATCGCGATGCCCGAGCCCTTGTCCTGCTGCGCGAGGTGATGCGCGAGCACTGGCACCTCGACGCCGAAGACGGGGGTCGTCACGGTCGAGCCGAAGAGCGCCTGGTACCGCTCGTCATCGGGGTGCGCGACGAGCGCGACGCACGCGGCGAGCAGCTCCGGCCGGGTCGTCTCGATCTCGATGTCGCCCCGGCCATCGGTGCGATGGAAGGCGAGCCGGTGGTACGCGCTCGGCTGCTCCTTCTCCTCGAGCTCCGCCTGCGCGACGGCGGTGCGGAATGTCACATCCCAGAGGGTCGGCGCCTCGGCCCGGTAGGCCTCGCCGCGCTCGAGGTTCTTGAGGAATGCGCGCTGCGAGACCCGCTGCGCGTCATCCCCGATGGTCCGGTACGTGAGCGACCAGTCGACGGAGAGCGCGAGCCCGCGCCAGAGCTCCTCGAACTTCTGCTCGTCCTCCTCGGTGAGCCGCTCGCAGAGCTCGACGAAATTGCGCCGCGAGACGGGGATCTGGTCCGCGAGCTTGCCGCTCGTGCCCTCGCCGCCGTCCTGCGGCGGCGTGAAGTCGGGATCGTACGGCAGCGACGGGTCGACGCGGACGCCGTAGTAGTTCTGCACCCGGCGCTCGGTCGGCAGCCCGTTGTCGTCCCAGCCCATGGGGAAGAACAGATGCTTGCCGCGCATGCGGTGGTAGCGGGCGGCGAGGTCCATGTGGGTGTACGAGAAGACGTGGCCGATGTGGAGCGAGCCGGAGGCGGTCGGCGGCGGGGTGTCGATCGCGTAGACCTCGGCCTTGCCTGCGGCGAGCGCCGCGGCGCGGTCGAACCGGAAGGTCCCCGCGGTCTCCCATGCCGGACCCCAATGGGCTTCGAGGCCTTCGAGCGCGGGCTTCTCAGGGATGGGGCGCACCATGGATCACTGCTTCCGGTATGGGCGGCACCGCGTCCGGCCCGCGCCGTCAGGCGGGGCTTGGTGCCTCAGATGTGGACCGGACGATTCTAGCGCGGGGTCACCGCTCGGCCGCGGTCAGCTGCCGAAGCCGTCATTCGTCACGGTGACGTTGGAGGTCGCCGGAGGCGAGGTCTGACCCGTCACCGTGAGGGTGAAGGTCATGGTCTCCGCAGTGCAGTCGAAGCTGATGTTCGGCTGGTTGCCGTTCGGCGACAGGCTCGGCCAGTCGTACCCGGCGTTGTCGCCCGGGCCGTCGATGGCCGCGCCGCTGCCATTGCTCGAGCTCCACTCGAGCGTGAACGTCGGCGCCGCCTCACCGTCGACACAGGTCACCGTCATCGGCGCCGCGCTGAAGTTGCTGATCGACGGCGCCGGCGGGGCAGGCGGCGGGGTCGGGCTCGGCGACGGGAACGGCAGCCGCGTCACGGTGACGACGCTGCTGCGGTGCTCGCCGTCCGCGCCCGCGATCGTGAGCGTGTACGCCCAGCTCGCGTTGCCACAGGCGAACGGGATGCTGAATCCCTCGACCTCGGGTGCGAGGTTGTTCTGGTACGGGTTGTCGATCGCGTCGACGAGGCCCGCCGCGCTGGCCACGGCGACCTGCGTCGCGCCGACGGTCGACCACGCGAGCTTGACGCTCGCGACCGAGCTCGCGTTCTGGCACTGCACAACCATGGGGTCCGCGACGAACGACCGGATCGCGGGGGCGACCGTGGGCGTCGGGGTCGGGGTGCGCGTCGAGGTCGAGGTCGGCCGCGGGGTCGACGTCGAGGTCGACGTCGGCGTCGTGGTCGGCGACGGCGTCCCGCCGTTCGCATTCATCGCGAGGACGGTGATGAGCACGGCGAGCGCGATGACGAGGAGTCCCGCGACGCCCGCGAGCACCCACATGAGCACCTTGCGATTCCCGAAGGGGCCGCCGGTGCCGGTCGGTCCGCCGCCGCGGCCGGTCGGGGGCCCGCCGACGCCCCCCGGCAGGACGGTCGTCGCGGCGGTCGCACCGGCGGCGGGGTAGAGCGCGGTCGCGGCCGTCTCGTCGCCGAGCGACCAGCCCGGCGCCGACTGCGACGGCGGCTGCTGCGCGGACACGGGG
>CAKUJB010000007.1 GCA_934661165.1 uncultured Microbacteriaceae bacterium | reverse complement strand
GTGGATGACGTGCCGTGGCCAAGCCCCTGTGGAGGAATCGAGCCTCGACCCCCGAGGTCGCGCCCGGGCGCCTGGGACCTGAGCTCGACCGCGCCGCGCGGCGCTGGGATCCTGCCCGAATGCTGGGGTCAGGGCTGCGAATCCCAGCGCCCGGGGGGAATCCCAGCACCCGGCCGGGTCCGCGCATTCCTGCCGACGGGCGGGTCCGCGCATTCCTGCCGACGGCCGGGTCAGCCCGGCCTGCCCCCAGCCTCAGCCCCGCGCGGCCCACCACTCGCGCAGACGCCGCTCGGCCTCCTCGGCGCCGAGCGGCCCCTCGTCGAGCCGCAGCTCGAGGAGGTAGCGGTACGCCTCGCCGACCTCGCGGCCGGGCCGCAGCTCGAGGATGCGCATGATCGCCTCGCCGTCGAGGTCGGGACGCACCGCCGCGAGGTCCTCGGCCTCCTGCAGCTCGGCGATGCGCGCCTCGAGGTCGTCGTACGCCCACTCGAGCCGCTCGGCCTTGCGCCGGTTGCGCGTCGTCACGTCGGCGCGCGTGAGGATGTGGAGCCGCTCGAGCTCGTCGCCGGCGTCGCGGACGTAGCGGCGCACGGCCGAGTCCGTCCACTGCTGCTCCGAGTAGCCGAAGAAGCGGAGGTGGAGCTCGACGAGCCGCGACACCGACTTCACGGTGTCGTTGTCGAAGCGCAGCGCCCGCAGCCGCTTCGCCGCGAGCTTCGCCCCGACGACGTCGTGGTGGTGGAAGCTCACGGTCCGGCCCTCGACCCGCTTCGTCGCAGGCTTGCCGACGTCGTGGAGGAGCGCCGCGAGCCGCACGACGAGGTCGGGCGAGTCGAGGACGCCGCGCGCGCGCTCGAGCTCGACGGCCTGCTGCACGACGGTGAGCGTGTGCTCGTAGACGTCCTTGTGGTGCGCGTGCTCGTCGGACTCGAGCCGGAGCGCCGGCACCTCGGGGATGACGAGGTCGGCGAGTCCGCTGTCGACGAGGAGACGAATGCCCCGGACCGGATCGTCGGATCGCAGCAGCTTGGTGAGCTCGTCGGCGATGCGTTCGGCCGAGACGATCTCGAGCGAGCCCGCGAGCGCGGCCATCGCGGCGGCGACGCGCTCGTGCACCCGGAAGCCGAGCTGCGCGGTGAACCGCGCGGCCCGCATCATCCGCAGCGGGTCGTCGCCGAAGGACACCGCGGGGTCGACCGGGGTGTCGAGCATGCCGGCGAGCAGGTCCTCGAGACCGCCGCGCGGGTCGACGAGGACACGGTCCGGGAGCCGCAGCGCCATCGCGTTCACCGTGAAGTCCCGCCGTGCGAGGTCGCCCTCGAGGGCATCGCCGAATGCGACGACCGGCTTCCGCGTGACGCCGTCGTACGCGTCCGCCCGGTACGTCGTCACCTCGACGTCGCGGCCGTCGATGCGGGCGGCGATCGTGCCGAAGTCGCGGCCGACGTCCCAGACGGCGGTCGCCAAGGGGGTCATGACGGCGAGCAGCTCGTCCGGGCGGGCCGAGGACGTGAAGTCGAGGTCGCTCGTGTCCCGGCCGAGGAATGCGTCGCGGACCGGCCCGCCGACGAGGGCGATCTCATGGCCGGCGGCCTCGAACGCCGCGGCGAGCCGGGCGACGGGCGCGGATTCCGCGAGCACGCCGAGTCGCACGATGCCGTCGGCGACGTTGATCACCGTGACAGTCTGACCGATCTGGGCCCCGTGCGTCGCATCCGTAGACTGCTCCCCATGCCATCGATCGGCAGGTCGGGCGTCGTGCTGGCGTCGGGGACCCTCGTCTCGCGCGTCCTGGGCTTCGTCAACGCCCTGCTGCTCTACAACACGATCGGCACCGTCGGCGAGGGGGCCGACGCGTTCGCGCTCGCGAACCAGCTCCCGAACAACATCTTCACGCTCATCGCGGGCGGCACGCTCACCGCCGTCATCGTCCCCGCGATCGTCAAGGCGACGGGCCACGCCGACGGCGGCGCGCGGTTCCTCAACAAGCTCGTGACGCTCGGCATCACGATCTTCCTCGTCGTCACCGCGATCGTCACGATCGCGGCGCCGATCATCGTCCACCTCTACGCGCAGGGCGGCGACCCGGACGCGGGTGAGGCGGGCCGCGGCTTCACCGAGGCGCAGCTGCAGCTCGCCTACGCATTCGCCTACTTCTGTCTGCCGCAGGTGTTCTTCTACGCCGTCTTCGCGATCCTGTCCGAGGTGCTCAACGCACGCGGCGTGTTCTGGCCCTTCGCGTGGGCGCCGGTCATCAACAACCTCGTCTTCGTGAGCGTGCTCCTCGGCTTCCGCGCCGCGTTCGGCTCGGCGGACGGGCTGCCGGCCTCGGCCTGGACGCCGGAGATGATCACGACGCTCGCGGGCGGCGCGACGCTCGGCATCGCGATCCAGGCCGTCGTCCTCATGCTCGCCTGGCGCCAGGCCGGGATACGCTTCCGCCCCGACTTCCGGTGGCGCGACGCAGGACTCGGCAAGTTCGGGCGGCTCGCGGCGTGGACGTTCGGCGCGATGCTCGTCGCGCAGGCCGGCGGCATCGTCGAGTCGCGCGTCGTCTCGCTCGCGAGCGGCGAGGACGCCTCGCTCGCGACCATGTCCCTCGCCTCCCTCATCGCGGTGCTCCCGTACTCGCTCATCACGATGTCGATCGCGGTGCCGTACTTCACGCGGCTGAGCGGCCACGCCCGCGACGGCGACATCAAGGCGATCGGAGGCGACCTCACGAATGCGATCCTCGCCGTGCTCGTCCTCCAGGTCTTCGCGGCGGTCGGACTCGCGGTGCTCTCGCCCTGGGTCGCGACGCTCTTCACCGCGAGCCCAGAGGGCCGGGTCGCCGTCGCGCTCGTGCTGTCGTGCACGCTCATCGGACTCATCCCGTCGAGCATCTCCGGCGTCCTCCTGCGGGGGTGGTACTCGCTCGATGACACGCGCGCCGCATTCATCCTGCAGTGCATCCAGGTCGGCCTCCACGTCGTCGTGCTCCTGGCGATCATCGCCCAGGCGCCGCGCGCGATGATCGCGCCGCTCGCCGCGCTCTCGCTCGCGGGCGCCATGATCATCAACGCGGCGATCAGCCTCGGCTGGATGCGCCGCCGCATCCCGACGCTGCGGGTGCCGCGCATCCTGGGCCGGCTCGTCTGGTACCTCCTCGCGATGGTCCCCGCGGCCGCGGCGGGCTACGGCGTCGAGTGGCTCATGCGGGAGGCCGGCTTCGCGCGATTCCCCGACGGCGACATCGTCGGGGCGCTGCTCACGGCGGCGGCCGGCGGCGTCGCGATGCTCGCCGTCTACCTCGGGCTGCTCGTCGCGAGCCGGAATCCCGAGATCCTTTCCATCACGCGACCACTCCTCGCGCGACTGTCCCGCCGGACGGAATAGCCTGGTCGCGTTCCGCGTTGCGAGTGATCGACTCGCAGGACGAATGCGCGAGCGCGAGGAAGGAAAGGGATCCATGACTGTGCACAAGGTCGTCATCATCGGCAGCGGCCCCGCCGGGTACACCGCGGGCATCTACACGGGCCGCGCGAGCCTCGAGCCGGTGCTCGTCGCGTCGTCGGTCGAGCCGGGCGGCGAGCTGACGAAGACGACGGACGTCGAGAACTTCCCGGGCTTCCCGAAGGGCATCATGGGCCCGGACCTCATGGAGGAGATGCGCGAGCAGGCCGAGAAGTTCGGCACGAAGGTCGTCTACGACGACGTCACGGCGCTCGACCTCGACGGCGACATCAAGCGCGTCACCCTCGGCGACGGCACGGTCCTCGAGGCGCAGTCGGTCATCTTCGCGACCGGCTCCGCGTACCGCAAGCTCGGCCTGCCGGACGAGGACCGCCTCGCCGGCCACGGGGTGTCCTGGTGCGCGACGTGCGACGGCTTCTTCTTCCGCGAGCAGGTCATCGCGGTCGTCGGCGGCGGCGACTCGGCGATGGAGGAGGCGACCTTCCTCACGAAGTTCGCCGACCGCGTCATCCTCATCCACCGCTCGCAGCAGCTGCGCGCGTCCCAGGTCATGATCGACCGGGCGAAGGCGGACCCGAAGATCGAGTTCCTCCTCGACCACGAGGTCGTCGGCATCCACGGCGAGCACTCGCTCGAGTCGCTCACGGTACGCAACACGGTGACGGGCGCCGAGTCGGCGCTGCCGGTCACGGGCCTGTTCATCGCGATCGGCGCCGACCCGCGCACGCACCTCGTGCACGGCCAGCTCGAGCTCACCGAGGCGGGGACGATCGCGGTCGACGGCCGCTCGTCGCGCACGAGCGTGCCGGGCGTCTTCGCCGCCGGCGACGTCGTCGACCCGACCTACAAGCAGGCCGTCACCGCCGCCGCCTCGGGCACCGTCGCGGCGATCGACGTCGAGCACTACCTCGCGGGCCTGCCCGCGACGGCCGCGGCGGCCGCAACCGCCGCCTGATCGAGCAGGAGTCCACCATGGCAGCCACCGACGTCACCGACGCGAACTTCGACGCCGAGGTCCTCGGCTCCGCCACCCCCGTCGTCGTCGACTTCTGGGCCGAGTGGTGCGGGCCGTGCAAGCAGATGTCGCCGATCCTCGACGAGATCGCCGCGGAGCACGAGGGCAGGCTCCGCGTCGTCAAGCTCAACGTCGACGACAACCCCGAGATGACGATGCGCTACGGCATCACCGGCATCCCGGCCTTCAAGGTCTTCCGCGACGGCCAGGAGGTCAAGGAGCTCATCGGCTCGATGCCGAAGCGCGTCTTCGAGCAGGAGCTCGCCGAGTTCCTCTGATCCCCCCGCCGAGGACTCCACGGGCACTGCGGGTACGCTGGTCCTTTCCGTAGGGAGGCCTGATCATGAGCGACTCGCGAGGCACGAACCTCGATCCCTGGTACGACAGCTACGCCGCGCGAGCGGCCGGGCTGGCGGCCAGCGAGGTGCGCGCGCTCTTCGCGGTCGCCTCACGGCCGGAGGTCGTGAGCCTCGCGGGCGGCATGCCCTATGTCTCCGCGCTGCCGCACGACCTCGTGCAGGGCGCCCTCGACCGCGTGCTCCGCGAGCACGGACCGCAGGCGATGCAGTACGGCTCGGGCCAGGGCCTGCCGCGCCTCCGGGAGCAGATCCTCGACGTCATGGCGCTCGAGGGCATTCGCGCGGGCGTCGACGACCTCGTCGTGACGACGGGCTCCCAGCACGGGCTCGAGCTCATCACGAAGCTCTTCATCGACCCGGGCGACGTCGTCCTCGCCGAGGCGCCGACATATGTGACCGCCCTGGTCGTCTTCAAGTCGTTCGAGGCGGACGTGCAGCACGTCCTCACCGACGAGCACGGCCTCATCCCCGAGGCACTGCGCGAGCGGATCGCGGAGCTCAAGGCCGCGGGCCGCCGCATCAAGTTCCTCTACACGATCCCCTCGTTCTCGAACCCCTCGGGCGTGACGATCCCGTGGGAGCGCCGGACGGAGATCCTCGAGATCTGCCGCACCGAGGGCATCCTCGTCCTCGAGGACGACCCGTACGGCCTGCTGTGGTTCGACGCCCCGCCGCCGCACGCGATGCGCTCGGTCGAGGAGGACGGCGTCGTCTTCCTCGGGACGTTCTCGAAGACGCTCGCCCCCGGCTTCCGGGTCGGGTGGGTGCTCGCGCCGCACGCGATCCGCGAGAAACTCATCCTCGCGAACGAGGCCGCCATCCTCAGCCCGAGCTCCTTCGCGCAGTACACGATCAGCGAGTACCTCGCCTCGGCCGACTGGCGCGGCCAGATCGACACGTTCCGCGGCGTGTACCGCGAGCGGCGTGACGCGATGCTCGCGGCGCTCGACGACTACCTGCCCGACCTGAGCTGGACGACGCCGAACGGCGGCTTCTACGTGTGGCTCACGCTCCCCGAGTTCCTCGACTCGAAGGCGATGCTCCCGCGCGCGGTCAAGGAGCTCGTCGCGTACACCCCGGGCACCGCGTTCTATGCCGACGGGGGCGGGCGCTCCCGCATCCGGCTGTCGTTCTGCTACCCGATCCCCGAATTCATCCGGGAGGGCATCCGGCGCCTGTCGGTCGTCATCAACGGGGAGCTCGACCTCCTCGGCGAGTTCGGCCAGACCTCGCCGCTGCCGGTCGTGAGGTCGACGACCGAGCCCGTCTTCGTCCCGCCGACCTCGCTGACCTGAGCCGATGCGACCCGACGTCCTCGTCCTCGCCGGCGGCATCTCCCACGAACGCGACATCTCGCTGCGCAGCGGCCGCCAGCTCGCCGACGGGCTCCTCGCCCACGGCGTCAAGGTGACGATCCGCGACCCCGACGCGACGCTCCTCGAGCACATCCGCCGCGAGCGCCCTGACGTCATCTGGCCCGCGCTGCACGGCGCGAGCGGTGAGGACGGCGCGCTGCGCGGCCTGCTCGACTTCCTCGGCGTCCCGTACGTCGGCGCGAAGGCCGACGCCGCACGCCTCGCTTGGGACAAGCCGACGGCGAAGACCCTCGTGAGCCGCGTCGGCGTCCCGACGCCCGCGTCGATCACGCTGCCGCGGGAGGCTTTCCGCGAGCTCGGTGCGGTCGGCATCCTTGAGGAGATCTCCGACGAGTTCTCCGGTCCGCTCGTCGTGAAGCCAGCGCAGGGCGGCTCCTCGCAGGGCGTCACGATCGTCGAGGATCGCTCGAAGCTGCCGCGGGCGATGGTCGACGCGTACACGTACTGGGACGTCGTGCTCATCGAGCAGCGCATCACCGGCACGGAGATCTCGATCGGGGTGCTCGACACGGGCGACGGCCCGGTCGCCCTCCCGGCGGTCGAGATCGAGCCCGTCCACGGCGTCTACTCCTATGAGGCTCGCTACACCGCCGGTGAGACCCGCTTCTACACCCCCGCTCGCATCGCGCCGGAGATCGCCGAGCGGGCGGCGCAGCACGCCCTCGACGCGCACCGCGCGCTCGGCCTGCGCCACCTGTCCCGCGTCGACTTCATCATCGACGGCGCGGGCACCCCGTTCTTCCTCGAGGCGAACGTCATGCCGGGCCTCACCGAGACCTCGGTCTACCCGATCGCGCTCGAGGCCGCGGGCTACGATGTCGGGCTCGCGTACGCGGCCCTCGCGTCTGCCGCGCGGGGCTGACGGGCGCGAGCCCGCGCATTCGTCCGGGCGCTGGGATCGCGGCCGTGTGCTGGGAATCCCGCTCGAGATCCCAGCGTGCAGCCGGAATCCCAGCACCCGACGCAGCAGCGCGGTCGGCCGCGCCTCAGAGCGTGAGCGCCCGCATGAGGTCCCGGACCTCGGCGAGGTCCTCGAGCCCGATGAATGCGTCGATCGCGTCCTCCGTCTTCGCCGACGTCAGGCAGCGGGCCGCGTTGTCACGGAACTTCACGACGAGCTGCTCGCGGGTCAGGGGGTCGGTGTGGCCCGCCGCCTCCGCCATGTATGTCGTGCCGCGCGCCGTGACGGTGATGCGGCTGACCTCGTCCTGCCCGTAGGTCGGGTTCGGGATGATCTCGACCTTCTCCGCGAACTCGCGGGTGCGCGGGTCGGTGAGCTTGTTCCAGTCCTGCCAGTCCGGACCGGTGCGCTCGCCGTGCGCGACCATCGCGAGCACGTGGTGCATGCCGAACTGCAGGTCGACGATGTTGTTCATCGACGTGTCGGTGAAGAGCACCGACTCGACGGTCGGCGAGGCCTCGGCGACGACGTGCTCGATCTCGTCGGGATGCAGCCGGTGCTCCGCGAGGATCTGCTCGAAGGCCTCGATCCCGCGATGGAGCATCGTGCAGGCCGCATACGGCTTGAAGCGGACCATGCCGCCGAAGCTCCAGCGCTCGCCGATCCCGTCGAGGATGCGGCTCGGGTCCCAGCTGTCGTAGCCGCTGAACTCGCCGTAGCCGTGCTCGTCGTCGTCGAGGAGCTCGACATCGCCCATGAGGCCCATCTCGGCGTAGAAGACCGAGAGGATCGCGCCCGTGTTCTGCCACCCCGGGAAGCCGTACTTCGAGAGGTTCCGCGGCATCGAGTAGTTGCCGCGGCCCCAGGTGTTGAGCTGGCTCATGTGCCCCGCGAGGGCCATGGCGTTGACGACCTGGTCGTGGTCGAGGCCGTGGAGTCGGCCGGCGCCCGCGGCGGAGCCGAAGTTGAGCCGGGCGTAGCCCTCGCGCTTCGCGTAGCGGAATGCGCGCTCCTCGCCGACGAACTGCATCGCCGGCGGGACGGCGGTCGCCAGCCGGGCGCCGATCTCGAGCGCGATCGCGGTCGCGACGAGCAGCTCGCGGCCGCTCGCGCCCACGCGCTCGGCCATGGCGAGCTGCGTCGGCGCGGTGTACGGCGGGGTGTGGCCGCCTGGCATGACGGTGTCGTAGTCGAGGGCGTTGACGAGCTGCCCGTTGGCGAGCACCGCATTCTGGATGGAGACCCTGTCGCCCGTGCCGATGATCGAGCACTCCGCGGGACCGCCGAGCATGCGCGCGACCGAGATGGCGATCTTGCCCGGGTCGGTCGTGATGCCGCCGAGGCCGCAGCCGATCGAGTCGAGGAGGAAGTGCTTCGTCGTGTCGACGATCTCCTGCGGCAGGTCGTCGTAGCCGGTCCGCAGCGCGAAGTCGGCGAGCGTGTCGATGATCCGACCCATGGCCTCAGCCCTCCTGTCCGGCGGCGGCGAGCCGCGTGATGTCGGTGACGTCGTCGAGCTCCTCGAGTCGGAGGACGAGCTCCGCGAGCTCGTCGATCGCCGCGGCGCTCAGGAACCCGGAGTGCTCCGCCTGGCGGCGGTACTTGTCGATGATGAACTCGTCGGACGCCGGGTCGGTCACGGGATCGGCCGGCGGTGCGGTGCGCGTGACGGCGACCTCGCGGCCGTCCTTGAGCCGGACCGTGACGGTCGCGCCCCAGCGGTGCTCGGCGGCCATGGGGCCCACGGTCGAGCGTGCGATGAGGGCGTTGATGTCCGGCGCGGTGATGACCTCTTCGGCCATCGCGTCGATGAAGTAGTGCCCGCGCAGCAGCGCCGAGCACGTCGCGTACTGGTAGCTGAAGGCCGCGTCGCCGTGCGGCCACTCGCGGATCGACCACGGCTTCGCGTAGTAGTTCGTCATCGCCTGCTCGCTGACGCCGATCTCGATCGCCTCGATGTCCTCGGGGCGCACGCCGTGCTCGTGGTAGAGCTCGAGCGCGCAGGCCGCGGGGGTGTGGGTCGGCAGGCCGCTCGGGAAGTGCTTGAAGAGCGCCTCGCCGTAGTAGTACTCGCCGAGGCCCTTCGTGAGGATCTCGGGGTCCTTCGCGCCGAGCGCGAAGAGCTTGAAGTAGCCGTACGTCGCGAAGAGCGGGTCATAGTTGCCGGTCCAGCCGCGGGCGGCGAGCTCGGCGTTGACGATCGCGTCACGCGCCGGGGTGCCCTGCACGAGCTTGAAGGCGTGGACGCCATCCCAGTAGTCCTGCACGGTGCCGCTCATCGTGTTGAGCATGAGGCCGAATGCGTGGCGCAGCTGGTCCTGCGTCAGGCCGATCAGGCGGCCCGCGACCGCGGTCGTGCCCCACGGGACGAGGCTGCCGATGCCGTCGAAGCCGACCTGGAAGTTCCAGTCGGCGGCGAGCGAGACCCGCGCGACGAGGTCGTCGCCGAGGACGAGCCCCGTGAGCAGCTCCTTGCCCGTGAGACCGCGCGACTCGGCGAGCGCGAGCGCCGTCGGGACCGTGCTGCCCGCGTTGTGCGAGGCCATCCGTGCCCCGTCGTGGACGAAGGTCATGACCTCGAGGTCGTTCGACCGCGCCATGATGCCGTTGAGGAACGCCGCCTGGTGCGCGGGGAGCCGTCCGCCGTGTCCGAGCACCGTCGCCTCGCCACGGCCGCCCCAGTCGCGGAGGAGCTGCAGGAGCTCGAGGTTGCCGTCGATCGACGCGCCGCCGAGGGCGCAGCCGATGACGTCGAGCACGCGACGCTTCGCGAGCGCGATCGCCGCGGGGTCGATGTCCTCGAATCGGGTCGTCGTGAGGTGCGCGGTGATCGTGTCGATCGGGCGCGCGGAAGCGGTCTCGGTCATGGGCGCTCAGCGTCCTTTCCTGGTGTGCGGTCGGGCCGGGTCGGTCAGGCTTCGCGGCGGATCTGCTTGAGGACGCGGGTGCGCGCCTCCGCGAAGGCCGGCACGGCCTTCGTCGCGATCTGATCGCGGTCCTTGCCGAGGTCGACCTCGACGAGGTCGACGACGCTCGCGGGCTTGCCGGAGAGCACGACGACGCGGTCGGCGAGGTAGACCGCCTCGTCGATGTCGTGCGTGACGAGGACGATCGAGACGCCGAGCCGCTTGCGCAGGTCGAGCACGAGGTCCTCGAGGTCGAAGCGGGTCTGCGCATCGACGGAGGCGAAGGGCTCGTCCATGAGGAGCACCTCCGACTGGTACGCGAGTGCGCGGGCGATCGCGACGCGCTGCTGCATGCCGCCGGACATCTGCCACGGGTACTTGTGCCCGGCGCCCTCGAGGCCGACGGCCGTGAGTGACTCCTCCGCGATGCGGCGCCGCTCGGCCCGGCCGATGCCCTTCGACTCGAGCGGGAAGGCGACGTTCTCGCGCGAGCGCATCCACGGCAGCAGCGAGCGGCTGTAGTCCTGGAAGACGACGCCCATCTCGGGGACGGGCTCGGTGAGCCTCCGGTCGCCGATCCGCACCTCGCCGACGGTCGGCGCGAGCAGACCCGCGAGGCAGCGCAGCAGGGTCGTCTTGCCGACGCCGGACGGGCCGACGATGGAGACGATCTCGTGCGGCGCGACGACGAGGTCGATGCCGCCGAAGATCTCGTGCGGCTCGCCGTTGGTCACATACGTCTTGCCGAGGTCCTTGACGATGAGCCGCGTGTCCTTCGGCTGCGTCGAGGTGGTGCTGGTGCTCCCGGTCATCGCCATGTCGGTCTCCTGTGCTCGGGTCGGTCGGTTCGTGAGGTCGTGGTCATTCGGCGGACTCGTGGTACCACCGCAGCGCGTACTTCTCGATGACGAGGAAGATGACGCTGAGCAGGTACCCCATGAGGCCGACGACGAGGGTCGCCATCCAGGTGTTCTCCATCTGGAAGAGGCTCTTGGTGTAGTTGATGAAGTAGCCGAGGCCCTCGGTCGAGCCGTAGATCTCGCTGACGACCATGACGACGACCGCGACGGACAGCGAGATGCGCACGCCGGACATGATCTGCGGCAGGGCCGCCGGGATCATCACCTTGAAGAGGGAGCGGGTCGTCGAGACGCGGTACGACTTGACCATGTCCCGCACGCCGGGGTCGATCGCGCGGATGCCGTCGACCGTGTTGAGGAGGATCGGCCAGATGCAGGCGAAGGCGATCGCCCAGATCTTCGGCAGCGGCGTGATGCCGAAGGCGCCGATGATGATCGGGATGATGGCGACCTGCGGGATCGACCTCGCGAACTGCAGGTACGGGTCGAGGACGGTCCGCGCGGCCCGCGAGAGCCCGACCGTCGTGCCGATCCCGATGCCGCCGATGACGCCGATCGCGAGGCCCGCCGCGATGTTCCGGAGGCTCGCGTACGCGTTCGCCGCGAGGCGCCCGGACTCGAGCTCGATGAAGAAGGCGTCGACCATCTCCGACAGCGGCGGGATGAACGGGTTCGTGCTCGACGCGGAGCCGAACCACCAGAAGGCGATGAGCAGGGCCGGCAGCCAGAGCTGCTCGAGCACGCGCCCCACGGGCTTGAGGATCTTCATCAGGAGCTCACCGCCAGGTCGCCGCGGGCGTTCCACACGAGGGCCTTGTCCTCGATGAACTGGAACAGGTAGTTGAGGCCGAGGCCGAGGAAGCCGGCCCAGAAGAGGTAGCCGAGCGCGATGTCCGGCGCCTCCTCGATCTGTGCCCGCCCGAGCGCGGAGCCCATGCCCGGCGTCCAGGCGAGCAGCTCGACGCTCATCGCGACGAGGATCGAGACGGACGCGGCGACTCGGATGCCGGTCATCGTGAACGGCGCGGCACCGGGCAGCAGCACCTTCCCGAAGACGTAGCCGATCTTGATCCGGTACGACTTCACGGTGTCCCGGATGACCGGGTCCATGCGCCGCGAGCCGTAGATCGTCTGGAGCAGGACCGGCCACAGCACGCTGAGGACGATGACGAGGATCTCCATCTGCGCGGTCGCCCCGAAAAGGAGGACCATGACCGGCAGCAGCGCGATCTGCGGGAACGAGCGCCCGAGGTCGAGGAGGAACCGGGTCGTGCGCTCGACGGCCGGCACGAGCCCGAGGACGAGCCCGAGCGGCACGCCGATGACGATGGCGATCCCGAGCGCGGCCATGCCGTTCCCGAGCGTCTGGAAGAAGTTCCCCCAGAACGCGCCGGTGAAGGCGAGGCCGACGAATGCGCTGAGCACGTCGAGCGGGGCGGGCAGGATCTCCGGCGGCAGCCAGCGGAACGTGGCCGCCAGCCACCAGATCGCCACGATGGCGACCCCGACCGCGAGGCGCGCCATGAGGCGCTTGCTCCGCGTCCGGTACCAAGGCGTCTCGGGTCCGGCCGTCCGTACGACGGCGGTCTTCGGCGGCGCCGATGGCATGACGGTCATGATCCTGCCCACCCCTCTCTCAGTGTGTGGTGCTCAGTGTCGCGAGTGCTACGGCTGCATCGGCGCGAGGTCCGACACGAACTCCGTGTACGGCATCTGCCGGTCGAGCATGCCGAACTCGGCCATGCCGTCGAGCGTCTTCGTCCAGCCCGAGACGAACATGTCCGTCTGGTAGCCGGCGAGGACCTGCGACTTGATGACCTCCGGCGGGGTCTGCGAGCGCTCGAGCTGGACCTCGCGGATGAGCGCGAAGTTGTCGGCACGACCGAGCTCCGCCGCCTCGGCGACCGCCTGCTGGAAGCGCGTCAGGGCGCTCTCGTTCGCCGCGATCCAGTCGCGGGTCGCCGCGTAGGTCACGCTCGGGCCGCCCGCGAGCGCCTCGACCGACGGCTCGCCGACCTGGACGAGCCCCTGCTCGAGGCCGGCGGCGTAGGCGTTGCCGATCGGGTAGCCGACATCGCACGTCCCGTCGACGACCGACTGCACGAGGTTCGGCAGCGGGATCTGGACGAAGGTCATCTCGTCGGCGGCCACGCCCGCCTCCTTGGCGAGGATGAGCGTGCCGAGGTGCGTCGTCTCGTTGAGGCCCTGCAGGCAGATCGTCTTGCCGGCGAAGTCCCCGGGGCCGGTGATGCCGCTGTCGGCGGTCGCGAGCAGCCCGGAGGTGACGACGTCGGGGTCGGAGCTCGTCGCGCCGAGGACGGTGAGCAGCGGCACGCCCTGCGCCACCGCGGGGATGAGCGCGACCGCGGAGGACATCGCGATGTCCGCTTGGCCGGCGATGAGCTGCGCGGTGTTCTCGTTCGCCGTGCCGCCCGGGACGATCTCGACCGTGAGGCCGAGGTCGGCGAAGAGGCCCTGCTCCTCGGCGATGTAGACGGGCTCGTAGAACACCGGCGCCAGGATCAGCTTGATCGTGGCCGGGGTCAGGTCCGGCCCGGCATCCGCCGACTCGGTCGGCGTGGGCGCGGTGGTCGGCTCGGGCGCGCTGGGAGCGCACGCCGCAAGGGCGAAAGCCGTGAGTCCGGCCGCCCCGAGGGCGACGGCTCGCTTCATGGTGTTGATCTTCATCGATCGCTCGCAATCCGGGCGGGTCCGCCCGATCTGGTGGTCCCGGGCTCGGGACCAGGGTGGTGCTTCATTGCAGGTGGGGTGTCGCACTGGGCGACGGGTGCGGTTGCGATGCCACCTCCTTGGAATCGCGTGACTAGGGCTGCTTCAGGATGGAAATGGTCTTGGGCTCGGTGAACGACTCATAGGACTTCGGGCCGCCCTCGCGGCCGATGCCGCTGAGCTTGACGCCGCCGAACGGGACGTCGGCGCCCACGTGCGGGTGCCGGTTGATCCAGGTCGACCCCGACTCGAAGCGACGCGCGAGCTCGATGGCCGCAGGGATGTCCTGCGTCCAGACCGAGCCGCCGAGGCCGTAGTCGGTCGAGTTGACGCGAGTCATGACCTCGTCGATGTCCGAGAAGGTCATGACCGGCAGCACGGGGCCGAACTGCTCGACGTCGACGACGCGCACCCCGTGGTCGACATCCGTGAGGATCGTCGGCTCGATGAAGTACCCGGGCCGGTCGAGCGCCTTCCCGCCGGTGACGACGGTCGCGCCCTGCGCGATCGCGTCGTCGATGAGGCCCTTGACGAGCTCGTATTGCGGCTTCGTCGTCGACGGGCCCATCGTCGTCTCCGGGTCCCACGGGGAGCCGGGACGGTGCGTCTCGGCGATCGCCTTGAGCTCGCCGATCAGTGCCTCGGCGATCGACTCGTGGACGTAGAGCCGCTTGATCGCGGCGCAGATCTGACCGGAGAGCGCGAATGCGCCCCGATAGATCCGCGGCGCGACCTCCGCGACATCGACGTCCGGCAGGACGACCGCCGCGTCGTTGCCGCCGAGCTCGAGCTGGAGACGGCGCAGACCCTGCGCGGACTGCTCCATGATCGCCTGCCCCGCCCGGATCGAGCCGGTGAAGGAGACCATCGCGACATCGGGGTGCTGCGTCATCGCGACGCCGAGCGCGTCGCCGCCCGCGAGGACGTTGACGACGCCCGCGGGCACGATGTCCTTCAGCACCTCGCCGAACAGCAGCGAGGAGAACGGGGTGAACGGCGACGGCTTCGCGACGACCGTGTTGCCGGCCCGGAGCGCCGCCGCGGTCTTGTTCGCGAGCATGAGCAGCGGGCCGTTCCACGGCGTGATCGCGACGACGACGCCGATCGGCTCGTGGACGACCATGATCGTCTGCGTCTCGTCGTCGACGATCGTCTCGACGGGGATGACCTCGTCCGCGTGGTAGCGCATGTGCGCGGCGGCGCCGATGACCTCACCGGTCGCGATCGCGATCGGCTTGCCGGTCTCGGCGGCGATGACGGCGCCGATCCGGTCCTTGTCCGCCTCGAGCGCATCGGCCGCGGCGCGCAGCACGCGCTGCCGCTCGGCCTCGTCGCGCGCCCAGCCGGGCTGCGCCGCGGTCGCGGCGGCCATCGCCCGGTCGAGGTCGGCCGCGCTCGCCGACGGGCACTCCGCGAGCGGCTCGCCGGCCCACGGCGCCATGACGGTGAACGTCTCGGTGCTGCGCACGATCTCGCCGCCGATGAGGTGGCCCACGCCCTCGAGCTGTGCGCGCAGCTCCTCGAGCTTCGCGGCGTCCTGACTGGTCACGGTGCTCATGCGACCGGCACCCCCACTTCCTGGTACTCGTCGTCGGTCGCGGGCAGCGGCCGACCGGTCATCCGCGAGGCGAGGAGCTCCGCGACGGCGATGACCGTCAGCGCGATGTTCGCGCTCGGGACGGTCGGGAAGATCGAGGCGTCGATGACCCGCAGTCCGCCGACGCCGATGACGCGGCACTCGGTGTCGACGACGGCCTCGGGGTCGTCGACCTGGCCCATGCGGGCGGTCGAGCACACGTGCATGACGTCCTTGACCGACGCGAGGATGCCGTCGTCGGTCGCGGGGAACTCGGGATCGCCGGTCTGGATCGCGCGCATCGTCGGGTGCGCGATGATCTCGCGGATCCGCTCGATGCCGTCGACCATCCGAGCGCGGTCGCGCGAGTCGGCCAGGAGGTTCATCTCGAGGTGCGGGTCGACCGTCGGGTCGAGGCTCGGCAGGTGGAAGCCGCCGCGCGTGTACGCCTGATTGAGCTGCACCGCGATGCCCGCGGAGGGCAGGCCGAACCAGTAGTTGTGGTTCGAGGCCATGAGCATCATGTCGTTCGCGTGCGCGCCGCCGATGCCCGAGGAGTAGCGGACGACGACGTTCGTCGGCCGGTTGCCGACGCAGTCCTGCGATTCGGGCGTGACGGGGACGGTGACGAAGAGCACGGCGTGGTCCTGATGCCCGAGTCCGACCGGAAGGATCGCCTTCACGTCGGCGCCGAGGCGTCGCAGCTCGCCCTCCGGGCCGATGCCGCTGCGCAGCAGGATGGCCGGGGAGTGGATGGCGCCCGCCGCGAGGAGCACCTCGCCGCCCCGCACGACCCGGTGCTCGGCGCCGCCGACGAGTCGCACGCCGACCGCGCGACCGTCCTCGAGGATGACCCGGTCGACCGTGACACCCCCGACGATCGTGAGATTCGCGCGGTCGCGTGCCGGCTCGAGGTAGCCGTCATTCGTCGAGACGCGCTTGCCGTCCCGGATGTTCATCGCGAACGGCGTCGCGCCGGTGCCGTCGGGGGCGTTGTGGTCCGGGTGCCAGCCGTAGCCGGCCTCGAGCGCGCCGTCGCGCAGCGCGAAGTCGGTCCCGCCCCAGCCGGCCTCCGGCTCCCGGTAGACGGGGATCGGGCCGGCGTCGCCGTGCCACGGGGAGTCGGGGAACTGCGCGTCAGTCTCCGAGGCCTTGAACGCCGGGAGCAGGTCGCGGTAGCCCCAGCCGGTCGCGCCCATCTCCTCCCAGAGGGCGAAGTCCTCGGGCACGCCGCGGATGGCGCACAGGCCGTTGATCGTCGAGGATCCGCCGAGGCCGCGGCCGCGCCGGTAGGGGAAGACGTCCTGCGCGGCGGTGCGCCGCGCGGTGATGTCGCTAAAGAAGAAGTCGGGGTCCTTCATGTCGCGATTCGGCTCGAGCGAGAGGCCCCAGCCGAGGTTGCGGTCGTGGAACTGCACCGGGGTGTCGGCCGAGCGGTAGTCCGGCCCTGCCTCGAGGACGAGCACCTGCGTGCTGCCGTCCTCCGTGAGCCGTGCCGCCATGACCGCGCCCGCGGTCCCGCCGCCGACGATGATGTAGTCGTAGTCGCGCATTCGATCTCCCTTGATCTCTCGCCCGGGCTCAGCGGCCGGCCGCGATGTTGTCCCGCAGGGTGCCGCCCGCGTAGTCGTCGTGGAAGAGGCCCCGCTCCTGCAGCTTTGGCACGAGCAGCTCGAGGACGCGGTGGTAGCCCTCCGGCAGCGAGGGCGCGTTGAGGTTGAAGCCGTCGCAGGCCCGCTGCTGGAACCAGTCCGCCATGAGGTCGGCGACGCGGGAGGCGGAGCCGACGATCCACTGGTGGCCGGCGGCCTTCGCATTCGCCCGGATCATCTCGCGGACCGTCCGGCCCGCCTCGGCCTGCGCGCGGTAGATGTTGCCGCGACTCGTCGGCGTGTTGTACTTCGCGGTGTCGAAGCGCTCGACCGGGACCTTGTCGTCGTAGTCGAGGTCGGAGATGTCGACGCCGAGCGAGCTCTGCAGCTGCGTCTTCGCGTGCGCGTAGTCGATCCAGTTCTCGAGCTCGTCGGCGTACTCCTGCGCCTCCGCCTCGGTGCGGCCGATGATCGGCAGGATGCCCGGGATGATGCACACCTCGTCGGCGCGGCGCCCCTTGCTCTTGACGATCTCCTTGTAGTTCGCGTAGAAGTCGACGCTCTTCGCGAGGATCGGCTGCGCCGTGTAGATGAGCTCCGCGTAGGTCGCGCCGAGCTCGATGCCGGGCCCGGACGAGCCGGCCTGGACGAGGACGGGGCCGGTCTGCGGCGAGCGGGGCATGTTGATCGGCCCCTTCACCTTGAAGTAGTCGCCGTCGTGCGCGATCGCGTGGAGCTTGGCCGGGTCGACCCAGACGCCCGCCCCGCGGTCGGCGACGATCGCGTCGGCGTCCCAGCTGCCCCAGAGCTTCCGGCAGACCTCGACGAACTCCATGGCCCGGCGGTAGCGCTCGGGGCCGTCTGGCATCTCGTCGATGCCGAAGTTGTCGTTGCCGATCCACGACGTGACGATGTTCCACCCCGCGCGGCCACCCGTGAGGGTGTCGAGTCCCTGGAACTGGCGCGCGACGTTGTACGGCAGATTGAACGTCGTCGAGGCGGTGCCGATGAGCCCGACCTGCTGCGTGACCGCCGCGAGCGCGGACATCGAGGTGATCGGCTCGTACACGCCGAGCACCTTCGTGTCGCCGCCGAGGATCGGGTCGGCGGAGGTCGTGTCGGCGAAGAAGATCGCGTCGATCTTTGCGGCCTCGGCCTGCTTCGCGAGGTCGACAATGAGGTCGAGCTTGCCCCAGTCCTCGGCCCGGGAGTCCGGCCCGCGCCAGCTGTAGTTGTGGTAGCCGGCGGGGTGCACGAACATCGTGAGCACCATGTGGCGGCGACGCGCGTCAGACAAGGTGCTTCGCCTCCTCCTGCATGGCCCGCACGCGATCCGCGGCGCTCTGCCCGACCCGGCGCATGGCCATGGGGCTGCCACCGCCGGCGAAGTGCGGCGAGATGATGACGTTCGGCGCCGTCCAGAGCGGGTGATCGGCGGGCAGCGGCTCGGGGTCGGTGACGTCGACGCCGGCACCGGCGATCGTGCCGGCCGCGAGCGCCTCGGCGAGGGCGAGCGTGTCGACGATGCCGCCGCGCGCGACGTTGATGAGGACGGCGCCCGGTCGCATGAGACCGAGACGGCGGGCGTCGATGAGCCCCGTCGTCGACTCGGACTGCGCGATCGTGATCGCGACGACATCGACGGTCGGCAGCAGCTCGTCGAGGCCGTCGAGGCCGTGCAGCTCCGCGACGCTGTCGTCGGGACGCGGGGTGCGCTGCAGCCCGATCGTCGTCGCGCCGAAGGCGCCCATGCGCTCGGCGTACTCGCGACCGATGTGGCCGAGCCCGACGATGAGGACGCGCGCGCCCTCGAGCGACTTGAGCTCCCGGACGAGGTGCTTCGCCCACTCGCGGTCCGCCGTCGCCCGCGTGATCGCGGGGATCTGGCGGTAGAGGGCGAGCGTGAGCGCGGCGGCGTGCTCCGCGACGGTCGCGGCGTTCGCGCCGATCGGCCCGGTCACGGCGATCCCCTCGGGGATGCCCGCGGCCTCGAAGCCGCCGCGGCCGGCCGAGATGAAGTGGATCGCGCCGGCCCGGCCGCCGGCGCGGAGCGCCTCGAGGACCCGGACGGCCTCGTCGGCGGGCGCGTCGCCCGTGACGAGCAGGTCGACGTCGCCGACGGCGGCGATGCAGTCGTCGAGCGACTCGACCATCTGCACCTCGACCCCGTCGAGGTCCGACAGGGCGTCGAGCGTCTGGGTCCGTGCGAACGGGACCTTTGACCAGAAGAGCACCTTCATCGGCGTCCGGTCACCTCCATTCCGAGCTTCGCTGCGCGGGGCCATCGCGGCTTCGCGGGCATGCCCATTGTGACCAGCCGCGCTTCCGATGCAAAATAGATATTTGTACCGATGTTCCTCTACGAAGTAGGTATCAATGCCCGAACTGTCGCTCGTCCAGCTCCGGCACTTCTGCGCCGTCGCGGAGCTCGGCTCCATCTCCGAAGCGGCCCGGCAGACGCACGTCTCGGCCACCGCGATCGGCGCAGCGGTGACGAGTCTCGAGCAGACGCTCGGCACGGTGCTGTGCCATCGGGAGCGCTCGCGGGGCGTGACGCTCACCCCGAACGGGCATCATTTCTACAAGGAGGCGCGCCGCGTGCTGCGGGACGCGGACGACCTGCTGCGCACTCGGCCGGAGGGCGGCGAGCAGTACGCGGGCCCGCTGCACGTCGGCGCCTTCGCGACGATCTCCGCGGTGCTGCTCCCCGAGCTCGTCGAGGCGTTCGAGGCCCAGCATCCCGAGACGCCGGTCGAGATCACGACCGGCTCGAGCCTCGACCTCGTCGAGCAGATGCTCTCGGGCGAGCTGCACTGCTTCGTCGGCTACGACGTGTTCTCCCGCAGTCGAGTGCTGCCCGCCGGACTCGCGATGCGGCCGCTGTACCAGACCGAGCTGCGGGCCATGCTGAGCCCGAAGCACCCTCTCGCCTCGCGGGAGCACCTGTCGATCGACGACCTCAAGGACGAGCCGATGATCGTCTTCGAGTCGAACCCGCAGCGCCGATTCTCGGCACCCGCACTCGGCCGACTCCGCCCCGATATGAAGGTGCGCTACCGCACCCGGGAGTACGAGCTCATGCGCTCGATGGTCGCGCGCGGGCTCGGCTACTCGCTCGTCATGAACCCGTTCCCCGCCGGGCGCACGTTCGACGGCGGGCGCGTGACGACCGTGCCGCTCGATCCGCCGCTCGCCGGCACCTCGGTCGTCATCGTGCTCCCGGAGGGGCGGTGGCAGCATCCGGCGACGCACGCGATCGTCGAGCTCGCGCACCGGCTCGCCGCGGCCGGGGGGCTCGGCGCATCGCAGTGAGCCGCGCATTCCTCTAGTCACTAGCGCTTTCTGGTCGGGTAATGCTGTTTGATTGCGAAAGCGCGAATCGACAGGATGGAGACGAGCGTCTTGACGGCGGGGCGACGGCGCCCCGGGAGGAAGGAGCGCCATGACCCGCATCACCGAGGTCCGCGTGGCCCTGCATCAGCGCGAGCGGCCGTTCACGAGCGGGGGCGCCGGCGGCACCTTCGGCGTGCTGACGATCGTCACCGAGAGCGGCGTCGAGGGCACCGTCTTCGTGAGCGGCGCGCAGACCTCGCCGCGCCTCGTCGCGCAGGCCCTCGCCGAGGTCGTCCGCCCCATGCTCATCGGGCTCGACGCGCTCGACATCGGGGCGATCTGGGCGAAGCTCTGGCCGCTCGAGCGGATGATCTCGACCGTCGCGATCGGCGCCGTCGACACCGCGCTCTGGGACATCATGGGCAAGGTCGCGGGCCTGCCGATCCACCGGCTCCTCGGCACCGTGCGGCACTCGGTGCCGGCCTACATCTCGTCGTGGAACCACGAGCGTCCGGAGGACTACGCGGCCGAGGCGGCGCACTATCAGTCGCTCGGCTTCACCGCCTACAAGTACCATCCGCCGACGCAGGCCCGCGGCTTCCGCGGGATCGACGTGCCGCTGTCGGAGGACATCCGCACCGCCCGGCTCGTGCGCGAGGCCGTCGGGCCCGACATGCGGCTCATGCATGACTCGCCGCGGGTCTACACCTACGAGGAGGCGCTCACGATGGGCCGCGTCCTCGAGGAGCTCGACTACTACTGGTACGAGGACCCGCTCCCGGCCGACGACATCTACGGGTACGAGCGGCTGCGCAAGCAGCTGCGGATCCCGATCCTCGCGACCGAGATGACCGGTGGCGGCCCGTACAACTACGCACAGTGGATCCTCCACGGCGCGACCGACTATCTGCGCGGCGACGTCGCCTTCAAGGGCGGCATCACCCCGATCATGAAGATCGCGCACACCGCCGAGGTCTTCCGCCTCGGCTTCGAGATCCACGACGGCTTCAACGCGACCGGCAATGTCGCGGGCGCGCACCTGGCGATGGCGATCCCGAATGCCCAGTACTTCGAGATCCTCACGATCCAGGACACCGGGGTCTACGGCTTCGAGCACTTCAACTACGGGCTCGCCGAGCCGATCGAGATCGTCGACGGCCGCGTGCTCGCCCCCACCGGGCCCGGGCTCGGCCGCGCGATCGACCACGAGCGCATCCAGGCCGGCATCGTCGCGACGCTCTGAGCACGAGGAATATCCCGAGGAGGCGGCGGGAGCCTGTGGACTGTCGTCCGATCAGAAGAAGTGCTGATCAGGAGCCTTTACGCCACTAACGGCATGCGTCAGGACGGCTCGACCCCGAGCTCGCTCGCGATCCGGGTGAGATCCGCGACCGTCGCGAAGTCGATCTCGATCCGACCCTTCGAGGCGCCGAGCGCGATGCGGACGCGGGTGTCGAGCCGGTCCCCGATCCGCTGCGCGAGATCATCGAGGTGCGCCTGCCGGCCGCCCGCCTTCGGCCGCTTCACCGCCGGCTTCGAACGCGCGCCCGCGAGACCCGCGGCGACCTCCGTCTCGCGCACCGTGAGCGACTCGTTGACGACCTTGTCAGCGAGTCGGAGCATCCCCGGCTCGTCGGGGACCGCGAGGATCGCGCGCGCGTGGCCGGCGGTGAGCACCCCGGCCGCGACGCGCTGACGCACCGGCGCCGGGAGCTTGAGGAGGCGGATGGTGTTGGCGATCTGCGGCCGCGATCGGCCGATGCGCGACGCGAGCTGCTCCTGCGTCACCCCGAAGTCCTCGAGCAGCTGGGCGTAGGCCTCCGCCTCCTCGATCGGATTGAGCTCGGCACGATGGAGGTTCTCCAGCAGCGCGTCGCGGAGCATGTCCTCGTCCGCGGTCTCACGGATGACCGCGGGGATCGTGGCGAGGCCGGCGGCGATGCTCGCCCGCAGTCGCCGCTCGCCCATGACGAGCTCGAACTGCGGCTCCCCCGGCACCGCGCCGGGACGCGGACGCACGACGATCGGCTGCAGCACGCCGAACTCCCGGACCGAGACGACGAGCTCCTGGAACTCCTCCTCGCGGAACTCCTTCCGCGGCTGCGCCGGGTTCGGGACGATGTCCTCGGGCGCGAGCGCGCCGATCCGCAGGCCGTCGACCTCGAGGAGCGCTTCCTGAGCTGCCGCCGCGGCCCGGTCCGGGAAGAACACGTCGACGGGGGACCCGCTCGTCGCATTCGTCGAACCGCTCGTCGGGATGAGCGCGCCGATCCCGCGCCCAAGGCCGCCTCGCCTGCGCTCCGCCATCACGAACTCCTCTCCGGTCGGCGTGCCGCCCGGTTCGCTCCGCGCGGCGTCACGCCGCGGGTCCCATCATCGTGCACCGCGCTTGGCGAGTTCGTGCGCCGCCTCGCGGTAGGCGATCGCGCCGACGGAGCCGCCGTCGTAGGCGATGACCGTCTGCCCGTAACTCGGCGCCTCGGAGACGCGCACCGAGCGCGGGATCACCGCGCCGAGCGTCTCCGCGGGGAAGTGCTCTCGGACGTTCGCGGCGACCTCGTGCGCGAGGTTCGTTCGCTGGTCGTACATCGTGAGCAGGATGGTCGACAGCCGCAGCTCCGGGTTGAGGTACTTGCCGACATCGTCGATCGTCTTGAGCAGCAGCGTGAGCCCCTCGAGCGCGTAGTACTCGCACTGCACGGGAATGAGCACCTCGCGGCCGGCCGTCAGCGCATTGAGGGTGAGCAGCCCGAGCGACGGCGGGCAGTCGATGAAGACGTAGTGGAAGCCGCGACCGGCGACCGCGAGGAATGCGTCGAGCGCCTTGCGCAGTCGGGTCTCGCGCGCGACGGCGAGATAGAGCTCGGACTCCGCGCCCGCGAGGTCGATGTTCGCCGAGACGGCGTACAGACGCTCGTCCTCGGGACTGCGCTGCATGACCTCCTCGATCGGCGTGCCCTCGAGGAGCACGTCGTAGACGCCCGGATCGCCGACGCGGTGGGCGGCGCCGAGCGCGGTCGAGGCGTTGCCCTGCGGGTCGAGATCGACGACGAGCACCTTCGCGCCGGCCTTCGCGAGGGCGGAGGCGAGATTCACGGTCGTCGTCGTCTTGCCGACGCCGCCCTTCTGATTCGCCACGACGATGACGCGGGTCGTGTCGGGCAGCGGCACGACGTCGCTCGCGAGCGCCGTGCGGCGCTGGGCCAGGTCGGCGAGCTGGCTGGCGATCGGCGTCGTCGCGTCGAAGTTGGTCGTCATGGGCGGTGCCATTGTTTCACGTGAAACCTCCGCTCGGGTCCGGGGCGTACTAGGTGTGGAAAGCCTGTGCTGGGGGGCCGCAAGAAGTAAACCGGTCCCTGAGCGAGGGCGCAGCCCGAGACGAAGGGACTCCCCCGACTCCGCGGCGGTGTCCCATCGTCTCCCCTTCGGCTCGCTCAGTGGCCGGGGTGCCGAGCGACTACCGTTGGTGCGTGCGAAGACGGGTCGTGTGGCTGTTCGCGGTCGTCTCGGTCGCGCTGTTCGCCGCCGCGGCCGTCGTGCTCACCATCACCGCGGCCGATGCGCTGCGCCCGTGGCTCGCGCAGATCGAGGAGCTCGTCGGGCTGCTCGGCGAGGGCGGAGTGAAGTAGGCCCGGCCCCCTTACGGGAACCGGGCCGAGGGACTTCGGAGTGCGATTACATGGCGCCCGTGTAGCCGCCGTCGACGTGGAGGGTCGTGCCGGTGACGTACGACGAGGCGTCGCTCGCGAGCCAGAGACTCGCCTGCGCGATCTCGATCGGCTGCGCGAAGCGGTGGAGCACCGACAGCTGCTTCGGATACTCGACCGGGTCGAGGTTGAACTGCTCGATCGCAGCCCGGAGCATCGGGTGTCGACCGCGCCGGGCGCGACCGAGTTGACGCGGATGCCGTGCGGGCCGTTCTCCATCGCGGCGGTCTTGGTGAGGCCGACGACGCCGTGCTTCGCGGCGACGTACGCCGGGGTGGTCGGTTGCGGCCGGAAGCCCGACACCGAGGAGATGTTGATGATCGAGCCGCCGTCGCCCTGGGCGATCATCTGGCGGAGCTCGTACTTCTGCGTGAGCGCCGTGACCTTGAAGTCGACCGCCATGAGCCGGTCCCAGTAGTCCTCGTCGATCTCCGACGTGAGGTTCTGGTCGGGGGAGAGCGCCGCGTTGTTCACGGCGACGTCGAGTCGGCCGTAATGCTCGACCGTCTTCGCCACCATGGCTTCGGCCTGGGCGCCGTTCGAGATGTCGACTTGCACGAACTGCGCCTCGCCGCCACTGGCCCGGATGTCCGCGGCGACCGCCTCGCCCTTCTCGGCGTTGAAGTCGGCAACAATCACCCTGGCGCCAGCCTCCGCGAAGAGCCGTGCGGTGACCTCGCCCATCCCCATCGCCGCACCGGTGACGATCCCGACCTTGTCTTGCAGGACCGGGAATGTCGTTGGGAATCCTTCCGTCACGAGCGGCCGTGTGCCAGCCGCCCTGGTCATCTGAGCCAACTCTGGCGCACCGGCGTTCATTCCGCACTGTGCTTGACAGAGCCGCCCGCGTACGCCCGCGCGCTGCCAGGCACTGTCCTACCGGACCGGTGCCGCGAGGAGGCCGGCGTCTGCTCCTGCGCGGGCGCGATCGGGACGCGACCGCGTCCCAGCCGCCACTAGGCCGGCGCCGCCTATCGCGCGTCGCGCCGAGCACCGCCGGCCGCACCGTGTTCCACGTGGAACACCGTCGTCAGCCGACGATCGCCCGGAAGACGCGAGTCGACTCCGCGAGGCCGGGCGCCGAGAGCTCGAGCACCTCGACCTCGGAGAGCCTCGCCCGAGCGATCTGTTTTGCTGCCGCCTCGCGCTCGGCCGCCACCCGAGCCCCCTTCATGAGGATGAGCTCGCCGCCGGGACGAACGAGCGGGGCGACGGCAGGCAGGAGGGTCTTCAGCGCCGACACGGCCCTCGCCGTCACCTGGTCGAGTCGACCCCGGTATCCCGAATCCTCGGCCCGCGCGCGTTCGACCGTCACATTCGACAGCCCGAGCGAGTCGGCCTGCGCCTGCAGCCAGTCGGTCCGGCGCTCCATCGGCTCGATGAGCACGAACTGCGAATCGGGCCGCGCGATCGCGAGCACGAGCCCAGGCAGCCCGGCGCCGCTGCCGACATCCCCGACGAGTCCCGGCCGGACGAGCTCCGCGACGAGCGCGGAGTTGAGCACGTGCCGCGTCCAGATCCGGGGGAGCTCAAGGGGGCCGATAAGGCCGAGCAGCTCGCCCTGCGCGGCGAGCGCCGCGGTGAATGCGCGCGCGAGCTCGAGCCGCTCGCCGAACAGCTCGGCGGCGACAGCGGGCTCCGGCTCGACGTCATGCACGACGAACATCCTGCCAGGCCCGTCGGCGTCCCGGCGCGGCCGCCGGCCACCGCGCGCGTTTCACGTGGAACATCGCCGCGCGCTCTACGCTCGCAGCATGGCAGCGGCGCTCTGGCTCATCGGACTGACTCTCATCGGCATCGCCGGGCTCCTCCACATCGGCTTCTTCCTCCTGCAGACCGTGCTGTGGCCCAGCCGCGGCCGCCGCCTCTTCGGCGTGAGTCGCGAGCACGACGACGCCGTCCGGCCGTGGGCGCGCAACCAGGGCTGGTACAACCTCTTCCTCGCCGTCGGTGCGATCGGCTCGGCGGTGGCGGGGATCGTCTGGTGGGACTCCTTGCTCGCCATCATCGCGGCGCCGATCGCCGCATTCGTCGCGCTCTGCATGCTGGGCGCGTCCCTCGTGCTGCTCGCAACGGATCGACGAATGCGCGGGGGAGCGCTGCTGCAGGGACTCGCCCCATTGCTCGGGCTCATCGCGCTGGGGTTCGCGACCTTCGGCTGAGGCGCAGACCGCCTGGGAGGTGTCGCCTCAGGCGCGGCGGATGACCGTGTGGCGGTCGCGCCCCTCGCCCTCGGACTCCGAGGTGAAGCCGCGCTCGGCGACGAGGTCGTGGACGAGCTTGCGCTCGTACGACGACATGGGCGGGAGCGCCGCCGACGCCGCGCCACCATCGATCCGCTCGACCGCGGCGTCGACGAGTGCGGCGAGCTCGCCGGCTCGGGTGTCGCGCGAGCCGGCGACATCGAGGATGAGGCGCGAGAACTCACCGGTGCGGGCCTGCACCGCCAGCCGGGTGAGCTCCTGCAGGGCGCTCACGGTCTCCGGCTTCGCGAGCGACCGGAGACCGGCGGGGTCCTCGGCGGCCGTCACGGAGATGGCGACCCGCGAGCCGCTGTCGTCGATGTCGATGTCGCCATCGAGGTCCGCGATGTCGAGGAGCTCCTCGATGTAGTCCGCGGCGACATCCGCCTCGTCGCGCTCGACGATCTCCTCAGTGGTCACTTCTTCGGCCCCTTCTTCTTGGCACGGTTCTTGCTCACCGGCTGCTGCCGCTGGGTGGTCTTCTGCTCCTCGATGGCGGCCTGCGCCTCCGTCGACTCCGGCTCGGGCAGGCCCCGGCGACGGCGGCGCTTGGCCATCCGCGCCTCACGGGCGAGTGCGGCCTCCGAGCCGGGGGTCGGCATGTTCCGGATGACGAGGAACTGCTGCCCGACGGTCCACAGGTTCGAGGCGACCCAGTAGAACATGACGCCGAGCGGGAAGTAGAAGCTCGTGAAGACGAAGACGAGCGGGAGGATGTACAGCAGGATCCGCTGCTGCCGGTACATCGGCGACGCCTTCATCTCCGGCGTCTGGTTCTTCGACATGATCTGCAGCTGCGTGATGAACTGCGCGCCGGTCATCACGATGATCATGAGAATCGCGATGATGATCGTCGGCAGCGTGCCGTCCTCGAAGCCGTGCTGCAGCGTTGAGGCGAGCGGCGCGCCGAGGAAGTCGGCGCGGCCGAACGACTGCGCGAGGTCGAGGGTGAGCAGGCCGACGCCGCCCTTGCCCGAGTCGATCGAGTGCACCGCTTCATTGAGCGTGTAGAAGAGCGCGAGGAAGATCGGCATCTGCACGAGCATCGGCAGACAGGAGGCGAGCGGGTTCGTGCCGTGCTTGCCGTAGAGGGCCATCGTCTCGCGCGACATCGCCTCGCGGGAGTACTGGTCCTTCTTGCCCTTGTACTTGTCCTGGATCCGCTTGAGCTCGGGCGCGACCTCGAGCATCTTGCGCTGTGACTTGATCTGCCTGACGAAGAGCGGGATGAGCGCGGCCCGGACGACGAACGTGAGGCCGACGATCGAGAGGATCCAGGTGAGACCGAGGTCGCCGTTCATCCCGAGCCACGTGAGCAGCTGGTGGAAGCTCACGAGGATCAGCTCGATGACCCACTTCAGGGGCCAGAGCAGGGTCCCGAAAAAGTCAAACATGCCCGTGCGTCATCCTCTCCTCGGCGCGGACGCCGTCACTGTGGTCGCAGTGCTCATGTGGCGCGATCTCGCGCACGAAGCCGCCGCGGACCACCATCGCATGTCCAGCCCGTGAGGCCGGCACGTCGTCGATGCCGCCGCGTGCCCAGGGGTGGCAGCGCGCGAGGCGCTTCGTGCCGAGCCAGATCCCGCGCACCGCGCCGTGCTCCTGGATCGCCGTGAGCGCGTACCGCGAGCAGCTCGGGTAGTAGCGGCAGACGTCGCCGTACAGCGGCGAGATCACCGCGCGATACAGCCCGAGCAGCGCGATCGCCGCGTTGCGCGGCACGAGCGCGAGCACCCGCAGGAATGCGCGGCCGCCCGATCGCGACCGCATCACCGGTCCCGCGTGCGTCATCGCGATCATGCGTCCGCCTCCGCGAGGCCGAGCTGGCCGAGCAGCTCGGCGCGCAGCGTCGGGTACGACGCCGTCGCCGACGACGGCAGGGCGCGCACGACGACCTCGGTCCCGACGAGGCCGGCGGCGAGTCCAATCGCGGCGATGGCCCGGAGGCGCCGCTTCACGAGATTCCGCGTCACGGCGCTACCGACCGCTTTCGACACGATGAACCCGAATCGCGCCGGAGCCTCGGGGCTCGACGGCGCGATGTGGGTCGTCAGGATCGCTCCGCCTCGGCGGCGCCCGGCTCGCATCGCGACTCGGAACTCGTCGGCGCGAGTGAGGCGATGCCGTTGGGGGAGCACGCGGAGGGTCAGGCGGACAGCTCGGTGCGCCCCTTGCGGCGGCGCGCCGCGAGGATCGCCCGGCCGGCGCGGGTGCGCATGCGGGCGCGGAAGCCGTGCACCTTGGCGCGACGGCGGTTGTTCGGCTGGAACGTGCGCTTGCTCATCATGATCTCCGTAACGTCCAGCGTCTTGCCGGAGCAGAAGGGAAGCCGTCCCGGAGGTCCAGAACGGAAAGTCAACCTGTCGATTGTAGGGCGCAGTAGCTGGAAGGTCAAAGACAGCGGCCCGGAAGCGGAATTATCCACACGGAACGCCGACGAGTGTTGACGACGCGCCGGACCGGATTAGAGTGGCGCGGGTGAGCGAGGTCGAGGAACTGTGGTCGGCGATCGTCGCGCGCCTCGCTGAGGACGACCGTGTCACACCGCAGCTCCGCGGCTTCATCAGCCTCGTGGTCCCCAAAGGGATCATGACCGGCACCATCTTCCTCGAGGTCCCGAACGAGCTGACGCGAGGCATGCTCGAGCAGCGCATTCGTCTCCCCCTCCTCAGCGCGATCGCCGACGTCGCCGACGGTGAGGTCGTGACCTTCGCGATCGTGGTGAATCCAGCGATCACGACCGACGAGATCGAGATCCTCGCCGACACCACCCCGCCCATCGAGCGCGCGCCCGAGCCCCGGCCGTCCGCGCCGACCGTCATCCGCCGCTCGGACAACCGGCTCAATCCGAAGTACACGTTCGAGAGCTTCGTGACCGGCGGCTCGAACCGCTTCGCGCACGCCGCCGCCGTGGCCGTCGCCGAGGCGCCGGCCAAGGCGTACAACCCGCTCTTCATCTACGGCGACTCGGGCCTCGGCAAGACGCACCTGCTGCACGCGATCGGCCACTACGCAGAGAGCCTCTACCAGGGGATCCAGGTCCGGTACGTGAGCTCCGAGGACTTCACGAACGACTTCATCAACGCGATCCAGAACAACACCGCGGCCGCGTTCAACCAGCGCTCCCGCGAGGTCGACATCCTCCTCATCGACGACAGCCAGTTCCTCCAGGGCAAGGAGCAGACGCAGGAGGCGTTCTTCCACACGTTCAACACGCTGCACGACCACAACAAGCAGGTCGTCATCACGAGCGACGTGCAGCCGAAGCACCTGACCGGCTTCGAGGACCGAATGCGCTCGCGCTTCGAGTGGGGGCTGCTCACCGACGTCCAGGCGCCCGACCTCGAGACCCGCATCGCGATCCTCCGCAAGAAGGCGCAGAGCGAGAAGTTCCAGGTGTCGAACGACGTGCTCGAGTACATGGCATCGAAGGTCTCGTCGAACATCCGGGAGCTCGAGGGCATCCTCATCCGCGTCACCGCCTTCGCGAACCTCAATCGCAGCGAGGTCGACATGGAGCTCGTGCAGACCGTGCTCAAGGACCTCATCATCAACGACAACGCGATCGAGGCCGTCGACATCGCGAGCTGCACCGCCGACTACTTCAAGCTGCCGGTCGACGACCTCTACAGTCCGTCGCGGGCGCAGGCCATCGCGCACGCCCGGCAGATCGCCATGTATCTGTGCCGTGAGCTCACCGAGATGACGCTGCCGCAGATCGGCAAGTTCTTCGGCGGCCGCGACCACACGACCGTCATGTACGCGAACAAGAAGATCTCGACCCTCATGCAGGAGCGCCGCTCCATCTTCAACCAGGTGACCGAGATCACGACCCGGATCAAGCAGGCCGCGAAGACCGCCTGATCGCGCGTCCGACGCCGGAACCTGCGCGATACACCGCGAAATCCCAGTTGTCCACAGTTGTTCAATCGGCTGTGGATAACTGTGGATATCCGTCGCGCCGGCCCGATATATTGCCCATTCGTGCATCCGGAGGTCGAAATCGTCTTCGAATGACCGGAAGTTATGCACAATCCATGCACAAGGGTTGAACAACTCACACCGATGTAGTTCCCAGGACGCGACTGGCCAGTGCCGGGAACTGCACATCATCCACAGGACCTATGACTATTCACTTGCTTTCAGGTGATCCCGATTTCCCCAACCGATCCGGCCGGCCGAGACCTTCGAGCAGGACGTGAAGGATGCCCATCCCGCGTGTGGGAGGGGCTGTGGCAGGATGAGCAGGCACTGCGGGCAACGATCGCAGGGCCGATGGCGCATGACAGCAGCGCACGACACCAGGGAGTGTGGACGGTGAAGTTCCAGGTCAATCGCGACGTATTCGCCGAGGCCGTGTCCTTCGCGGTCAAGCTCCTGCCGCAGCGCACCACGATGCCGATCCTCGGTGGCGTGCTGATCGAGGCGGATGGCGACGGCGTCGCGCTCTCGACCTTCGACTACGAGGTCTCCGCCCGCACGCGCATCGCCGCGGATGTCAGCGAGTCGGGCCGGGCGCTCGTGTCCGGTCGGCTCCTCGCAGACATCGCGAGCCGGCTGCCCGCCGCGCCCGTCGACCTCTCCCTCGAGGAGGGCCGGATCTCGATCCGCTGCGGCAGCGGCCGCTTCGCCCTGCTCTCGATGCCCGTCGAGGAGTACCCGAGCCTGCCGGCGATCGACGAGACCGGCGGGCTCGTGCCCGGCGAGGTCTTCGCCGAGGCGATCGGCCAGGTCTCGGTCGCGGCGTCGAAGGACGACGTCACCCCGGTCATCACGGCGGTGCAGCTCGAGGTCTCCGACTCGGCCGTCTCGCTCGTGGCGACCGATCGCTATCGCGTCGCGATCCGCGACATCCCGTGGGACGCCGCTGGCTCCGGCATCGAGTCGGCGACCGCGCTCGTCCCGGCCCGCACGCTGTCCGAGATCGGCAAGACGTTCGCCCACGCGGCGACCGTGCGCATCTCCATCACGGGCGGGGAGGACCGCGAGCTCATCTCGTTCGCCGCGGACGGGAAGGTCGTCACCTCGCTGCTCATCAAGGGCAACTACCCGCCGGTGAAGCGACTGTTCCCGGAGGTCGTCGAGGACCACGCGGTGCTCGCGACGAGCGACCTCGTCGACGCCGTCCGCCGCGTCGCCCTCGTGCTCGAGCGCGACGCCGCGCTGCGCTTCTCGTTCACGCCCGACGGGCTCACCCTCGAGGCGGTCGGCAGCGAGCAGGCGCAGGCCTCGGAGACCATTGACGCGGTGCTCACTGGTGAGGAGACGGTCGTGTCCCTCAAGCCGCAATTCCTCGTCGACGCGCTGAGCTCGGTCCACTCGGGGTTCGTGCGCCTCGGCTTCACCCGGACCGACAACCCGAACAAGCCGGGCCCGGTCCTCATCACCGCGCAGACCTCGAAGGACGACGCGGGCGACTCGTTCCGCTACCTGCTGCAGCCCAACCTGCTGCTGCGCTGACGCGGTGTACGTCGCCCGGCTCGAGCTCGCGGACTTCCGGAACTACCGCGCGGCGTCGGTCGAGCTCGCACCGGGCGCGACCGTGTTCGTCGGCCCGAACGGCCAGGGCAAGACGAATCTCGTCGAGGCGATCGTGCTGCTCGCCTCCGGTTCCTCGCACCGCGTCGCGGGCGATGCCGCGCTCATCCGACACGGGAAGGACCGCGCGATCATCCGCGCGCTGCTCAAGCACGGCGAGCGTACGGTCACGGTCGAGGCCGAGCTGAATCGCGGCGCGCCCAATCGCATTCTCGTGAATCGGAGTCCCGTCCGGTCGAAGGAGGCGCGACGCTACCTCGACGCCGTCATCTTCGCGCCGGAGGATCTCGGCCTCGTGCGCGACGAGCCGAGCGGGCGGCGCCGATTCCTCGACGCGCTGCTCGTCATGCGCCAGCCCCGGCTCGCCGGTGTCCTCGCCGACTACGAGCGCGTCGTGCGCCAGCGCAACTCACTCCTGAAGTCGGCGCGCGCCGCCCGCATCACCGATGCGACCCGCTCAACGCTCGATATCTGGGATGCGCAGCTCAGCGCGATCGGCGCGGAGATCACGGCCGCGCGGATCGCCCTCGTCGACGAGCTGCGCCCGTTCGCCGTCGAGGCGTACGCGACGATCGCGGGCGAGGGGCAGCGGCTCGAGCTCGAGCTCGAGCTCACCGGCGCGGCGGACCCCGAGGAGTTCACCACCCGGCTCGCCGCCCGCCGCGGCGACGAACTCGATCGCGCCGTCACCCTGGTCGGCCCGCACCGCGACGATCTCCGCATCGTGCTCAACGACATGCCGGCCCGCACCCACGCGAGCCACGGCGAGTCCTGGTCGACCGCGCTCTCGCTGCGCCTCGGCTCCGCGGAGCTGCTCCGACGATCCGGGCCGGCCGGCGACCCGATCATCATCCTCGACGACGTCTTCGCCGAGCTCGATGCCCGGCGTCGCGAGCGGCTCATCGGCGCGGTCGCCGACTACGAGCAGGTGCTCGTCACCGCCGCCGTCCAGGCGGATGTGCCGGACGGGCTCGCCGGACCGATGATCCGCATTCGTGCCGGCGAGATCGTGGGCGATCCCGATGGCGACGACGGGACGAATGCGTCGGGCGGCGATGCCGAGGATCTCGAGAAAGCCCGGGCCGCCGATGGCTGAGCGCCGCACCGAGCATCTCAATGTCTTCCGCCGGCTCCGCGAGCGATTCGGGGGTCGCCGGAGTCCGCGCGGGATCGTGGCGCCGCTCGCCGGGTCGCAGCCGTTCGACGCCGGCCGCGATCCGAACTCGCTCGGCGCGGCGCTCGCGGGTCTCGTCGTGGAGCGCGGCTGGTCGGGTGCTCTCGCGGAGTCGTCACTCTTCGTCGACTGGGGCGATGCGGTCGGTCCCGCGGTCGCCGACCACGCCCGGCCCGTCGAGCTCGTGGACGGCCAGCTCGTCATCCGCTGCGACTCGACGGCGTGGGCGACTCAGCTCGGGCTCATGCGAGCGCAGCTGCTCACGCGCCTCAGCGAGCGCTTCCCCGACGCGGGCGTGCAGCGACTGCGGTTTCTAGGACCGGACGTCCCCTCGATGAAACGCGGCCCCAGGTCGGTCCCAGGCCGCGGTCCGCGCGATACTTACGGCTGAGCGACCATTTCCATCCCACAGCGACGAATTCGGCGCTCAGCGGGCCGCACAAGGCCTCGATGTCGGTGCCGCTCGGCTACGATGGAGCAATGACGGATTCCCAGTCGCCGGACAGCGCAGCAGCACCAGACGGCGGGGGGACGGGGGCCGGCGGGGCGTCGGCGCGCAACGCCGGGCACGTGCCGAACGGCAACTACGACGCGTCGGCGATCCAGGTGCTCGAGGGCCTCGACGCGGTGCGCAAGCGTCCCGGCATGTACATCGGATCGACGGGCCCGCGCGGGCTCCACCACCT
>CAKUJB010000006.1 GCA_934661165.1 uncultured Microbacteriaceae bacterium | reverse complement strand
GCCGAGCGTAAGCGGCAGCAGCGCGATGCACTCCTTGCTCCCGATCGACGGCAGCACCTGGTCGAGCCCCAGGCCGGTGACGCCGCGCCGCCGCGCCCACCAGTCGACCATCGCCTGCCGGAGCTCGGGCGAGCCGATCGTCGTCGGGTACCCGTGGGCGTCGGCCGCGGCCGCGAGCGCCTCGCGGACGAACGCCGGTGCGGGGTCGACCGGCGAGCCGACCGACAAGTCGACGAAGCCGTCGGGGTGCGTCCTGGCGCGCTCCGCCTCGGCCTGGATCGAGTCCCACGGGAAGTCGGGAAGGGCGAGCATCCGCGCGGCTCAGTCCTCGCGCGGCGGGTGCGCCCGGACGACCGCGTGGTCATCGTGGATGACGCCGAGCTTCGCAGCGCCGCCGGGCGAGCCGAGCTCGCTGAAGAAGTCGACGTTCGCGGTGTAGTAGTCGGACCACTCCTCGGGCAAGTCGTCCTCGTAGAAGATCGCCTCCACCGGGCAGACGGGCTCGCACGCACCGCAGTCGACGCATTCATCCGGGTGGATGTAGAGCATCCGGTCACCCTCATAGATGCAGTCGACAGGGCATTCGTCGACGCAGGCCCGGTCCTTGACGTCGACGCAGGGCTCGGCGATGACATACGTCACGATGCGCCTCCTGAGGTGCGAGATCCCGGATCACCGGGCCCCTCGATCCTATCGAGCAGGAATGCGCGACGCTGGGAAGGCGACCCTCATCACGCCCGGCGCGGGCGGCGCCGGGCCGGCCACACGATCGCGAGCGCCGAGATCGCCGCCGGCAGCATGAGCCAGGCGACCCCGAGCGGCTCCGAGGTGATGAGCACGCTGCCGCTGTCGCCGCGGGCGGCGAGCACCATGATCGCGCCGACGACGCCGACGCCCGCACCGATCGCCGGCAGCCGGTCCGGGGACAGCAGGCGCAGGCCCGCGAGGAGGCTCGCCACGGCGATGAGGCCGAGGACGAAGCCGACCGGCAGGTCGACGCCGAAGACCTCCGCCTGCGCGCGGTGCGCGATCGTGAAGAGCACGCCGAGGACGGCGCCGCTCACGAGCGCGAGGAGCGCCGCGAACCAGGACAGACCGGAGGGCACGGGGACTCGGCGGGCTACTTCTGCGTGACGGTGTAGTTGACGCTCAGCTTCCCGTCGCTGTCCTCGCCCATGACCACGAGCACCGCGTAACGGTCGTTCTCACCGAGGAAGACGCTGTCGCCGAGCACGCCCGCGGAATCCTCCGGCGAGGTGAAGCCGGCTGCCTCGAGCTGCGCCTTGATGTCCGCCGGGCTGCGGTCGGTCGTGATCGACACCACCCAGCCCTGCTTGCCGTCGGTCGAGGCGGTCGCCCCGCCGATGAGCTCGCCCTCGACGAGCGGGACCTCCTGGGGGAAGCCGTTGGGCAGCGAGCCGGTCGCGAGGTCGATGCCCGCGAGGTTCTCGATCCCCTGCTCCACCCCCTGCTGCACGATGCCGCCGACGATGTCGTCGACGGAGGGGATGCAGCCACTGAGGGCTGGCGCGAGGACAAGCCCGAGGCCGACGGCGATCGCACTGGCACGGAGACGAGAAGCGGACATGATCAGCGCCTTTCAGGAGGTGTCGTCACACCTTAGCCCTACACGTCACGGCGAGGGGGCCTGCTCAGCCTTGCTTCTTCGCGCGGGAGACCATTCGCGCGCGCTGCGTCGCGTCGAGCTCGACCTTGCGGATGCGCACGAGCTCGGGGGTGACCTCGACGCATTCATCCTCTCGGGCGAACTCGAGGCTCTCCTCGAGCGTGAGCTGGCGCGGGACGTCGAGCTTCTCGAAGGTGTCGGCGGTCGACGAGCGCATGTTCGTCAGCTGCTTCTCCTTCGTGATGTTGACGTCCATGTCCTCGGCGCGCGAGTTCTCGCCGATGACCATGCCCTCGTAGACCTCCTGCGTCGGCTGGACGAAGAAGCTCATGCGCTCCTGGAGCGCGATCATCGCGAACGGCGTGACCACGCCGCTGCGGTCGGCGACGATCGAGCCGTTGACCCGGGTCGTGATCTGCCCGGCCCACGGCTCGTAGCCGTGCGAGATCGCGTTCGCGATGCCCGTGCCGCGGGTGATCGTGAGGAACTCGGTGCGGAAGCCGATGAGGCCCCGGCTCGGGACGATGAACTCCATGCGCACCCATCCGGTGCCGTGATTCGTCATCGTCTCCATGCGGCCCTTGCGCGCGGCGAGCAGCTGCGTGATCGCGCCGAGGTGCTCCTCCGGCGCATCGATCGTGAGGTGCTCGAAGGGCTCGTGCGTCTTGCCGTCGACCTGGCGGGTGACGACCTGCGGCTTGCCGACCGTGAGCTCGAAGCCCTCGCGGCGCATGTTCTCGACGAGGATCGCGAGGGCGAGCTCGCCGCGGCCCTGCACCTCCCAGGCGTCGGGGCGCCCGATGTCGACGACGCGGAGCGACACGTTGCCGACGAGCTCGCGATCGAGCCGGTCCTTCACCATGCGCGCGGTGAGCTTGTGGCCCTTCACCTTGCCGACGAGCGGCGAGGTGTTCGTCCCGATCGTCATCGAGATCGCCGGCTCGTCGATCGAGATCGGCGGCAGCGGCCGGATGTCCTCGGGGTCGGCGATCGTCTCGCCGATCATGATGTCCTCGATGCCGGCGATCGCGACGATGTCGCCGGCCTGGGCGAGCTCAGCGGGGTGGCGCTCGAGGCCCTTCGTCTTGAGGAGCTCGGTGATCCTCACGTTCGACGTCGAGCCGTCGTGGCGGACCCACGCGACGGTCTGGCCCTTGCGCAGCTCGCCCGAGTAGACGCGAAGCAGGGCGATGCGGCCGAGGAACGGACTCGCGTCGAGGTTCGTCACCCAGGCCTGGAGCGGCGCCTCGTCGTCATATGCCGGTGCAGGAATGTGCTCGAGGATCGCTTCGAAGAGTGGCTCGAGGTTCGCGTTGTCCGGCAGCTCGCCGTTCGCCGGCCGATTCCAGCTCGCGGCACCCGCGCGGCCCGAGGCGTAGAGGACGGGCAGGTCGAGGACCTGGTCGATGTCGAGCTCGGGGCGCTCCTCGTGGAGGTCGCTCGCGATGCCGAGGAGGAGGTCCTGCGCCTCGGCGACGACCTCGTCGATGCGGGCGTCGGGCCGGTCGGTCTTGTTGACGAGCAGGACGACCGGCAGGGCGGCCTCGAGCGCCTTGCGGAGCACGAAGCGGGTCTGCGGGAGCGGGCCCTCGGAGGAGTCGACGAGGAGGACGACACCGTCGACCATCGACAGGCCGCGCTCGACCTCGCCGCCGAAGTCCGCGTGCCCCGGGGTGTCGATGACGTTGATCGTCACGGGACCGTCGGTCGCGTGCGCCCCCGCGTACTCGATCGCTGTGTTCTTCGCGAGGATCGTGATGCCCTTCTCGCGCTCGAGGTCATTGGAATCCATGACCCGTTCCTCGAGGTGGGCGTGGTCGCCGAAGGTGCCGGTCTGGCGGAGCATCGCGTCGACGAGGGTCGTCTTCCCGTGGTCGACGTGGGCGACGATCGCGACGTTGCGCAGGTCGTTGCGGTGGGCGAGCGCCATGAATGGGCCTTCCGGATGGCTGTGCGAGGGACGGTACAGTGTACGGCCCAGGCGCTGGGCGGCCGTGCGGGGGCCGGTCGTCGGCCCGACGATGCCGTCGCCCCGCGCGCGTCGATGACCGCGTCGGTCAGCGCGTCGGCGTCCACTCCGAGACGTTCCAGAGCAGGCGCCGTCCATCGGCGCCGACCTCGACGCCGCCGACCGCCTGCCGCTGCACCGCGATGAGCGTGTTGACCCGATCCCCCGTGGTGAGCAGGCGCAGGCCGAGCATCGGCACGAGTTCCGCGACCTCATCGCTCGGCGTCACGGCGAGGATGTCGGCCGCGTTGACCGTGAGGGCCTGCAGCCCGTCGAGGGGCGGCAGGGTGACGATCCGCACCGACTGGATCCGCGGACGGCGATCCCCCGCGTACTGCGCGTTCGGTCGGAGCTCGAGGACGCCGTGCGCTGCCTCGGCGACCCCGTACGGGCCGCTCGTGACGAGGATCTCGGGCGGCGCATTCGTGACGAATCGGCCGCTCCAGAACGCGGCGAGCCGTGCGAGCGTCTCGTCATCACCCGCGGCCGCGGCCTCGACGGCCGCGATGACCGCATCCTTCGCGACCTCGGTCCCGGCGACACCGAGCGCGTGGGTCGCGACGACATGCGCGGGCATCGGCGCGGCGAACTGCAGCTCCGGACGCGCGGTCGCGGCGTCGTCGAAGACGACCGTGAGGGACTTGCGGTCCGCGCTCAGCGTCGGGAGCGTCTCGGCGCCGCCCGCGCCCCCGCCGATCGTCGCGGCGAATCCAGGCCAGCGGCCCGAATGCGCGGCCCAGTCGAGCAGCAGGTCGACGCCGTCGACCGGGGTGCCGTCCGACCACCGCGTCGCGTCGGCGACGGTGTACCGCACGGTGAGCGGGTCCTCCGCGACGACGCGCATCGTGCCGAACGACAGGTCGGGCACCGGCTTGCCGCGCTCGTCGATGATCGTGAAGCCCGCGTAGAGCGCGAGATCGACGCCGAGGCGCGCGGCGGCCTGGCCCTGCGTGCTGCCGGGGTTCAGCCCCCGCACCGCGCTGTCGGTCGCGATCGTGACGTGCGAGCCCGCGACGACCTGGTTCGGCGCGACGCAGGCGGCAAGCGTCGCGGCGACCGCCACGGCGAGGAGCCCTCCGAGCACCCGAACGGTCCGACGCATTGGCCAAGGGTATCGGGTGCCGCTGACGCGTCGGGTGGGGCGCCGAGGACGTCTGGGGCAGGGCTGGGGGCCGAGGTCGACGCGCGGCCCGGCAGCGCCCGCGCGCGACCCCGTAGCATCGTGGCGTGCGCCGTCGCATCCGCTTCGAGATCGTGCTCGTGCTCGGCCTCTCGCTCGGCCAGTCGGCCGTCTACTCGATCGTCGCCATCACCGACCGGCTCACCCGTGACACGGCGCTCGCCCAGCAGACCGCCGTGCTCAACCCCTCGCGGTCGAGTCGCGAGGTGTTCGACCTGCTGTACCAGCTCCTCGGCATCGGCTTCGCGCTCGTGCCCGTCGCACTGGCGTGCTACCTGCTCTGGTCCGCACAGGCGCCTCGCCTCGGACGGCTCGGGATCGACGCCAGGCACCTCGGCCGCGACACCGGCGCGGGGCTCCTCCTCGCCCTCGCGATCGGCGCCGCCGGGATCGGCGTGTACCTCGCCGGCCGGGCCCTCGGACTCACGGTCGCCATCGACCCCGCCGGGCTCGGCACCTACTGGTGGACCGTGCCGGTCCTGCTGCTCGCCGCCGCCCGTGCCGGCATCGAAGAGGAGGTGCTCGCGATCGGCTACCTCGTCGCGCGGCTGCGCGACCTCGGCTGGCGGGACTGGCCGATCATCCTCGCGTCCGCCGTGCTCCGCGGCGCGTACCACCTCTACCAGGGCATCGGGCCATTCGTCGGCAACCTCCTCATGGGCCTCGTCTTCGCCTGGCTCTACGTGCGCGGCCCGCGGTGGTTTCGCGGCCGCACGCTGCCGCTCGTCATCGCGCACTTCGCCATCGACGCGGTCGCCTTCACGGGCTACCCGCTCGCGGTCGCGCTGTGGCCGGGTCTCTTCGGCCTCCCGGGCTGAGGGCGCGCGAGTCGGGCCTCCTCCTACCGGGTGGCCGGTGCGAAGTGAAGGAGGAACCGGGCCGACGAGCGCACTACGCGTCCGAAGCGCCCGATCTTCCTTCACTTCGCACGCGCGGCCAGCGATGCCGCCCCGATCGCACGATGGCGAGGACCGCATGCTCGATGCGCGGCCATTCGTCGACGACCTGGCGCTGACTGACCCGGATCACGAGGCGCCCCTGCTCGACGAGGGCGAGATCCCGGGCGCGGTCGCGCTCGAACGCCTCGCGGGTGCCGTGATACGCGTAGCCGTCGACCTCGATCACGAGCCGCTCGCCCACGACGAAGTCCACACGGCCGACCCGGCCGATCGCCACCTGCATCTCGAAACGGATCCCCCGCGCCCGCAGCCGCTGTCGCACGACGCTCTCACCGCCGGACTCGCAGCGCGGGTCGACGCGACGCCGGACCGCCGCAGGCAGGCTCGCCAGGTCCCGGTGCGACAGGAGGCCGGCGCGCAGCGCGGAGTCGGCCGAGGCGACCGCCAGCTCGACCCCGCAGCAGCGTGCCGCATTGCGCAGGGCGCCAGCCACGCTGTCGCGCGTGGTCGTCTGCGCCGCCGGCTCACCCGACCAGTGCACGACCGCGCCGCGGCACGGGTGGCGCCCCGCGGCATTCCGCGGGATGGCGATGTGCGGCGGCCCGATTCGCGGTGGCACCCAGACGCCGAGCGCGTCGAGCAGGGTGACACAGGACACGACTCCGCCGGCGCGGACCTCGGCGATGGTCGCGGCATCGAGCGATGGCAGCGCGTACCAACCGTGTCTCGGTCGAAGGACCTCACCGCGCCTGAGCGCCGCGGTGAGCATCCGCCTGGTCGCACCGTGCGCGATGAGGTCGCGACCGCGCGCCGCGCCGCCAAGGCGACGCAGCAGCGTTTCGCCGGAGGCCGCGGAGGCGAGGGGGACGGCTCGGGCGTGCAATTAGTAAGGAAGAACGGCCTCGCCGGGCGCACTATCCATGTGAGACGACCGATCCTCCTTCACTTCGCACGCAGGGCGCTGCGCCGCAGGCGGCGCGAGCCCGTCGGGACCAACCAGAATGGGGGGATGCAGGCGACGATGTTCCACGGTCCAGGGGATGTGCGGTGGGAGGAGGCGCCCGACCCGGAGCTCCGCGCCCCGCACCAGGCGATCGTGCAGGTGATCGCAGGCTGCGTGTGCGGCTCGGACCTGTGGCACTACCGCGGCATCAGCCGGCTCGGCCGTGTCCCCCGCACGATCGGCCACGAGTGCATCGGCGAGGTCGTCGAGGTGGGGACCGAGGTGCGCCGGATCCGCGTCGGCGACCGAGTGGTCGTGCCGTTCTGCCAGGGCTGCGGGCGGTGCGCGAACTGCCTCGCCGGCGTCGAGAGCGCCTGCGTCGAATACCACGGCACCGCGAGCGGTCAAGCGGAGCTCACCGTCGCGAGTCACGCCGACCAGTCCCTCGCCGTCGTCTCGAACGGCGACCCGGCGCTGCTGCCCGCCCTGCTCGCGCTGAGCGACGTCATGGCGACCGGCTGGCACGCCGCGGTCTCCGCGAAGGTCCGACCCGGCTCGACCGTCGTGGTCGTCGGCGACGGGGCGGTCGGCCTGTGCGGTGTGCTCGCCGCATCGACCCTCGGCGCCGAGCGGATCATCGCGATGTCGCGCCACGAGTCGCGCCAGCAGGTCGCCCGGCGATTCGGCGCCACGCACCTGGTCGCCGAGCGCGGCGACGACGCGGCGGCGGCGATCGCCGAGCTCACCGACGGCGTCGGCGCGGACGCGGTCCTCGAATGCGTCGGGACGGCCGAGTCCCTCACGACCGCCTTCGCCGCGGCCCGGCCCGGCGCCACGGTCGGCGTCGTCGGCGTGCCGTACGGCGGCGGGCAGTTCCCGGCCTTCCGGGCCTTCGAGAAGAACATCGGGCTCGCCGGTGGCGTCGCCCCGGTGCAGCGCTACCTGCCGGACCTCCTTGCCCGCGTCGAGGCGGGGACGCTCGACGCGGGGCCCGTCTTCGACCGGACCCTGCCCATGGCCGAGGTCGCGGAGGCCTACCGGCTCATGGACGAGCGCGAGGCGATCAAGGTGATGCTGCTGCCCTGAGTCGCGAGGGCCCGGGCTCAGCCGGCGACGATCCGATTGCGCAGGGAGCCGATGCCGTCGATCGTCACCGTGACGGTCTGCCCGGGCAGCAGCTGCTCCTCGGGCTGGCGGACGTGGCCGACGCCGGAGGGCGTGCCCGTGAGGATGAGGTCGCCCGGGCGCAGCCGCGTGATCGTCGAGACGTACTCGACGAGCGCGGCGGGGCCGTGGACGAGGTCGTGGATCTCGCCCTCCTGCTTCACGACGCCGTCGAGCTCCGTGACGATGCGCGCCTGGAACGGGATCTCGTCCGGGGTCGCGAGCACGGGGCCGACGGGCGTCGAGTCGGCCCAGATCTTGCCCTGGTCCCACTGCGTCGTGCGGTACTGCCAGTCGCGGTACGAGACGTCGTTCGCGATCGTGTACCCGGCGATGGCCGCCTCGGCCTCGGCACCGCGGGCCCGCCGGACCTCCGCGCCGATGACGATGACGAGCTCGCCCTCCCAGTCCATCGACTCGGGCTCGGGCGCCCGGACGATGTCGTCGTGCGCCCCGATGAGACTGTCGGCGAACTTCGCGAAGAGCGTCGGGTACGTCGGCGGCTCGCGGTGGGTCTCGGCGATGTGCGCCTTGTAGTTGAGGCCGACGCAGACGACCTTGCTCGGCGCGGGCACGAGCGTCGCGTAGTCGAGGCCCGCCACGGCATGCTCGGGGCCCGGGGCGGTCGCCGCCGCGTCGAGCCCGCCCGCGGCGAGCAGCGCCCCCACATTGGCGAACCCGGGCACCTCGGTCGCGACGTCGCCGGCGATCCGGACCACCCGGGTCCCGCCTCCGGCCACTCTGACGGTTGCGAGCTTCATGGCGCCAGCCTATGCCGAGCCGGGGACTGATCGGCGGGGGCGCGCATTCCTGCCCCGTCCGGATGCCTCACCAGCCGGCGCGCGTCGCCTCGAACTCCTCGATCCGCGCGCGGATGAGCCGGCGGCAGAGCGCCTCGGGCAGTTCGCGGTCGTATGGCAGCTTGATGAAGCCGGCACCCGCCGCGTAGCCGGCCGCCTCGACCTCCGCGACGTGCGCCGCGAACATGCGCGTCGGGAATCGCAGCGACGCGTGCGCGCCGAAGGCCTGCAGCACCCACTGCCGGACGCCGTCGAGCAGGTATGCCGGCTGGTTCCAGTGCAGCGTCTCCTCGATCCGGGGATCCGCGGTGAGGCTCAGCTCGCGCAGCGCGTCGAGGTGCGGCCTCGCGACCTCGGGCAGCTGCGCGAGGAAGTCCTCGACATCGACACGTCGCGGCATCGCCATGCGGACGAGCCTAGCGACGCCCCCGCGGTCGCGTCGCGCCTCGGGCGAGCCTCGCCGATCGGCGGGCGATCGCACCGGCGAGGAATGCGCCTGGTCACCCCCGCCCGTACCGCAGGTACACGAGCCCGTTGCCGAAGACGCGGCGGTCGTCGAGCCGGAGGTCGAGCCGGGCGCCCTCGGGCAGGGCGCGGAGCCCGCCGCCGACGAGCTTCGGGACGACGAAGAGCTCGACGACGTCGACGAGTCCCGCGCGGATCGCGTCCGCCGCGGTCGTGGGGCCGAAGATCGAGACCTCGTCGGCCGCGTCGGCGACGAGGTCTCGCAGTTCCTCGAGCGGTAGACGCGGCACGAGCCGGACGCGGTCGCCGATGAGCTCGGAGTCGGTCAGCGTCGACGAGACGGCCACCTTCTCGATGCCGCGCCAGCGCCGCGCGAACTCGTGCTCGGCGGGGGTGCCGTCCGGGTCGGCGTACGTCTCCCAGTACGTCATGAGCTCGTAGGCGCGCCGCCCGAGCACCTCGACCGCGACGGTCGCCATCCGCTCGACGTGGAAGTCGAAGACCTCGTCGCTCGGCGCCGACCACTGGAAGTCGCCGTCCGCGTCGGCGGCATACCCGTCGACCGAGACGGTCGCGACGTAGTGCAGGGTGCCCATGCGCGCGTTCCCTTCCGCCGGGGGACGCCGGGCGACGCCAGGCGACGGCGACCGGCGCCGGCCAGCCTAGGCGCGGCTCGGGGCCGTGCCTAGGCCGGATCGCCCGGCGCGTTCTGCCCCGCCGCGAGCAGCTCGATCGCGAGCTCCCACACCCGCGCCGCCTCGGCGGCATCGACGAGGCGGCGGAACGGCGCCCGCGGCCGCGCCGGTCCCGCGATCTGCAGCCAGCCCGCCGGGCCGTACGAGACAGGGCCCGCCGCGGGCGCCTCGAGCGCGGCGAGCGCCGGCTGCGCCGCGGTCGCCGGCCGGTTGCCGATCCTGCCGACGAAGTACTCCCGCACGCCGGGCCACACCCGGGCCCGCACCCCGGGCGCGATGGCCGTCGCCGGCACGATCCCGGGATGGCTCAGCGCGACCTTCAGCCCCTCGCGCCGCCCGAGCTCGAGCGCGAAGCCCCCGAGTGCCGTCTTCGACGACCCGTAGGCGCGCAGCGCCGAGTACCGCCGTTCGGACTGCAGGTCGTCCCACTGGACGCCGCGCACCGCGCTGATGACGCTCCCCTGCACGACGATGCGCGTGGCCGACGCCTGCAGCAGCGGCAGCAGGCCGAGCACGAGCGCCGCGTGCCCGAGGAAGTTCGTCTGGAAGTGCAGCTCGTAGCCGTCCACGGTGACGTGACGCACGGGATCGCCCACGAGCGCGACCCCCGCATTGAGGACGAGCGCCTCGAGCGATCGGCCCTCGGCGACGAGCGCGGCGGCGAGCGACCGGACGGTGTCGAGTCGCGCGAGATCCAGTTCGCGGGGCTCGATGCGCGCGTCCGGGACGAATGCGCGGAGCGCGTCCGCCGCATTCGTCGCCCGTGCCGGGTCCCGCGCCGGCAGCACGAGCTCCGCGCCGCCCGCGACGAGCGCCCTGGCGATCTCGAATCCGACCCCGCTCGTCGCGCCCGTCACGAGCACGCGCTGACCGTCGAATGCGCGCCCGGCGCCCGTCTCGTCCGTCACGGGTCGCGGCTCCTCAGGCGCCCGGCCGGATCGAGAGCTCGGGGATCTGGGCGTCGCGCGGCAGATCGAGGATCGTGAGCATCGCGGTCGCGACCGTCTCGGGGTCGATCCACGCGGCGGGGTCGTACGGGCGGCCCTCCTGCTCGTGCACGAACGCCTGCATCGGCGTCGCGGTGCGGCCCGGGAAGATCGACGAGACGCGGACCCCGTGCGGCGCCTCCTCGGCCCGGAGCGAGTCGGCGAGCGCCTTGAGGCCGTGCTTCGAGGCGGCGTAGGCGGACCACTCGGGCGATGCGCGCAGGCCCGCGCCGGAGTTCACGAAGCACACCTGGCCGCGGGCGGCGCGCACCGCCGGCAGGAGCAGCCGGGTGAGCTCGGCCGGGGCGACGAGGTTGACCGCGAGCTGCGCCTGCCATGACTCGACGGTGAGGTCGGCGACAGGGCCGAGGTCCACGACGCCGGCGATGTGGATGAGGGAGTCGAGCCGCGCCGGGAGCGCCGGTGCGGCGAGTGCCGCGGCGAGGTCGGCGGGCGCCGCGAGGTCGGCGACGAGCGTCGTGGCGCCGGGGTGGCGCGCCTCGAGCTCGCGAGCGCGTTCTGCGCTGCGGGCGAGGAGGATGAGCCCATCGCCCCGCGCGTGGAGCCGGGCCGCGAGCGCCGCACCGATGCCGGAGCCGGCGCCCGTGAGGAGATGCAGGGGCATGCATTCATGGTGGCATGCGCGCCGGGCTCGGTGCGCGCCCGCCGCGACGCTGCCGCGCCCCGCGTCTCAGCGGATCTCGGAGCGCTCCGGCAGATACCCGAGGCCGATGAACCGCGCCAGGAACCGCCGGATCCGCGGCGCGTGGCGCCGGAGCACCGCGAGGACCGGCCGCGGCACGGCGCGGCGGCGTCCGCCGCGGGCGACGCGGACGACGCCGAGGTGGGAGATCCGCTGCAGTCGCTGCATCCGCCGCGCGGGCCGCTCGCGGCGCGACTGGACGGCGGCGAGCACGCCGTCGGGCGCCGACCCTCGGGCGAGCGGGTCGTGGACGGCGTTCGCGAGCGCGACGGCGTCCTGGATCGCGTAGTTGACGCCGACGCCGAACATGGGCGACATCGCGTGCGCGGCGTCGCCGATCGCGATGAAGCCCGGCCGGTGCCAGCTCGGCAGGCGATCGAGGCGGACCGTGAGGAGGCTGACCTGGCCCCAGTCGAGCAGCGAGTCGGCGGTCGCCGCGAGGTGCGGTGCGGCGGCGGCGACGCGGGCCCGGAAGGCGGGCAGGCCGGCGGCCCGGATCACGTCGAAGCGTCCCTTGGAGATGATGACGCCGGCCTGGTAGTAGTCGCGGCGGTCGAGCGTGAGGACGACCCCGTCGGCGGAGACGTAGGCGAGGGTCGGGGGCGGTGCGCCCTCGGCCTTCGGCAGGCGGAACCACAGCACGTCGATCGGCGCCCCGAACTCGACGGGGTGCATCCCCGCGCGCTCGCGGAGCGTCGAGTCGCGTCCGTCGGCGGCGACCGTGAGGGGCGCGCGGAGCTCGAAGTCGCCGAGCGGGCCGGTCGCGCGGACGCCGACGACGCGGTCGCCCTCGACGACGAGGTCGACGCCCGCGGCCCGCAGGCGCAGGTCGAAGCCGGGCAGCTCGCTGCCCTTCCGAGCGAGGAAGTCGAGGAAGTCCCACTGCGGCGCGAAGACGAGGAAGTCGTCCGGCGGCGGCAGTGTCGAGAAATCGACGAGCGTGAGCCGCGTCCCGTCGATGACGGTGTCGAGGGTGTCGACACGCGACAGCGGGAGCTCGAGGAACTCCTCGGCGAGCCCGAGCCCCCGCAGCAGCGCGATCGTCGAGGGGTGGATCGTGTCGCCGCGGAAGTCGCGGAGGAAGTCGGCGTGCTTCTCGAGCACGGTGACGCGCAGTCCGGCCCGGGCAAGGAGGTAGCCGAGCACCATGCCGGCCGGACCGCCCCCCGTGATGACGCAGTCGCGCTCGATGACGGCGGCGTCGGGCATGCGGCTCCCAGGCTGGTGCGGACGGAGGCAGGCGGTTGCGCGTCCAGTATGGCCCTCGGGCCCGGCCGTGCCCAGCCTCCGCCGCGCACGGCCGCCGGGAGGCTCAGCCCGCGAGCGCCTCCACGACCTGCCCGGCCTCGACGTGCCAGCGCCGGTCCAGGCGCACCCGCTCGAGCATGCGGCGATCGTGGGTCACGAGCAGCAGCGTCCCCGGGTACTGCTCGAGCGCCTGCTCGAGCTGCTCGATCGCCTCGAGGTCGAGGTGGTTCGTCGGCTCGTCGAGGACGAGGAGGTTGACGCCGCGGGCCTGGAGCAGCGCGAGGCCGGCGCGCGTGCGCTCGCCCGGCGAGAGCTCGTCGACGGGACGCCCGACGTGGTCGGCGCGGAGGCCGAACTTCGCGAGGAGCGTGCGCACCTCACCCGTCGCGAGTTCGGGGACGAGCGCCTCGAAGGCGGCCGCGAGCGGCACCGAGCCGGCGAGCACCTCGCGCGCCTGATCGATCTCGCCGATGCGCACGCTCGTGCCGAGGCTCGCGGCGCCGGCGTCGGGGGCGCGATGGCCGAGCAGCAGCCGGAGGAGCGTCGTCTTGCCCGCGCCGTTCGGCCCGGTGATGCCGATGCGGTCCCCCGCGTCGACCTGCAGCGAGACGGGGCCGAGCGTGTGCCCGCCCGCTCGCACGATCGCCTCGCGCAGCGTCGCGACGACGGTGCTGGATCGCGGCGCCGCCCCGATCGCGAACTCGAGGCGCCACTCCTTCCGCGGTTCCTCGACCTCGTCGAGGCGCGCGATCCGGCTCTCCATCTGGCGGACCTTCTGCGCCTGCTTCTCGCTCGACTCGGTCGCCGCCCGACGCCGGATCTTGTCGTTGTCCGGGGACTTGCGCAGCGCATTCCTCACCCCTTGGCTCGACCACTCGCGCTGCACACGCGCCCGGGCGACGAGATCGGCCTTCTGCGCCGCGAACTCGTCGTACTGCTGCCTCGCATGCCGCCGCGCCGTCGCGCGCTCCTCGAGGTAGGCGTCATAGCCGCCGCCGTACAGCCGTGTGGTGCCCTGCGGGAGGTCGAGCTCGACCACGCGCGTCACGCAGCGGGCGAGGAACTCCCGGTCGTGGCTCACGAGCACGACACCGCCGCGCAGCCCCCGCACGAACCCCTCGAGTCGCGCGAGACCGTCGAGGTCGAGGTCGTTCGTCGGCTCGTCGAGCAGGACGAGGTCGAAGCGCGACAGCAGGAGCGCGGCGAGTCCGACGCGCGCCGCCTGGCCCCCGGACAGGCTCGTCATCGCGACCTGGTCGGGTGCGCGGCCGCCGAGGTCGAGGCCGAGCTCGGCGAGCACGGCCGGGATGCGCTCCTCGAGGTCGGGCGCCCCGCTCGCGAGCCATCGCTCGAGCGCCGCCGAGTAGACGTCGGCGGCGGTGTCGGCCTGCGCGGGATCGCCGAGCGACTCGGCCGCCGCATTCATCGCCTCGGTCGCCGCCGCGCAGCCGGTGCGACGCGCGAGGTGGTCGGCGACCGACTCACCGGGGACGCGCTCGGCCTCCTGCGGCAGCCAGCCGACGAATGCGTCGGGCGGCGCGAGCGACACGGTCCCGGCGAGCGGCTGGTCGACCCCGGCGAGGATGCGCAGGAGCGTCGACTTGCCCGCGCCGTTGACCCCGACGACGCCGACGACGTCACCCGGCGCGACCGTGAGGTCGAGCCCGTCGAAGAGGGTGCGGTGGCCGTGCCCGCCGGCGAGGTCGGCGGCGACGAGCGTCGCGGTCATGGCCGCATGCTCAGCCCAGCTGCGTCGCGACGCCGGACCTCAGCCGGATCCGGCCGGCGCCGGTCAGACATTGAACCGGAACTCCACGACGTCGCCGTCCTGCATGACGTAGTCCTTGCCCTCGATCCGCGCCTTGCCCGCCGCGCGCGCCGCGGCGACGGAGCCCGTGGCGACGAGGTCGTCGAAGGAGACGACCTCGGCCTTGATGAAGCCGCGCTCGAAGTCGGTGTGGATAACGCCCGCGGCCTGCGGGGCCTTCCAGCCCTTGCCGATCGTCCAGGCGCGGGCCTCCTTCGGCCCGGCGGTGAGATAGGTCTGCAGGCCGAGCGTGTCGAAGCCGATGCGGGCGAGCTGGTCGAGCCCCGACTCGTCCTGCCCGGTCATCGCGAGGAGCTCCGCGGCCTCGGCCGGCTCGAGGTCGACGAGCTCCGACTCGATCTTCGCGTCGAGGAAGACGGCCTTCGCGGGGGCGACGAGGGCCGCGAGCTCCTCCCGGCGCGCCGCCGAGCCGAGCACGTCCTCGTCGACGTTGAAGACGTAGATGATGGGCTTCGCGGTCATGAGGCCGAGCGGCTTCACCTGCGCGAGGTCGACGCCCGTCGCGCGCGAGAGCGGGATGCCGTCGTCGAGCGAGGCCTTCGCGGCGACGGCCGCCTCGAGGAGGGCCGGCTCGGCCTTCTTGCCCTTGACCTCCTTCTCGATGCGCGGGATCGCCTTCTCGAGCGTCTGCAGGTCCGCGAGCGCGAGCTCCGTCGTGATGACCTCGAGGTCGGCCCGCGGGTCGACGGCGCCGGCGACGTGGACGACGTCCGGGTCGGCGAAGCCGCGGACGACCTGCGCGATCGCGTCGGCCTCGCGGATGTTCGCGAGGAACTGGTTGCCGAGCCCCTCGCCCTCGCTCGCGCCCTTGACGATGCCGGCGATGTCGACGAAGGAGACGGTCGCCGGCAGGATCCGCTCGCTGCCGAAGACCTCGGCGAGTCTCGCGAGCCGCGGGTCGGGCAGCTCGACGACGCCGACGTTCGGCTCGATCGTCGCGAACGGGTAGTTCGCCGCGAGGACGCTCGCGCGGGTCAGCGCGTTGAAGAGCGTCGACTTGCCGACATTGGGGAGTCCGACGATGCCGATCGTGAGTGCCACGGTCGCTCAGCCTACCGGCGGGCGGCCACCCGCATTCCTCCCGAGCCGGTCCGCCCGCTCGACGCAGGCCCGGGCGATGCATGCCGGCACGCGGATGCGCGGCGCGCCTCCGCGCGAATGTCGGGGGCGGCGAGTTCGATGTGCACGTGCTCGACTTCACGGCGATCGACTTCGAGACCGCGAACCACTCCGCGGCGAGCGCCTGCTCCGTCGGTCTGGCGAAGGTGCGCGGCGGCAAGGTCGTCGACCGGGCCGGCTGGCTCATCCGCCCGCCGGAGGGCCACGATCGCTTCACGGAGTGGAACACGCGGATCCACGGCATCCGCGAGGCCGACGTCCTCGGCGCGCCGCGCTGGGTCGACCAGCTCCCGCAGCTGCTCGAGTACCTCGAGGGCGATGCGCTGACGGCGCACAACGCGGGCTTCGACATGGGTGTCATCGCCGCGGCCTGCCGAGCCTCGGACGCGCCGGTGCCCGAATTCGACTACCTCTGCTCGCTCCAGGTCGCCCGGCGCACGTACACGCTCGACTCGTATCGGCTGCCGATGGCGGCGAGCGCGGCGGGCTTCGACGACTTCCGGCACCACGACGCGACCGCCGACGCCGAGGCGTGCGCGTGGATCATCATCGACGCCGCGAAGCGGCACGGCGCCGCCACGATCGCGGAGCTCGGCGCCGAGGCGGGGGCGCGGATCGCGCACCTCGCGCCCGTCGCCGCGTAGCCGAGCGCGCCCCGGCGACGCATGCTCCCCGCGATGTCGGGGGCCGATGTCAGACTCGGCGCATGGATCCTCTCGCCGCGACGCTGCTCGGCATCCTCGTCGGACTCGTCCTCGGCGCGCTCATCGCCGGTCTGCTCATCGGGGCGCTCTCGCGCCGGTCGACGAATGCGAGACTCGCCGAGGCCGCGAGGCTCGCCGAGGCGGAGCTCGCCCGGGCCCTCGCCGCAGCCACGAGCGAGCGCGAGCAGGCACTCGCCCTCGCGGCGGCCGCGCACGGCACGGCACTCGCCGAGGAGCGGCGGGCCGCGGCCGAGGCCTCGAGCGCGGTGCAGGCGGACCTCGCCGCCGCGCAGGCCGCCATCGAGGGGCTGCAGCAGCAGGCTCGCGACGCGGCGGCCCAGTACCGTGACCTGCTCGAGCGCGGCGAGCGGGACGCGAAGGAGCGTCAGACGCAGCAGCAGGCCGAGTCGAAGGTGCTGCAGGCCCTCACGCCGGTCCAGGAGACGCTGCGCACGATGCAGTCGAAGGTGACGGAGCTCGAGGCGCAGCGGCAGCGCCAGCACGGCGAGCTCCAGCACCAGCTCAAGGCGGCGACCGAGGGCGAGGAGCGACTGCGCGCGACCGCGGAGTCCCTTGCCGCGGCGCTCAAGAACAACGCGGTCCGCGGCGTGTGGGGCGAGACGCAGCTGCGGACCCTCGTCGAGAGCGCGGGGCTCATGGCGCACGTTGACTTCTCCGAGCAGTCGACGATCACCGTCGACGAGGCCGCCCGTCGCCCCGACATGGTCATCAACCTGCCGGGCGGCAAGCAGATCGCCGTCGACGCGAAGGTGCCGTACAACGACTACATCGAGGCCTCCGCGATCCCGGCCTCGGCGATCGGTGAGGACGAGGCCAGGCGGCAGGAGCTCTTCGGCCGGCACGCGAAGAAGGTGAAGGGTCACGTCGACGCGCTCGCGGCTCGCCGCTACTGGAGCGGCCTCGATGCGAGCCCGGACTTCACGATCGCCTTCATCCCGAACGAATCGCTGCTCGCGACGGCGATCGATTCGGACCCGTCACTGCTCGAGTACGCCTTCGGCAAGGGGGTCATCCTCGCTTCGCCCGTGAGCTTCTGGGCGGCGCTCAAGACCGTCGCCTACACCTGGCGGCAGGACGTCCTCACGGAGGACGCGAAGCGGCTCTTCGACCTGAGCCGCGAGCTCTACGGGCGGCTCGCGACGCTCGCCGAGCGCGCCGACCGGCTCCGGCGCTCCATCGAGGGCACGATCACGAGCTACAACGCCTTCGCCGCGACCCTCGAGTCGCGGGTGCTCGTCACCGCGAGGCGGCTCGGCGACCTCGACGAGTCGAAGGTGCTCGCCGAGGCAAGCCCCATCGAGGACCGCCCGAAACCGCTCACGGCGCCGGAGCTCACCGCCGCGCTCGTCGACGACACGCTCGAACTCGCGGAACTGGTCGATGACGAGGACGCCGGATCGGCCTAGGGTGAGTGCCCATGGACCCACTGCCTCTCGTCCTCATCGTCGCGGGCGCGGCCGCCGCATTCTGCTGGATCACGTCGCTCATCACTCGCGAGACCTCTTGGGTCGATCGGCTCTGGTCGATCCTCCCGGTGATCTACGTGTGGATCTTCGCGGTCGCGGCGGGCCTGCAGGATGCGCGGCTCGTCGTCATGGCGGTCCTCGTCACCCTCTGGGGCGTGCGGCTCACGGCCAACTTCGCGCGCAAAGGCGGCTACACCGGCATGGAGGACTACCGCTGGGCGGTGCTCCGGGGCCGGATGAGCCGCGTGCAGTTCGAGCTCTTCAACATCGGGTTCATCGTCCTCTTCCAGCAGGCGCTGCTCGTCCTCATCGCGCTGCCGGCGCTCGTCGCGTACGAGCACCGGACGCCGATGGGGCCGATCGACTGGCTGCTCGCGGCGCTCATCCTCGCGTGCCTCGTCGGCGAGACGATCGCCGACGAGCAGCAGTGGCGCTTCCACACGTGGAAGGCCGCGGAGGTCGCGGCGGGCCGTGAGCCCGCCCCGCGGTTCCTGCAGACAGGGCTGTGGCGCTACTCCCGCCACCCCAACTTCTTCTTCGAGCAGGCGCAGTGGTGGCTGCTCTTCGGCATGGGCGCGGTCGCGGCGGGGACGCTGCTGCACTGGAGCGTCGTCGGCGCCGCGCTGCTCACGGTGCTGTTCATCGGCTCGACGGCGTTCACCGAGTCGATCACGAGGTCGAAGTACCCCGAGTACGCCGAGTACCAGGCGACGACATCGGCGATCGTGCCGTTCCCGCCGCGGATGCGACGCGCCCGCGCGCTCGGCTGAGCCGGTGGCGCCTCAGTCCTCGAGCCATTTCGACGCGAGGTGCGTCGCCTGGATGCGCCGGAGCGTGCCGGAGCGGCCGCGGAGGATGAGCGATTCGGTGTTGATGACACCGCCGGCGCGCTCGACGCCGCGCACGAGCGACCCGTCCGTGACGCCCGTCACGACGAAGATCGTGTTGTCGCCGCGCACGAGGTCGTCCGCGCCGTAGATCCGGTCCATGTGCAAGCCCGCCGCCTCGCCGCGAGCCGCCTCCGCCGCGTCGAGCGGGGCGAACCGGCCCTGGATGAATCCGCCGAGCGCCTTCACCGCCGCCGCCGTCGCGACCCCCTCCGGGCAGCCGCCGATCCCCATGCACATGTCGATGCGCGTGCCGTCGAGCGCCGCGTTGATGCCGCCCGCGACGTCGCCGTCGAGAATGAGCCGGGTCGCCGCGCCAGCGGAGCGGATCTCGTCGATGAGCCCCTCGTGGCGCGGCCGGTCGAGGACCGCGACGACGAGGTCGCCGGCCGGACGGCCGAGCGCCCGCGCGTACTCGCGGATGTTGTCGCCGACCGACTGCGCGAGGTCGACGACCCCCGCGCCGGCGCCGCCCGTGACGAGCTTGTCCATGTAGAAGACGCTCGAGGCGTCGAGCATCGTGCCGCGGTCGGACACCGCGAGCATCGAGATCGCGTGCGAGCGACCGGCCGCCGTGAGCGACGTGCCGTCGATCGGGTCCACCGCGATGTCGCACTTCGGGCCGCGGCCGGTCCCGACGACCTCGCCGTTGTAGAGCATGGGGGCGTCGTCCTTCTCGCCCTCGCCGATGACGACGACGCCCTCGAAGTCGACGGTGCCGAGGAACTTCCGCATCGCATCGACCGCGGCGCCGTCCGCCGCGTTCTTGTCGCCCTTGCCGATCCACGGCACCGCCCGGATCGCCGCGGCCTCGGTCGCCCGGACGAGCTCGAGGGCGAGATTGCGGTCGGGGGACTCGAAGTGGCCTGCGAGGCCTTCGTCGATCGGCACGACTCCGAGCCTAATCGTCCGGCGCTCGGACGAGTCCCCCTCCTAGACTGATGCCGGTCGGTGGCTCGCCGCCGGTCCCGCGCATTCGTCCCGAACGCTGAAGGAAGGCTTACGCGATGCCAGTCGCCACCCCGGATCAGTACGCCGAGATCATCGCGAAGGCGAAGTCGGGCGGCTACGCGCTGCCCGCGATCAACGTCTCGAGCTCGCAGACGGTCAACGCCGTCCTGCAGGGGCTCACGGAGGCCGGCTCGGACGGCATCCTCCAGGTGTCGACGGGCGGCGCCGACTACTTCTCGGGACCGAGCGTCAAGCAACGCGCGACGGGCGCGATCGCGTTCGCGAAGTACGCGACCGAGGTCGCGAAGTCGTACCCGATCACGGTCGCGCTCCACACCGACCACTGCCCGAAGGACGCGCTCGCGGGGTTCGTCGAGCCGCTCATCGAGTACTCCGCGGCGGAGGTCGCCGCCGGGCGCGAGCCGCTCTTCCAGTCGCACATGTGGGACGGCTCGGCCGTGCCGCTCGCCGAGAACATCGAGATCGCCCAGGCGCTCCTGCCCCGCATGCGCTCGATCGGCGCGATCCTCGAGGTCGAGATCGGCGTCGTCGGCGGCGAGGAGGATGGGGTCATCGCCGAGATCAACGACAAGCTCTACACGACCCTCGAGGACGTCGAGCAGGTTGTCGACGCGATCGGCCTCGGCGAGCAGGGTCGGTACATCGCGGCGCTCACCTTCGGCAACGTGCACGGCGTGTACAAGCCCGGCAACGTGAAGCTGCGCCCCGAGCTGCTCGGCGAGATCCAGGCCGGCATCGCGGCGAAGTACGGCACCGGTCCGAACCCGCTCGACCTCGTCTTCCACGGCGGCTCGGGCTCGAGCCCCGAGGAGATCGCGACGGCGGTGCGCAACGGCGTCATCAAGATGAACGTCGACACCGACACGCAGTACGCCTTCACGCGCTCGGTCGCCGACTACATGCTCCGCAACTACGACGGCGTCCTCAAGATCGACGGCGAGGTCGGGGACAAGAAGCGCTACGACCCGCGCGCCTGGGGCAAGGTCGCCGAGGCGGACATGGCCGCCCGCGTCGCCCTCGCCGCGCAGGAGCTCGGCTCCGCGGGCCGCGCCTGAGGCGCATTGCAGACCCTTCGTCCGCTGTTCAGGCCCAGCGAGGAGTTCATCGACTCCGCTCGCGTTCGGCCTCCTACAGCTGAGACGCGGATGCCGCGAGGGCGTCGAGGGCCCGGCGGGTGCGCGCGGTGACGGGCTCGAGGAGGTCGATGACCGCGGGCGGGTCGGCCTTGCGGGTGCCGCGGGCCCAGGTGCCGACGGCGCGGCCCGCGCTCAGGACGGTGGGGCGGAAGATGCCGTTGCCGCCCGGCACGATCGCCGCCTGCACCGCCGCGCTCGCGATCGGCGAGCGGTCCGCGTAGCCGAGGTAGTACTCGTCGAAGGCCGGCAGCAGGTGCACCTCGTCCGCGGCCGGCGTCGCGAGCTCGCCGAGCCGCGCGAGGTGCGCGGGCCTGGCGAGGAGCTCGGGTCCGTCCGCGGCCTCGAGCCGGACCGCGACGACCTGGTCCCCCGCGTCCGCGAGCGCCCGGCGCAGCACGGTCCTCGGCGCCTTGGTCCACCACGCGAGGTCGGCGAGCGCCGCGGGCCCGTGCCCGTCGAGGTACCCGAGCAGGATCCGGACGAATGCGCGGCTCGCGTCCCCGTCGCCCTCGCCGAGCGCGATGACCCCCGCCGAGGCGACGAGCTCCTGCTCCCGCCCGTCGCGGAGCGCGCCCCAGTGCCAGAGCCCCGCCTGGCTCAGGGTCGCGATGAGGTGGTAGCCGCGCTGGCCGTTGACGTCGATCCCCGCCTCGCGCCAGGTCTCGAGCAGCTCCGCCCGCGTGGCGGGGGCGAGGGCGAGTCGGGCGAGCCCCGCCGCCGCCGCGCGGTCGACGATCGCCGACGTGAGACCGAGCTGCTCCCGGCGCCGGGCGAGCCCCGACACCGCCTGCGCGCGGGTGTGCATCCCGAGCGTCGCGAGGTCGCGCGGCGTCGTGACGAAGAGGGTGCCGCGCATGGGCCAGCCGCGGACGATGCGTCCGCCCGCGAACGCCGCGGCGACGGCCTCGAGCCCGACGCCGGCGCGCAGCGCGATCGCCCGCTGCACGGCCGGGAGATCCTGCCCCTGCAGTGCGACGAGGCGCTCGACGACCGTGACGACGGCGTCGACGGGGTCCGCGGCGGGGCCGCTCCGCGCATTCGTCCCGTCGTCGGGCACCGACCCGCGCAGGAGCTGCGCGTCGAGGCGCAGCGCCCGCAGCTCCGGCAACGAGAGGACGGTCATCGGGACACCGCCGCGGACCGCATCGGGGCTCAGCCGCGCGCCGCGGTCCGGGTGTGGCCGCCGAGGGCGCGCGCGTCGCGGTTGCCGTTCGCGTCGACGCGGAGCTCCTTCGGCAGCGAGAAGACGAGGTCCTCCTCGGCCGTGACGACCTCCTCGACGTCGCGGTAGCCCGCCTCGGCGAGGGCCTCGAGCACCTCGCGGACGAGGACCTCGGGGACGCTCGCACCGGAGGTGACGCCGACCGAGGTGACGCCGTCGAGCCAGGACTGCTCGATCTCGTGGGCGTAGTCGACGCGGTGCGCGGCGGCGGCGCCGTGCTCGAGGGCGACGTCGACGAGGCGCATCGTGTTCGACGAGTTCCGGCTGCCGACGACGATGACGAGCTCGGCGCCCAGCGCGACCTTCTTGATCGCGACCTGGCGGTTCTGCGTCGCGTAGCAGATGTCGTCGCTCGGCGGGTCCTCGAGGTGGGGGAAGCGCGCGCGCAGGCGACGCACGGTCTCCATCGTCTCGTCGACCGAGAGCGTCGTCTGCGAGAGCCAGATGAGCTTCTCGGGATCGCGGACCTCGACCGTGTCGGCCTCGTCGGGGTCGTTGACAAGGATCGTGCGCTCGGGCGCGTGGCCCATCGTGCCCTCGACCTCCTCATGGCCGGCGTGGCCGATGAGGAGGATCTGGTAGTCCTGCTTCGCGAAGCGGACGGCCTCGCGGTGGACCTTCGTGACGAGCGGGCAGGTCGCGTCGATCGTGTCGAGGCCGCGCCCGGCGGCCGCGGTGTGGACGGCGGGGCTCACGCCGTGCGCGGAGAAGACGACGCGGGCGCCCTCGGGCACCTCGTCGACGTCGTCGACGAAGATCGCGCCGGCGCGCTCGAGGGTCCGCACGACGTGGATGTTGTGGACGATCTGCTTGCGGACGTAGATGGGGGCGCCGTAGTGGTCGAGCGCCTTCTCGACGGCGATGACGGCGCGGTCGACGCCCGCGCAGTAGCCGCGCGGGGCGGCGAGGAGCACCCGCTTCGGCGCCGCGACGCCGTCGACGAGCACGGGACGATCCTCCAGGGCGGCCCGGACCGGCGGGACCGGCGGCGGCGCGAACGTCGTCGACTTCCCGTTGCTGATCACGCCCCCATGCTAGGCGTCAACGGCCTGGCATAGCCTGTGGGCATGACTTCGGGCGCCCTGCCGAACGGCTCCTCCCCCGAGACCCCGTTCTCCGTCGCGAAGGTGTCGGGGGGCATCAAAGCCCAGATCGATCGGCTCGGCGAGGTCTGGGTCGAGGGCGAGATCACGCAGTGGTCGGTGCGCGCCTCCGGGGTCTTCGCGAAGGTGAAGGATCTCGAGGCCGAGGCGGCGCTCTCCTTCACGGTGTGGGCGCGCTCGCAGCCGGACGCGGCGAAGGAGTTCAAGCAGGGCGACCGCGTGCTGCTGCGTGCGAAGGTCGACTTCTGGGTGAACCGCGGCGACCTCAGCCTCAACGTCCGCGAGATCCGCCACGTCGGCCTCGGCGACCTCTTCGAGCGCCTCGAGCGCCTCCGCAAGCAGCTCGCCGCCGAGGGCCTCTTCGAGCCCGCGCGCAAGCGCCCGCTCCCCTTCCTCCCGAATCGCATCGGGCTCGTGACGGGCCGCGACTCCGACGCGGAGAAGGACGTCATCAGGAATGCGCAGCTCCGGTGGCCCGGTGTCCGCTTCGAGATCCGCCACGCACTCGTGCAGGGCGAGCGGGCGGCCGCCGAGGTGACCGCGGCGATCCTCGCCCTCGACGCGGACCCCCAGGTCGACGTCATCATCGTCGCCCGCGGCGGCGGCGACTTCCTCCACCTGCTCCCCTTCAGCGACGAAGCGCTCGTCCGCGCGGTCGCGGCGGCGTCGACGCCGATCGTCTCGGCGATCGGGCACGAGAACGACCACCCGATCCTCGACGACGTCGCCGACCTCAGGGCGAGCACCCCGACGGACGCCGCGAAGCGCGTCGTCCCGGACGTCGCCGACGAGCTCGGCCGCGTCGCCGACGCGCGGGCGCGGATGCGCCAGCGCGTCACAGGCCTCATCGCCACGGAGATCGACCGGATCGGGCAGCTGCGCTCCCGCCCGGTGCTCGCCGACGGGGGCTGGATCGTCGACACCCGCACCGAGGAGATCTTCCGCTGGGTCACTCGCGGCGCCGAACTCCTCGACCGCCGGATCGAGCAGGCGGAGTCCGCGCTCGGCGCGCTCACCGGACGGCTGCGCGCCCTCTCCCCGCTCGCGACGCTCGAGCGCGGCTACGCGATCGCGCTGATGCCCGACGGCCGGGCGCTCCGCGGCGTCGCGGAGGCGCCGTCCGGCACGCGGCTCACGCTGCGACTCGCCGACGGCGGCGTGCCGACGACCGTCGACTGAGCAGCCCGCCCCGCGGCCCGAGCACGAAAGCGAGGGCGAAGACCACGCCCTGCACGAGCACGACGAGCGCCCCCGAGGCGGCGTCGAGCCAGTAGCTCAGGTAGATGCCGAGCACCGAGCTCAGGGCGGCGATGACGGGCGCGAGCACGAGCATTCGTCCGAATCGATCGGTGAGGAGCCGAGCGGTGGCGCCGGGGATGATGAGCATCGCGACGACGAGGATGACGCCGACGACCTGGAGCGCGACGACCGTCGTCAGCGCGATGAGGCCGAGCAGCAGCGCGCCGAGCACGCGCGGGCTCAGGCCGATCGCGTGCGCGTGGCTGCGGTCGAAGGCGTAGAGGGTGAGGTCCCGGCGCTTGAGCAGCAGGACGAGGAATGCGACCGCCGCGAGGATCGCGATCTGGGCGAGCTCGCCGCCGGAGACCCCGAGTATGTTGCCGAAGACGATGTGCGCGAGATCGGTCTGGCTCGGCGTGACGGAGATGAGGACGAGGCCGAGGGCGAAGAGGGTCGTGAAGACGATGCCGATGGCCGCGTCCTCCTTGATCCGGCCCGTGCCGCGGACGACGCCGATGAGGCCGACGGCGAGGAAGCCGAACACGAGCGCGCCGATCGCGAACGGCGCGCCGAGGACGTAGGCGAGGACGACGCCGGGGAGGACGGCGTGCGAGACGGCATCGCCCATGAGCGACCAGCCGATGAGGACGAGCCAGCACGACAGCAGCGCGCACACGACGGCGGCGATGCTCGTCGCGACGAGCGCCCGCACGATGAAGTCGTACTGCAGCGGCTCGAGGAGGAGGTCGAGGATCGTCATCGCTCGCCGCCCGTCAGGTCGATGCCGAACGCGGGGCCGAGCCGCTCGGGCGTGAGGGCCTCGGCGACGGGGCCGTGGTGGAGCACGCGGCGCAGCAGCAGGACCGCGTCGTCGGCGAGCTCGGGCACGGCGTGGAGGTCGTGCGTCGAGACGAGGACGGTGCGGCCGTCGGCGGCGAGCTCGCGCAGCAGCCGGACGATCGTCGCCTCGGAGCGCTTGTCGACGCCCGCGAACGGCTCGTCGAGCAGCAGGATCCGCGCGTCCTGCGCGATGCCGCGGGCGACGAATGCGCGGCGGCGCTGCCCGCCCGACAGTCGCCCGATCTGCCGGTCGGCGAGCACGGTGAGCTCGACCCGCTCGAGCGCCTCCTCGACGGCGGCCCGATCGGCGGGCCGGGTGCGGCGGGTGAGTCCCTGCCGACCGTAGCGGCCCATCATGACGACCTCGCGGACCGAGACCGGGAACGACCAGTCGACCGCCTCGTGCTGCGGGACGTAGCCGACGAGCCCTTCACGGCGGGCGGTGGTCGGGTCGAGGCCGGCGAGGCGGACCTCGCCGCGCTCGGGGTGGACCGAGCCCATGATCGTACCGAAGAGCGTCGACTTGCCGGAGCCGTTCATGCCGATGAGCGCCGTGACGCGGCCCGCGGCGACGTCGAGGTCGACGCCGTCGAGCGCCGTCACCTCGCCGTAGCGGACGACGACGTCGCGGACCCGGATCGCGGGGTCGGACGCGGCGGTCATGGCGCGCTCCCCGTCAGCCCCGCGATGATCGTCGCGGCGTCGTGCCGGATGAGGTCGAGGTACGTCGGCACCGGGCCATCGGACTCGGAGAGCGAGTCGACGTAGAGCACCCCGCCGTAGACGGCGTCCGTCGAGTCGACGACCTGCCGCATCGGCCGGTCGGAGACGGTCGACTCGCAGAACACGGCGGGGACCTCGTGCGCCCGGACGAAGTCGATGACCGCCGCGATCTGCCGCGGGGTCGCCTGCTGCTCGGCGTTGACCGCCCAGATGTACTGCTCGGTGAGGCCCGCATCCCGGGCGAGATAGGAGAATGCGCCCTCGCACGTCACGAGCGCGCGATGCCCGGCCGACAGCTCGCCGAGCGCCGCGAGGAGCTCGTCCTGCACCTGCTGGAGCGACGCCTGGTAGGCGGCGCCGTTCGCCGCGAAGTCGGCGGCGTGCGCCGGGGCGAGCTCGCTGAAGGCGGCGATCATGTTGTCGACGTAGGTCCGCGCATTCATCGGGCTCATCCACGCGTGCGGGTTCGGCGCGCCCGCGGCGTCGCCGTGCGCGATGGCGATCGGGTCGATGCCCGCGGAGACGACGACGTGCGGCACGTCGAGCCCCGCGACGAACTGCGCGAACCACGCCTCGAGGCCCAGCCCGTTGTCGAGGATGAGATCGGCGTCGGCCGCGCGGACGAGGTCGCCCGGCGTCGGCTCGTAGCCGTGGATCTCCGCGCCGACCTTCGTGAGCGACTCGACGCGGAGGTGCTCGCCGGCGACGTTGCGCGCGATGTCGGCGAGGACGGTGAAGGTCGTGAGGACGACGGGGCGATCGTCGTCGGGCGGCGCGGACTCGACGTCCGCAGGCGCCGCCGCCGCGCAGCCCGCGACGAGGAGCAGCGCGGCGAGGGCGGCGCCGAGCACGGCCCATCGTCGGGCGCGGATCGGACTACTCCTCATCGTCCGAGGATAATTTCGGTGGACCGAAAACTGCAACTCGCACCCGAATGCTCGTCGAGTGTGGATGTTTTCGGCGAGCGTGGCTCGGATCTGGGCCCCACTCGCCGAAAACACCCGCACTCGGCGGCACGCGATCCGGACAATCGCCACCCGCCCCGGCCGCGTCTGCGGCGGCGCGTAGCATGGACGCCGTGGCCGACACCCCGCAGACCGACCCCGCCGAACTCAGCTACGAGCAGGCGCGCGACGCGCTCGTCGAGGTGGTGACGCGGCTCGAGCAGGGCGCCGTCACCCTCGAGGAGTCGATCGCGCTGTGGGAGCGAGGCGAGGCGCTTGCCGCGCGATGCGAGGAGTGGCTCCAGGGCGCGAAGACGCGGCTCGACGCGGCACGCACGGCCGTCGGCGCGACGGCCGTGGCCGAGGATGCCTCGTGACGCACCGGCCAGCCGAGGCCTGGGCGGAGATGCTCGCCGGCAACGAGCGGTTCATCGCCGGCACGCCCCAGCACCCCCATCAGGACGCCGCGCATCGGGAGACGGTGGCGAACGGGCAGGCGCCGATCGCGGCGCTCTTCGGCTGCAGCGACTCCCGGCTCGCGGCCGAGATCATCTTCGACCGCGGTCTCGGGGACCTCTTCGTCGTCCGCAACGCCGGGCAGGTCGTCTCCGACTCGGTACTCGGGACGCTCGAGTACGCGGTCGCGATCCTCCGCATTCCGCTCATCGTCGTCCTCGGACACGACTCCTGCGGCGCGGTCGCGGCGGCGCTCGCCGCGACGAAGCCGGACGCCGAGCCCCTCCCGTCACACATCGGCGGCATCGTGCGGCGGGTGTGGCCCGCCGTGCATCGCGTGCACCTCGAGCACCCCGAGCTCCCGCTGCACGAGGCGGACCCCTCGGCAGTCGGCCGCGAGCATCTGCGCGACACCATCGCCGACCTCGTGCGCGAGTCCCGCGTGATCAGCGAGGCAGTCGAGGCCGGTACGCTGGCTGTGGTCGGGGCGAACTATCGCCTGGCGGCAGGGCGCGTCGAGCCCGACGCCGTCGTCGGCCGGGTCTGAGCGGCGCCGTCCCCGGCGGGCGCCGGCAACTGAGCACGGAAGGTCCCAGCAGCGTGAGCACCCAGATCATCGACGGCGTCGAGTACCGCGTCGAGCACGACACGATGGGCGAGGTCCTCGTCCCGGCCGCCGCCCTCTACGCGGCGCAGACCCAGCGCGCGGTCGAGAACTTCCCGATCTCCGGCACGGGCCTCGAGCCCGCACAACTCGTCGCCCTCGCGCGGATCAAGCGCGCCGCGGCGATCGTCAACGGCCGACGCGGCATCATCCCCGAGGATGTCGCGGGCGCGATCGTCGGCGCCGCGCAGCAGATCATCGGCGGTCGCCATCACGACCAGTTCCCGATCGACGTCTATCAGACCGGTTCCGGCACCTCGTCGAACATGAACATGAACGAGGTCCTCGCGCGTCTTGCGAGCGACGCGCTCGGCGGCCCCGTCCACCCGAACGACCACGTCAACGCCTCGCAGTCGTCGAACGACGTCTTCCCCACCTCGGTCCACCTCGCCGCGACGGGCGCGCTCCTCCACGACCTCATCCCGGCCCTCGAGCACCTCGCCGCCGCCCTCCGCGAGAAGGCGACGCTCTGGAAGCACGCCGTCAAGTCCGGCCGCACCCACCTCATGGACGCGACCCCCGTCACCCTCGGGCAGGAATTCGCGGGGTACGCCCGGCAGATCGAGCTCGGCATCCAGCGGGTCGAGTCCGCCCTCCCCCGTGTCGCGGAGGTCCCGCTCGGCGGCACCGCGACCGGCACCGGGATCAACACCCCGCTCGGCTTCCCGCAGGAGGTCATCGCGGAGCTCGCCGCCGACAGCGGGCTGCCGATCACGGAGGCGCTCGACCACTTCGAGGCGCAGGGCGCGCGCGACGGCCTGGTCGACGCCTCGGGCGCACTCCGCGTCATCGCCGTGAGCCTCACGAAGATCAACAACGACCTGCGGTGGATGGGCTCGGGCCCGAACACGGGGCTCGGCGAGCTCCACATCCCCGACCTGCAGCCCGGCTCGTCGATCATGCCCGGCAAGGTGAACCCCGTCGTCCCGGAGGCCGTGCTCATGGTCGCCGCCCGGGTCATCGGCAACGACGCGACGATCGCGTGGGCCGGCGCGAGCGGCAGCTTCGAGCTCAACGTCGCGATCCCGGTCATGGGCAACGCGCTCCTCGAGTCGATCCGCCTCCTCGCGAACTCGTCCCGCGTCCTCGCCGACAAGACCATCGTCGGGCTCACCGCGAACCTCGAGCGTGCGCGATTCCTCGCCGAGGCGTCGCCGTCGATCGTCACGCCGCTCAACAAGCTCATCGGCTACGAGGCGGCGGCGAAGATCGCGAAGCACTCGGTCGCGAAGGGGCTCACGATCCGCGAGGCGGTCATCGACCTCGGCTTCGTCGAGCGCGGCGAGCTCACCCTCGAGCAGCTCGACGAGAAGCTCGACGTGCTGTCGATGACGCACCCGAGCTGACGCGCCGAAGCTGACGCCCGGACGGATCCGCCCGGCCGGCCGCTCACGCCGCGACGACCTCGACACGCAGGACGACCTCCCGACCGTCCTGCTCGAGCCCGACGACCGCGCCCCGGCGCCGGAGGTCGGCGAGCCCGAACCCGTCGGCCGCCGCGCCGCGCAGCCGTCCCGGGGCGCGCAGCGTGAGCCGCACCCCGTCGGCGACCCTCGCGAACTCGACGCTCGCCGAGGGTGCCTCATCGTGTCGCACCGCGTTCGTGAGCCCCTCGACGGCCGCATCGAGCAGGACCGCCGCAGCCGCCGGCCGCGGCGCGAGCCAGTCCCACACCTCTGGCGTCGCGGAGCTGCGCACCTCGATCGCCTGCGCCCAGGAGGAGATCGCGAGCTGCGCATTCCTCGCCACCGTCGCGGGGCTCACGGGCTCGTCCGCGTCCGAGTCCGGCAGGACGGCGTCGGCGAGCATCGCATCGATCGTCTCCCGGAGACGCTGCACCTCCTCCTCGCCCGCCGAGCCGAGCTTGAGCCGCAGCGCGAGCGCGATGATCTCGCCCTGGACCTGGTTGTGGAGCACCCGAGCGAGCCGGGACCGCAACGCGGCGTGCTCGAGCCGCGCCGCGGCCGCGCGCCGCTGACTGACGAGCAGCAGCCGCGCGAGCTCCGCCTCCCCCTCCCGCGCCTCGGCATACTCGCTCCGGGCGACGACGAGGAGCATCGCGATGAGGACGAATGCGGCGGGGATGTAGCACCAGTAGGTGAGGAGCACGATGTCGGGCAGCGCGATCACGGTCGGCGGCAGCGGCAGCACGGCGTCATCGAGGAAGATCGCCGTGACGCCGAGCCCGACGATCGCGTAGCCGATCATGAGCACCGCGATCTGCCGGCGGCGCGTCGACAGCCGCACAAGGCCGACCAGCAGGCAGCCGAGCAGCGCGAGCGCGATGCCGGGACCGAGCCGGACGAGGCCACCGAGCGGCCCGTAGCCGATGACGAGCGTCGGATACATGATGATGGCGAAGACGAGCGCGGGCGCCCAGGCCGGTGCGGGGAGCACGCGCGCGGCGATGCGCAGGCCCCGAGGACGAGCGCCGCCCGCTCGCGGTACCGGCACCGCGAGCTCCGTCTCGAAGACGTGATGGCTGAGCGGTCGCACGACGTCGTGCGCGAGACGACGCAGCGACGCCGCCTGTGCCGCGGCGTCGAGCGGCCGGATCACGGCCGCGTCGAGCGCCCGGCGGACCGGCTCGGCGACGGCGCGCTCGTATTCGGCGACCAGCCGGTCGGTCGACTCGGCGGTCGCGCTCGCCTCGCCCGTGCTTTCGGCGAGGACCGCGTCGAGCCTCGCCCCGACCAGGAGCCGGCGGCGCACCATGTGCACGACGGCGTGGATGACGAGCAGGGCGAGGGTCAGTGCGGCGGCGTTGAGCAGGAATCGCAGCGGCCAGGGACTCTCGACCGGCGGGATGCCGACGACGAGCTGCAGTGCGGAGGTCGTCATCGGCCGCGCGAGCGCGATGACGACGATGACGAATGCGACCCACGCGATCCGGAGACCGACCCGCGAGGCGAGGCGCCCCTCGACCGCGCCCGCGCCGACGAAGACCGGCAGCAGGAGCAGGTGCACGAGGACGGCGATGCCGAAGCCCGCGAGCCACTGCTCGCCGGTCCTCGACTGCTCGAAGCCGCCGTACGCGGTCGTGAAGAACGGCGAGATGATCGCCCAGGCAAGCACCGAGAAGACGGCGACGCGGGGCACGGCGACGGTCGATGACGCCGTCGTCGACTCTCTCCCCGTGTGCGTCATCGCGGCTCAGCGCAGCAGGTCGTCGACCTCGGTCATCGGCACCCCGGCCATGCTCACCAGGAGCCGATCGCCGAGCTCCCCCGAGAGCTGGACGGGCACGAGCACCGTCTGCGTGACGGGCGCGGCGAGGTCGCAGCCCGCATGGTGGGGCTGGTCGGTCGCCCCGGGCAGCCCCCAGTAGACCCCGAGCTGGACGATCGACTCGGACTCGACTGCGACGACGAGCCGCGGGATGCACGACAGCGGCCCCTCGACCGCGACGAGCAGATCGCCCGAGCCGTAGCCCGTGAACCCGTCGATCGGCGAGCTGCCGACGAGCCCCGACGGGACCGTCTCGCCGAGCAGCGCGAACCGCGGCAGCTCCGCGAGGTAGTTCGGCGGGTAGCCGCGGTGGAGCGACTGGTAGCCGACGAGCGCGCCCTCGACGTAGTGCTCCGGGACCTCCGTCGTCGGCACGACGAAGCGGTCGACGAGCATCGGCGTCGGCGAGCCCCACATCCGCTGAATGGCCGTCGGCTCCGGCCCTGCGACGGGACGGTCGAGCACGAGCGCGGCGATCTGGCTGCCCCCGACGGCGAGCACGCCGAGCAGCCCGAGCGCGGAGATCGCGCGACGCAGCCCGTGCACGCCGTCGCCCGGCTCACTCGCGTCGGGGTCCCGGGCAGACCAGCCGAAGAGCACCCGCCATTGGCTCCGCGGCGCGATGACGCCCCAGAGCAGGACCGCGCTGAGCGCCGCGACGGCGGCGAGGATCAGCCAGGTCGTCACCCGTGCAAGACTACCGGGCCCACCTCAGGCGAGTTCGTTCCCGTCGAGGAGCTCGCTCACGAGGGCCGCGATCGCCGAGCGCTCGGAGCGCTGCAGCGTGATGTGCCCGAAGATGTCGTGGCCCTTGAGCGTCTCGATGACGCTCGCGATGCCGTCGTGCCGCCCGACGAGCAGGTTGTCGCGCTGCGCGACGTCGTGCGTGAGGACGACGCGCGAGTTCTGCCCGATCCGGCTCAGCATCGTGAGGAGCACGTTGCGCTCGAGCGACTGCGCCTCGTCGACGATGACGAATGCGTCGTGCAGCGACCGCCCGCGGATGTGCGTGAGCGGCAGCACCTCGAGGATGCCGCGCTCGAGCACCTCGTCGAGGACGTTCTGCGAGACGACGGAGCCGAGCGTGTCGAAGACGGCCTGCGCCCACGGGTTCATCTTCTCCGCCTGGTCACCGGGCAGGTAGCCGAGCTCCTGGCCGCCCACGGCGTACAGCGGGCGGAAGACCATGATCCGGCGATGGTGCTGCTGCTCGAGCACCGATTCGAGCCCCGCGCACAGCGCGAGCGCCGACTTGCCGGTGCCGGCCCGACCGCCGAGCGACACGATCCCGATCGACGGGTCCATGAGCAGGTCGATCGCGAGGCGCTGCTCGGCGCTGCGACCGTGGAGGCCGAAGACGTCCCGGTCGCCGCGGACGAGCGAGATCGTCCGCTCCGCGGTGACGCGGCCGAGCGCGGAGCCGCGCTCGGAGTGGATGACGAGCCCCGTATTCCTCGGCAGTCCGGCGACGACCGAAGTCTCGAGGATCTCGTCGTCGTAAAGCCGCGCCATGTCCTGCCCGCCGAGCGAGAGGTCGGCCTGTCCCGTCCAGCCGCTGTCCGGCGCCTGCTCGGCGCGGTACTCCTCGGCGGCGAGGCCGATCGACGCCGCCTTGACGCGCATCGGCAGGTCCTTCGAGACGACGGTGACCTCGAGGCCGTCGCCCGCGAGGTTCATCGCGACGGCGAGGATCCGCGAGTCGTTGTCGCCGAGCTGGAGCCCGGAGGGCAGCACGGTCTGGTTCGTGTGGTTGAGCTCGACGCGGAGGCTGCCGCCGTCGCCGACGGCGATCGGGAAGTCGAGCCGCTCGTGCTCGGCGCGCAGGTCGTCGAGGTGGCGCAGGGCCTGCCGCGCGAAGTAGCCGAGCTCCGGGTCGTGCCGCTTCTTCTCGAGCTCCGAGATGACGACGACCGGGATGACGACACTGTGCTCCGCGAAGCGGAAGATCGCCTTCGGGTCCGACAGCAGGACCGAGGTGTCGAGGACGTAGGTCCGCTGCGCGGTGGCGGCTCGCTCACCCCCCGCCGGCCTCGCTGCACCCTGCGGTGCGGTGGTCTGCGGCGTGCGATGCTCGGCCACGTACGGCTCCGTCCCCGGGCCACCGAGTTGGGACCCGATGTCCTGACCGTACGCCCGGCCCATCGGCCGGTCGCGCCGCGACACGCCCTCGCCGTCGACGGGCGGGTGAACGCGCGATGACGAATGCGCGGCTCAGGATCCGAAGCGCCGGTCGCGCTCGCCGTAGGCCCGCAGCGCGCGGAGGAAGTCGACCTCGCGGAAGTCGGGCCCGAGCGCCTCGACGAAGTAGAACTCGGAGTGCGCGGCCTGCCAGAGCATGAAGTCGCTGAGCCGCTGCTCGCCGGAGGTGCGGATGACGAGGTCGGGGTCGGGCTGCCCGCCCGTGTAGAGGTGCTCGCCGATCTTCTCGGGCGTGAGGACATCGGCGAGGTCCTCGATCGTGCCGCCGCCGCTGCCGTGCTCGCGGACGATCGACCGCATCGCGTCGACGATCTCGCGGCGGCCGCCGTACCCGACGGCGAGGTTGACCTGCATCCCGGGCTCGGCCGCGGTCTGCTCCTGCGCCTTCGTCAATCGCTCGATGAGCCTCGGCGGCAGTCCGGTCGCGGAGCCGACGTGCTTGATCCGCCAGTTGCGGACGCTCGCGAGCTCCTCCGCGAGGTCGCCGATGATCTCGGCGAGGCCGTCGAGCTCGGCGGCGGGTCGCTTCGCGAGGTTGTCCGCGGACATGAGGTAGAGGGTCGTGTGGCGGATGCCGAGGTCGTCGCACCAGATGAGCACGTCGCGGTAGACGCCCGCGCCCGCCCGGTAGCCGTGATCGGTGGAGTCGAGTCCGCGCTCGCGCGCCCAGCGGCGGTTGCCGTCGACGATCATCGCGACGTGGCCGGGCAGCCGGGCATGGTCGAGGCCCTTGCGGAGCCGACGCTGATAGAGCCGGTAGAGGAGGCCGCTGGGCTGCGGCTCCCGCGCCTGGCGCTCAGCGTTCACGTCGGCTACGGTACCGCGCCCTCGCCGCGCCGAGCCTGAGGGCTCCCGGCGCTCCCCCAGCCGACCCCGGCGTATGCTCCAGGAATGAGCGCGACGAGCGAGCTGCCGGTCCGGGTGACGGAGCCGGTCGCCGAGGTGAAGCCCTCCTGGCGAGGCTGGATCCACGCCGGGACGCTGCCGGCGGCGATCGCCCTCGGCATCGTGCTCGTCTGCCTCGCGGACGGGGTGCTCGGCAAGCTCATGTCGGCGGTGTTCTTCCTCACCACCGTGCTGCTCTTCGGCGGCTCCGCCCTGTACCACCGGTTCAACTGGTCGCCGACGGTGAAGGCCGTGCTGCGTCGCATCGACCACGCGAACATCTTCCTGCTCATCGCGGGCACCTACACGCCGATCGCGACGCTCGGGCTGCCGTTCCCGCAGAGCGTCATCCTCATCTCGATCGTCTGGGGGGTCGCGCTGCTCGGCATCGCGTTCCGCGTGTTCTGGCTCGCGGCGCCGCGCTGGCTCTACGTCGTCCTCTACCTCGGGCTCGGCTGGGCGGCGCTCATGTACGTCGTCGACTTCTTCCACTGGATCCCGGTGTCGATGATCCTCGTCTTCGCCGGCGGCATCCTCTACACGCTCGGCGCCGTCGTCTACGCGCTGAAGCGGCCGAACCCGTCGCCGAAGCACTTCGGCTTCCACGAGATCTTCCACGCGTGCACGCTGCTCGCGTTCCTCTGCCACTGGACCGCGGTGCTCCTCGTCGCGGTGTGGCCCCCGACCTTCGCGTAGGCGGTCAGCCGGCGTAGGTGAGGAGCCGCTCGAGGGTCTCGGCGGGCTTGAGCTCGCCGACGGGGATCTCGACGTCGAGGACGTTCTCGCGCGGCGGGATCGGGCACGTCACGAAGTTCGTGTACGCGCACGGCAGCGGCACGAGGTAGTTGAAGTCGATCCAGTCGATCCGGGTGCGCGCCTCGTCCGCCCATGCCGCCTCGACGACGCGGCCGGCGCCGTACGTCGTGCGTCCGGCCGTCGCGTCGCGCAGGTGCACCACGGGGTGGATGCCCGTCGCCGACTCCTTGCCGATGACGACGAGATCGAATGCGCGGCCCTCGAGCTCGACGCGGAGCGTGCCGATGCGGGTCGTCGTCTCGCGCACGCCCGTCTCGACGGTCTCCTGCTCGACGTCGAGCGCCGCGGCCGGCGTGAAGACGGCGGGGACCCGCCAGGCGGGGTCGTAGTCGTACGCGGCGACCGAGGAGAAGTCCTTCGCCGCCGAGACCTTCGGGTCGCGCACGCGGACGCCGAAGATCTGCTCCCCCGCGCTGTTCGTCCGCGGGATCGTCTCGACCTCGCGGTCGCCGAAGAAGACCGGCACGCTGCGGCCGTGCCCGTAGCTCTGGTTGCGCCCCGTCACGATCTCGACGGGCCCGCTCGGGTACTCGCCGTCGACCGACAGGGAGGGGCCCTCGGCGGGCGGCGTGAAGATGACGCGGCCGTCGACGACCGCCCAGGTGCCCGGCAGGTCCTCGAGCTCGACGGGGTCGGCGCCCTCCCGGAGCCAGTGCTGCGCGACGAGCGACGGCCAGCCGTAGGGGCGCGACAGCTCGGCGACGCGCTTGTGGCGCCACTCGCGCCAGAGGCCCTCGAGGTGTTCCTGCACTGGCATCTTCGGGTTCCTTCCGTCGGGGTCAGCTCGCGAGGGCCCTGAGGCCCTCGAGCGTCTCGGGGTCGAGTTCGAGTTCGGCCGGCAGCTCCGTCAGTCGAGTCGGCAGTCGGTCGAGGCGGGCGGGCACATGCCCGCCTGCCGAAGCCCAACGCTCGACGAGGCGGAAACATGCCGCGGCGGTCTCCGCATTCGGCGGATCGAACGCGAGGACCATCGCGCCGCGCCGAGCGAAGAGGCCCTCCCGGTCGGTCGTCGAGGCGCCGCCGACCGCGACGCCCGCGAGCAGCTGCACGACGAGGCCGAGCAGGGAGGCCGTGAGGCCCGCGGGGAGGAGGGCGGCGACCTCCGCGGGGTCGATCGTCGGCGCGCCGTCGCGGTCGAGCGCGATGCCCGGCTCGAGCGATTCCCCGCGCTCGGCGCGGCCGCGCAGCTCCGCGATCGTCACGGGTGCCGTCGCGAAGTCGAGCACGAGCGGCGGCCCGTCGGCGCGGGGCACGGCGATCGCGAACGGGTTCGTGCCGATCGCCGGGCTCGTGCCGCCGTA